>JBBKWI010000226.1:0-45905 GCA_037968875.1 Candidatus Sericytochromatia bacterium | reverse complement strand
TTATGAGGGATATGAATCGAGCTCAATTTAGAGAGGGATTGAATGCGACGCTCAGCCAGGCGATTGGAAGCCAGATTGGTCGGCATATCCTGATCTTTGGCCAGCTTAAAGATCGCTCTCAGGGTGTCGTAAATGCCCTGCACTTCTTTGTTGACCTTGCGCTTATTATAGCCGCGCAGCTCGTTCCAGACATTGATCAGGCCACCGGCATTGATCACATAATCAGGAGCATAGAGAATACCCAGGCGTTTGAGGGCTTCGCCATGTAGAATCTCGTCGTCCAATTGATTATTGGCAGAGCCAGCAATGATCTGATAACCGCAATTTTGCAGCGATTGATTATTGATCACGCCACCGAGAGCAGAAGGTGAAAAAATATCGCCTTCAATTTTAAAGATTTCATCCGGTGCAATCGCGGTGGCGCCAAATTTTTTGGCCACGGCTTCGGTGTGCTCCGGGTCCAGATCGGTGATAAAGAGCTCAGCGCCTTCTTTGGCCAGGATTTCGACCAGTGCCATGCCAACATGACCCAAGCCCTGAATCGTGACCCGACGGCCTCTGAGTTCATCAGAGCCAAAGCGTTCTTCGACACAGGCGCGGATCCCGTGATAGACACCCAGAGCAGTGATTGGCGACGGATCGCCACTGCCACCCATGGCGCGGGCAATCCCGGTCACATGTTGGGTTTCCATACGCACGTATTCCATATCGTCGACATTAATACCGACATCTTCAGCCGTGATATACCGGCCGCCGAGGCTTTCGACAAAGCGACCAAAGGTCCGAAACAAAGCTTCGGATTTATGCTTTTTGGGATCCCCGATGATCACCGCTTTGCCGCCACCGAGATTCAAGCCAGTGACTGCCGCTTTGTAGGTCATGCCACGCGACAGGCGCAAGACATCTTGCAAAGCTTCGGCTTCAGACTCATAGGGCCACATGCGTGTACCGCCCAGAGCAGGGCCAAGAACGGTGCTGTGGATCGCTACGATCGCCTTCAGACCCACGCTTTCATCACAAAAATGAACGACTTGCTCATGGCCACGTCGGTTCATTTCGTCGAATAATTTAAAAGTATCTGGGCTAGCTGTTGTGTCTTTGACTAAAGGTTCGTTGGCGAAAGCCATGGTGCATCGTCCTCATCAATCGTTAATCTAATATTTTGCATTATACAAAATAAATTTAACCTTTGGGTCGTATATTTAACCTTATTTTACTTTACGCGGTGTGTAATTTATACCCAGCTATTTTTAACCATCATTTTTGTCGTGAGATCACACATTGACTTCAAAAAACGCCTACCCCTGAGCCACGCAGTAAAAACGGTCTTTCTTCGCGTAAAAAAGAATGTTAAGCTAGACAAAACGCAGAATAATCCAGATTTAGACAAGTCTTTGCTGATTTGCCACTATAAGATTAACATTAGATTAAGAGCTGCGGTTTGAGGAGTGTGTGATGCTGGCAATCAAGCGTTTGACAAAACTAATGGTGACAGGTCTGGCTTTGAGTAGTCTATTTGCCTGCCAGCCTCCCCGCCCGACATCCATTCCTCAAATCCCCCTGGGTCGCGGCCTCAACACCTCTCTGAATGGTCTGGGCACCAAAACCGGCGATCGCTTTTTATGGGGCGTCTCCTCAGCCGGTTATCAGGCCGAAGGCAACGAAACCAATAGCCAGTGGTATTACTGGGAGCAAGCGGGTAAAACCAAGCACAAAGCGGGCAAAGCCGTTGATTTTTACAATCGCTACGAAGAAGACATTCTGCTGGCCAAAGCCATGGGCGTCAACACCTTTCGGCTTTCTGTTGAGTGGAGCCGAATCGAACCCCAACCGGGTGTGATTGATCGCCAGCAATTGGCCTTTTACAAAAACTTAGTCCAGACCGTGCGCAAGCATGGCATGGAACCGATGGTCACCCTACTGCATTTTACTTACCCGCACTGGTTAGACATAGACGACGACAAAGACGGTGTGACTGGCTGGGAAGACCCCGATACGATTGAGCATTATCTCAAATACGCGGCCCTGGTTGTGCGTGAACTGAGCCCCGAAGTGCGGCTCTGGATCACCTTTAATGAACCCAATATCTGGTTGCCGATCGCCCATCTGGCCGGTCAAACCCCACCGGGTCACAAAAGTCTGTTTGGTCTCTTGCGGGCCGGTCGCAATGTCTTGCAAGCCCATGCCCGCGTCTATGACAGCATTCATGGCATCCAACCTACAGCCATGGTCTCGTCCAATATCTTCCAGTTTATGTACAATCCCTTTGCCCGCTCTGCACGCTCTTTTGCCAATCAAGCTGATGCTCTGACAGACCAAACAATTGAAGACTTTGCTTCCAGCGAATGGTTTTATGAAGCCCTCGAAACCGGTGAGTTTGCTTACGAGAAGCACTTGCAAGCCTATTTCAAACCCCAGCATTTTAAAGGCGGCGAAAACGGCGATCCCAGTGCCATGAACAATGGCACCGTCAATCTGCTCAAGCGCTTTGACTTTGTGGCCTTTGATTATTATTATCGCTTCACCAAGATCTCGCAGGTTTTCAGAGCCCACGAAACCTGGGACATGCCGATTTACCCCGAAGGGCTTTATAATGTGCTGATCAATTATCAGCGCCGCTTTCGCAAGCCGATCATCATTGCCGAAAACGGATTGGGAACTTTTAACAATGAGCCCCGCAAAGATGGCTGGAAACGTGCCGACCATATTGTGCAGCACGTCAATCAAATGCAGCGTGCGATGGCTGACGGCGCCAATGTAATGGCCTATTACCACTGGTCAATCACCGATAATTACGAGTGGGGCAACTTTGATTCGCGCTTTGGTCTCTACCGTGTCGAAGCCCTGAGTGATTCCAGCTTGCAGCGCATACCCACCGATGGCGTGGCCGCTTACCAGAACGTGATCGCCGCCCAGGGAGCCACCCCAGCGCTGTTGAACGCCCATCCTGGCCCCCGCTAACCACTAGACTAGGGGTGCGGATCCTGCCGCAGGCGCTGATAAATCACCTGCATCACATCTCGGCCTGGATCCTGACGGTCGTAAGGCTCTAAAAAGTCGTACCATGTATTGGCTTCGCCTTTGTCATTAATCGTCGGCTCCAGGTTCAGATAAACCCGGTCACGGATCTGATAGCGCAGCCATTGAAAATCCACTGGAGTGCGCCCGCGCAGAGTGCTAATATTACCGACATCTTCATGGCTAAAGATCTGTTTATCGGGAATCTGATAATGTTGCTGCAAGGTTTGAATCAAATCAGTCACTGCTTGCAATTGCCGGGTCTGCCCTTGCTGAAAGCGCTGAATAATTTGCCCGCTCTTGACTTGCACAGGCCCCAACCACAGGCTGGCATCGCCCACAATTTCGATCCCCACAGCCAGATCATCCACCCCAGCCTGGCCCTTGCTGATGCGATTGAGCGGGCCATACTGAAAAATTTCTCCATCCGGTGCGACAGCAAAGTGGGTCCAGATGCCGCCCAAATACTGCTCGCGGGTATTCTGGTCAAAAATAGCAAAAGCACTGGCTTCGGTTGGACCTTCAGTAGAATGTACAATCACAGCTCGAGGCTCAAAAGCCTGCGTGCGTGCATCTTTCCAGCCAAAGCGGTGGGCGTAAGCGCGCTGTAGGCCCTGCAGCCGAAACTGAGAGCGCTCAGGCTGCCGAAAAATAATGATCGGTTTGCGCGTCAGCTGACGTCCCCCACGGGTTTGCTTCAGCCAATCTATTTGAGCAGCTTGCACACGGCGTGGCGGCAATTGAGTTTGGGCCCAAAGCCCCAGTTTGAGACCGGTGGGCTGGCCCAAAACAGCCGGCTTGATGATTTCAATCGTATTGGGCAAGACGGGGGGAATGAAATAAACAGCAAGTAGACTGAGCAAAAGCAAGCTGCCAATCGCAGCATAAGGAGGCATGGCCTGACCCCGGCGGCGATTTAAAGCCAGTATCGCCAGCAGCCCACACAAGAGCAGCGCTAAAACCGTAAATAATTCGTGTAACATGCTTACAGCATAGCTTAGCTTCTCAAAAAGTGAAGGCATCTACTCGCACAGCATTTAATCGCATAATCTCAAATTTTGGTATGATCTGTAAACAAACAAAGCCATGAATCTAAAAGCACTCAAACAGGCACAGCAGCAAAACAGCCAGCTCTCATCACGTCGAGCGCTGACCGCCGATCAATACTATCAGCAAGGCCTCAAGTTCTTTGAGCAGGCGATTGCAGCAGATTTTAAAGATCCCGATCATTTGCCCCAGGCCTGTCAGTCTTTTATTCAGGCGCTCAAAAGCAACCGGGCAGATGATCGCCCCTGCTTAATGCTGGCCTATTTGTTTATGCTATTGCAGGATTTTGATGGTGCCCTGGATTATTTAAAACCGGTGCTAGAACGCAAACCCGATCACCCCCAGGCCCTCGAAATCAAAGCCCAGATTCAAGTCAAGATCCAGCAAATAGAAGCACTCTCTCAGCAACAAGAACCAAATCAAGAATCAGAACTAACCGAAGCCCACCTGGCCCAGACCAGGCAATGGATACTTACTGCTGTGCGCTTTAGCATGGAGAAAGCACTACCCCTGGCTGTCTTTGATACTGCCGGGATCCAGGACTTACAAAAACAAGCGCGGATGTTACACAGCCAATGGCAACGTTTTCAGACACAAATTGACGCCCTGGAAGCCGAATTTGAAGTGCAAGAACTCCAGCAACTCATATTGCCATTAGCAGGCCAGAACAAGCGCTGGCAAAAGCTGATTGAGAACGCTGAAACAGGACAAGCTCTGACCCTGACTTTGCAACAAGAGCTGGCTCAGGTCGAGCAAGTGATCCAGGAACTCAATCAGATCAAAAGCCTGGACGATTTAGAAATCATGGAAGAAAACTATGAAGCTCTGATGGACAATGCAGAGCTCTATGTCGAGCAAGTCGAAAAGCTAACCCAATCGCACCCCCAACCGACTGAACTAAACAGCGCTTATAATGCCCTCAGTGCTAAAATAGCCGATTTCGCTGATAATTTAGATGCCTTAGCAAGCGATTTCAAATAAAAAAGTAATCGATGTTTACTTTATCTGCTAAAAGCAGTATAATAGAATCAACTTATACATTGAGGTCTCTATATGTCATTAGGCTCTGGGTTTTCTGCTCGTACTCCAGGTGCTCCGCAACCCTTGCAGCGCACAACGTCAACACCAAACACAACAAAGAAACCAACCCTTGAGCGCAGCAATACAGCCCCTCCCACACTGACTCTACCCTCAAGCAAACCCGGCTTAAGGCCTCAGATTCCGACTAGCAAAAAAGAACTGACGGTGCAATTAAAACGTGAAAACATTACAGCGCAGGTCAACAAGGTTCATGATTTACAAGCCAAAATTGAGAGTAATGTCCAATTAGGCAATCATTCAGATAACAAAGCACTGTATCAGCAACTGGCTCAGCTCAAGCCACCTTTTTTAGATCCTGGCCAGATTGGCAAACAGATCTCCGATCTTAAGCAGCCGAGTACAAGCCCCAAAATGTTTGGCGACAGAACCCTGGGTAAACTCTTAAAACAAGAGGGCGGGGTTCCGGATAAAACAGACACCCTCTGGGAAAACGTTAAATCAAGCTTTATTGGCAAAGAAGATCTGAGCATGATGATCGCATTGGAGATGCGTCACAGCAAAGTCTCTACCCTGATGCAAGAAGTGGGCGAAAAAATGGGCCTGCCCGTCGTCTTGCCTGGCCAAACCCCACCCGACGGTGCGCATCTGCGTGTCAAAATATGTGGCAGTTCCGAACTGTCCTCAGATATTGATGTCAATATCACCGCCGTGAAGACAACGGCGGGTAAAGATACTGAGTTTGTGACCAAATTTAACACTGCCTATCGCCAGAACGCCCCGCGCCAAGAATCAGGAAACAGTCTCGACGTTAACCTTTATACCAAAGGTGTTTTTCCTGATTTTGAATTAGAAGGCCAACAGGGCCGCTTTCAGTGGACCGATCGCCGGGCCAATAAACTCAATAACAAAAACCAGGATATAGCCGCTTTGATCAAAGTGCGTAAATTTGCAGGGCCACAGTGGAACCAGTTCAAAAACAAGCTGATACGCGAAACCCCTGTCGAGTCACGGGCCCAAATCATCAGCCAACTCAAGACCACTGACAGTTTTGTCAAAGGCTCCGAGAGCCTGATCGAAGAAACGATTCAAAACTTAAAAACCTCCGATCCCAAACGCGCCAAATACAAGGCTATGAACCCCAAAGAACTGGCTTTGGTAGCCAATAATCGTCTCTACGAAAAATACTCTCAGCAAGCCGACAAATGGCAAGCTAAATTTGATAAAAGTGGTGACCAGTCAGACTTAGCCAATGGACGCTTTGCCTTGAGTAAAGCCCATTATTTTGCCAATGAAGCCGCCTTAAGCGAAGGCGTTTTGCGCCGGGTGGTCGTCAACGAACAAGCGATCCCGGGCATGAATAAAGGGGCTCGTAGTTTGCAACCCGTTCTCGAAAGCAAAGAGGCTGAATTGATCGAGGTCCAGCAGAAAGCCAAAACGATCGAGCAAAGCCTGCCTCAATTGGTACTTAGCCTGGAGTCAATCGAAGTGGGCAGCACGGAACATCAGTCCACTCTCGAAGCTATCGAAACCTTACAGCAACTTGAAAAACTCCCTGCACAAATC
Source organism: Candidatus Sericytochromatia bacterium (assembly GCA_037968875.1). Taxonomy (GTDB): domain Bacteria; phylum Cyanobacteriota; class Sericytochromatia; order UBA7694; family UBA7694; genus JBBKWI01. The sequence goes on along the minus strand of JBBKWI010000226.1, from coordinate 39,236 downwards.
GCACTGATCAAAACCGAATTGGCCAAACCTCTGGTCGACTTGATCGAGATCAATACCTCAGACGCTTTGCAATCGTTTAACGAAAATTTTGGCGATATCCTCAAAGAAATTGAGCATATCAGCCATGACACTCAGGTTCAACCCGAAGATAAATTAGATCAGTCCCTGATCAAATCATCTAAGTACCTGGGTCGTATGTGCCGAGATATAGAGGCTTTGGTACAGTCTTTGCCGCCGCAAACCCAAATTGAAATGAATCATAACCCTAAAATGAAAGCCGTGTTGGGACTGGTCAACAAATTTGGGATTGCCGAAGGTTACAGTGGGGACCCCAAAGAAAACTTACTGATGATCCGTAAAAATAAACCAGGCCAAGAGAGCGTTTCACAAATTATGCTGAGAGCAGGCTTAAGCTACGATACGGCTCAGGAATATGAAAGTGCGGTAGTGGATCTGAGTGTAGAAGTGAACCTGCTGTTCCGCCCGCATATTCAAATGTAAGCAAAGCTCTATACTCTCAGGCCATGTTTGCGCTACATTAAGAGCAAATACCCATGGAGCCTTTTGATGAAATTTAGTCTGTTTGCGCGTACGATCACCACCCTGGGGTGTGTTTACGGGGCTTTTCTGAGCTACGCCCTGGCACCGGCCGTTGCGCGAGCGAACTGGCCTGTATTGCGGGTCTCGACGATTCAGGAACTGGTCACAGCAATTGGCTCACAACGTCAGATAGAGCTCGCTCCAGGTATCTATCACCTGAGCGCAGATTTGCCTCAAAGCCCGTTTATTTCCTGGGGAACCGCCGAAGCACCCGCCTTAACGATTAATGGCGTGCATAATTTACTCATCACCGGCCAGAATGCCAAAAACACCCAACTGGCCAGCACACGCTGCTCTGGCTCGGTACTGGATTTTAAAGCCAGTCAGGGCATTCAAATTCGCGGCGTGGGCTTTGCGCGCATGTTGCAGAATCAAAACCAGGCCCTCGACTGCGATCTGGGGCTCAGAGGGCGTATGCTGCAAAGTGCAGAAGCACTCAAGCTAGCCCCAGCGCGTGTGAATCAATGGCAGCAATTGGCCAAACAAATTATCCACCAGCGCCAGGCCGGTATCGAGTTGCCCGAAATGACAGCGCCCCTTTACCCCGATCTGCTGGAGCAGGTGCGTGCTCAGAGCCAGTGGCTAGCACCTGAGCGCGATCGGCTGAGTCCTCGGCAGCATGCGATTCGTCCCCGTCTGGGCCTGAACTATCGCCTGAGTCAACAGCAAGTCAGCAATGACACAGGGCAACCCGCTCAAATCGCCGCTTTGATCTTTGATCGCAGTCATAATCTATTGTCAGCTATCGATGCCCAGGCACAAGTTGTGATGGCCTGGGAAGCCCGCAATAACACCCGCCAGAGCTGGGATAAATCTGCAGATTGGCTAAGTCAATTCTCAAGTGTCGTTAACTCCAACGCCCCGGCTCCCAATGGGATTTACGCTGTGGGGCGCATCTTAAATGATAGCCCCGAATGGGGACCGAGTTTTGGCTCACATCGTATTTTGATTGAAGGGGGCACGCCTACCCGACGCGAAATCTTGTTTCACTCCCGGGATCAACGCCAGCAATCTGAGATTCCCTGGCAGGCCGATATCAACGACGAAAATTCACGCACCCTGGGCTGTATTCTGCTGCAAAACCCGGATCTGATCCAGCTGGCGCAATTGATTGCACAAACCCGAGCCCCAATTGCTCTGGTCTTGCAAGGCGAATACGGCAAAAACTTGCGTTCCCCCGATCTCTAAACAGGTCTGAGATATAATACCCTGCATGCTAAAAAACTTTGCTGAAACAATCTTGCTGATGCCCATTTTACTGGGCACAATTGTGCTTGGCGGTTGGCTGATGCAACGCCATAGCTTCTGGATTAATATGGGATTTTTGGTGCTGGGATTCGCTGGGGTCGGCATCGCTGTCGCGATGATCATCTGGGCGACCCAACTTTTTCATCCTCGTTTTGAACCGCCAAAAATTGTCTGGCGGGTTCCCGCTTTAGCTATGGGAGGCATTTGCTGTGCCGTGATTTATATAGCGATTGCATTGTGGGTCCCGGTCTGGACAACGATTACGGTCATCAATACCAGTGATCAGGTCATGACCGAATTGTTCAGCAACTCATGTCTGGAAGAAGATCAACACTTCCCAAAATTAGAGCCTAAAGACTCATTCCGTATTCAATGCATCCCCAAAAGAGAAGGCAGTTTTGATATAAGCTGGCAACAAGCAGATCAACGCCATCGGGTCAGCACAGGTTATTTAATGCCCGGTCATGCACAAGAACTGATCGTGGAACTCCAAACAAGCCAGGCGCGCCTCGGAATCTAAGCGCGCAGCAGCATTTTTTGCAATTGCGCCCAGGAAGAAACGATTTTTAACTCGCTTAAGTCAGTGCTATGCGGAACTTCGTCTTCGGGGGCAAACAAAATGCGGCGTACAGACAGCGGGAATCCCGGAATACTTAAGAATTCATGATCGTTGTCAATGAAAAAATCGCATCCCAATGAAGCAATTCGTTGTAATTTATCTGTGTCAGATAATTCCAAAAAAACCATTTCAGGGCTCAGATTAATGTCATTGGGGCTAGTAAACCCATAATATTCCAGCCATTTATGCACTGCAATATGCAAATCACAGTCACTATCCGTGTGCTTGGGCGGGTGGCGCGGTTTCTCCGAAATAATAAAAAGCGTGATGCTTTGTTCCTGTGCCATGCGAAAAAAGTCAACAGCCCCGGCGTAAGGCTTGACCAATAAAATATCTTCCCCCAGGACTTCACTCTGGAGTTCGAGCCAGTCCGCCTCCAGGTCTTGCTTTAAGAGCGCCTCTTTGACTGCATGAATACGCACCGGCGTGTTCTCAGGAATCAACTCTCTGGCACAGGCCAATTGATGTAAAAGCGGGTCATAGTGAATCAGCGTCTTATCAAATTCAATCCCGATTTTCATATTATATTCCTTATAAATAGGGAGCATCAAATAATCCCACTAACGTTACCTCTTATTATCTGACATGTCGCCTTGAGAGGCAAGCGCCGTAGCCCTAGAAACTGAAATTAAATGAGTGTGTTAAAGCAAACTGCCATTCTAGACAAACCCGGCTCAGGCATTGGTCTGACCCCAAAGGGGTGGTATGATGGGCAGGGGGCTAATATGGATCTCAAAACCCAGAGTTTATGTCGCATGGGCGCTTACTGCGCTCTCGTAGCTGGCGTCTGCTACTCACTGATGACGGTTTGCGCCTTTCTGATGCCAGCCTCGATTGCATCTTATGTTGCCAACGAACATTATTTTACTGATTTCCCCCGAATCCAACCCATTTTCATCTTTTTAAAAATCCTGATGTTCATTTCTAGTGCCGCAATGATTGGTGTCGTCGCCACTTTCTTTGGACTGCACCGTGACAAAAATTACGGCATTATGGTCTGGTCATCACTGATGGCAATTATTGGATATAGCTTCAATATGCTGCAATCCGTGCAAGATATGAGCATGATCCCTTATCTGGTCAAACAATATCAGCATGTCGATGTCAATACTCAGCATATTATTCAGGTTCTGGGCGTCACCAATGTGGCCTGGTTTATTCTTTCTCTGGGTTTGCCGGGCATTTGGTTTATTGTCGTAAGCATCAAAGCCCTGAACAACCCTCAAATCCCACGCCTGTTAGTTTTACTGGGCTTACTCTGGGGAATCGGAAATATTTTAACCGTCGTGGCCCATATGCTGGTGATCCTGCCCCTGATTTATCTGGTAGCTGCAGGTGCACTTATTTTCGCCCCACTCTGGAGTATTTATGAAGGTTTGTTTTTGTTAAAGCTGAGCCGGGGCAGCCGCGACGAAACCACGCAAACGTCTGATCTCAGCCTGCCTGAATCAGAAAGTCATTAATCGCTGGAGTTGAAAGAAACAGCGTGATGATTTTATGTTAGCATGCTTTTTTATCCTGCAGCTTGGAGTGTGAATTGTGGCATTAAAACAGGTCTTTGTGAATCTTTTATACTATCCTGAATGGGTCGCTAAAATCGCCCGTTCGATCCAGGATAAGCCCCCCTCTCATCTCCTCAAAGATCGCAGTCTGGAAACTCCAGATTGGAACCTGGAAGAACTCTGGCAAATGGCTGTGTTTTATCATTTGAATAGCCAACTGGAGCTCTCTTTACGTTATTACCATCGCATCCTGGAATGGTCAGAGCACGACAAGCAACAACATGGGCACGCCCTCGCAGCAACGGGCCATGTCTTTTTGAGCAGCGCTAAATACACAGATGCTTGCCAATTATTTGAACTCGCCCTCAAAGACAACCCCAAATTGGTCAGAACGCCCTATTTTTTGGCCGAAGCCTATACCGAATTAGGAAAGATCAACAAGGCTCTGGGCATGCTCCAGTTTTTTTGCAGCAATTACCCTTATACAGACGATCTGCTGGCACGGGCCTTTAATTTTTATCATGGTATTTTGGAACGCGGCAACGCCAATCAAGATGCCCAAAATTTGCTGCAAGAAGCCAGCAAGCGTCTAGACTCCTGGTCTTTTGAGCTTGCAGCCCAATCTTATTTGCCGCTCTTGCCTATCATGCCCGAGACCGAAGGCCCTGGCACACTCAAGGCTTTAACACATCAGCGCTTTGACAATTCTGCCTGGGGAGAGTGGTTCCCCTATCGTTTGTTTTTACGCGCTGACACCGATCAAACACGCTTTATCAGCTATCAGCAAATGCTGACTCAGCAGATCAGTAAATACTTTCCCGACGGCCCTGAGCCGGAGAGTGCCGGCAAGCGACGCATCGCCCTGGTCGGCGAATTGAAACGCCTGGATAATCACGCTTTTTTGGATCTAATTACTGAAACCAGCCGTAAATATAGCGTCACCGTGATTTGCATTGGGGATATCCCGGAAGAGTTGGCTGAAGAAGACTGGATGCGAATTTACCAGGTCACAAAGTCACTCCAGGATGTTTATAACGCCATTCTCAGTCACAAGCCTGATTTGCTAATCTACCTCAATATTGGACCACAGAGCCCGCGCAGCATGGCCCTGGCAACTCAGCGACTGGCTCCCAGGCAAGCCGTTTTAGCCGCTTACCCCATGAGCACACAGCTCCCTGAAATCGATTATTTTATCAGCTTTGATTGGCTCGAGCCAGTCAATGCCCAGGCTCATTATAGCGAGAAGCTGATCCAACTCAGTGGCACACCCCAAAGAAATGTTAGCCTCCCTGATCGCTTTGTGGATTCCGAAAAATTTGCTCAGTCTCAAAACAAACGGACCTATTTTTGCCCGGTCAGAGCACCAAACTTGCATGTCGATTTTTATCCAGTCCTGGCCGAAATTCTGCGTCTCGATCCAGAAGCCCAAATCTTGATTATGGGCTATAGCACCTGGGTTGATGAGGCCTGTCAGGCATATTTCAAGGCGCAGTTCCCCGAATCAGCAGATCGCATTTTGTTTTTGCCGACCATCAATGAACGTGATTTTTTAAGCTTTGTGCGCGTTGTGGATCTGGTTTTGGATCCGATCCATCAGGGTATAAGCACAGGCCTCTGGCGCCTGATTTTGCTGGGCACGCCGGTCGTCAGCTGGCGTGGTGAATATGCCCGAGGGCGCTATGCAGCAGGTATTTATCAGCGTTTAGGGCTCACAGAGTCTGTAGTCGAAGAACGCTCAGAATACGCCGCACGCGCTGTGGCCCTGGCCCAGGATCCCGAAAGTAAAGCACGTTTCAGAGAACATATTCAAGCGCACCGCAAACAGCTTTTTGACCTGCCCGCCTGCCTGGAAAGCTTTCACACATTTTTGGATCAAACCCTGGATCAGATCCCGGCGATCAACAAAGCAGAAGCAAGTCCTGAAGAGTCGTCTGAGTAAAATGAAACGACCCCGTCGCTAAAGCGCACAGTAATTGACACACATGAGTTTTGATCAGCAGGCTATAATAAACCCATACCGCCCGTTGAGGAAAACCATGCCCAAGAAAACGATGTCCCGTTTTTTATTGCAAGCCAGCCGTCATCTCTTGCAAGCCGATGGCTATAGTAGCCGCTTTGCCGAGACTTCTGAAGGTCGCATTCATTATTACCGTGCCCGCAGCCAGGGCCCCTTGCCGGTGATGGTATTTTTGCATGGCCTTGGTGCCAATGGCGCTGATTTAACGCCTTTGTTTCGGCCCTTGCGCCGCTATTGTCAGGGAATTGTAGTGGTTGAGTTACCTGTGCATGGCCTGAGTGAAAGCCCGCGCTCAGGCGTGATCCCTGAAGCGTTGAATACGATGCTTAATCAAGCTTTGGACCAAATCTTAAAAGACGACCAACCGGTAATGATTTTCGGCAATTCATTAGGCGGCCTGGCAGCAATTCGCTATACCAATTACGCCCCGCAAAATGTACACTCCCTGGTATTGTCTTCCCCCGGTGGTGCCCCTGTAGATCCTGAGAAACTAGAGCACCTGCGTCAGATTTTTGCCAGCGCGACCCAGGATCGCCCGAGTGAATTTGTGGACCGGCTCTATAATACGCCGCCAGTATATCGCAAGCTGATGGAAGAAGAAATCCGACTGCGTTTTGCCAATGAAGACATGCGGCAGATTTTTGAGCATTTTGACCCTGATAATCTCTTAAGGCCTGAAGATCTGCAATCGATCCAGGTACCCACCCTCTTGATTTGGGGCAAGCAAGATCGGATCCTCGAAGAACATGTCGAGTTTTACCGTACCCATAAACCCAGCCATTTCAAATTAGAAGAACCGGCCCACTTCACCCACTGCCCCTATATGGAAATGCCCGAAGAACTGGCGATCCGAATTCGGGACTTTGCGCGCGCGCATCGATGATAGTGAGATCGCCTTTTTGATAGATCTCTGATTCCCAAACTTGTAATTAAGCCCTGTCACATTCTTAATTTGGATAATCCCCCGTCACCTTCTTTCCCTCTTGAATGTTTCGGGGTAGGATAATAAAGAAATGACTCTACTTTAAAGCTTGGTGTATCATGTCCTCTTCTTCTCAAGTCAATCACATTTTAGAACGCTTTGAGCAATCGGTTAAAGATGTTCCTTTGTCTGCTGCCATCGAGTACAAGCAAAGCGTCATGACTTATTTGGAACTTCAAACACAATCTTCTCAACTTGCAAATCGGCTGCTTGAACTCGGTATCGTGCCTCAACAGAAAATAATCGTCTGTCTACCTGAAAGTCCAAATGCTTTTGTCGCCATGCTAGGTATTTTAAAATTACGCTGTATTTATGTTCCACTGGCTCCAAATAGCCCTATCGCTTGGAAAAGAAACATTCTGCAGGCAGCAAATGCAGCCCTGGTGATCAGCGAAGATTCTTTTTCTGACCTCATGACAGCTTCTACAAACCAAGCAGTCCAGAGCCCGTCTTTTTTGAGAAACCTAAGCGATATCATGTATGAAATCTATACTTCAGGCTCAACCGGACAGCCCAAATGTATCCCGATTAGCTATACAAATTTTGCAGGTTTTTTACCAAAACTAACTTCGGTCATGGAGTACACACATCACGATCGTTGGCTACAAAGCCACTCACTTGCTTTTGGTTTTTCACTATGGGAAATTTGGGGAGCACTCAGTCATGGGGCCTGCTTGGTCTGTCTGCCTCAAAAGGCAAATCGCACTTCAGCAGAGCTTTGTGATTTTTTAACTGAGAACCGTATTTCTATTTGGAGTCAAACGCCCACGGCATTTTTACAATTTTTAGCAGGCCTTGAGAATGAAAGCCAGTTAAATTCGCTCCCTTTGCGCCGAATCGCAATCAGTGGTGAGGCCATTACAGCAGCAGCCTGTAACAAATGGTTTCGGCATGGCAATGCTTCTACTCGCCTCATCAGCTTATACGCTTTAAGTGAAACCGCAGGGCCTGTTGCCTATCATGAACTGGATCCCCAAGGAGCTGATAGCGATCTGAGTGTATTGGGAACCCCTTTATCAAACGTCCACTTTAGATTATCAAAGACAAATGAAAGAAAGTCAAACCATCTCCAAGAAATCCAACTCAAAGGAGATTTTCTCTCGCCGTCTCTGCTCCTACAAGATGGATGGTATGCAACAGGAGATTTTGCCTATCCATTGGAGTCTGGTGCCATCATTTATCACGGACGTAAAAACAAGTTCTTAAAAATCCGAGGGACAAGGGTCAATGTTCAAGGAATCGCTCACTGGCTCTCTGAGCAAGAGCTTATTCAAGATGCGCACGTATATTATGATGAATCCACTCAATTACTAGTCGCCATGTGTCTAAGCTCAGCGGATTTAGATCTATCCAAGATAAAACAATCTCTTCGGGATCAATTCCACGAATCTCATCAGCCAGATTTTTGGCGGACTTATCGCCAATGGCCTTTAACTGCAAATGGTAAACTCAAACGGCCCACGCTTTCAGATGAAAACAGTCTAAACCAAGCCTTGACACAACAGAGGCTTGGTGAGATTTGGGCAACCCTTTTACAAGTCGAGTCAATTCAGGCCAAAGATAATTTTTTTCTTAAGGGTGGGCATTCCCTGCTGGCAATGCGTCTCTTGTCACAGCTAAAAACAGAGTTTAATCTCAACCTTGATTTATCCCTATTATTAAAAAATCCTGTAGCAGCTGATTTCTTCAATGCGATTCAAACGGAGAGTATACGAGAGAACAGGACATCAACCCCGACGACAAATCCGCATCAAAAATGGATGCGGCTGATCTTAGATAGGGCCTTAGAATCGGTAGCGTCTGGACAAGTCCCTTACGCAGCAGCCTTAGTCAATCGTCAGCAATTATTGGCACTTCAACACAATCAGGTCAAAACAAAACATATTCTGGCACATGCGGAGATGCAGGCTTTATCTAAAGCCCTGGATCAAGGACAAGAACCGAACCTAAAAGGGGCGACACTTTACTCTACTGTTGAACCCTGCTCCATGTGCCTTTCTGCAGCCTATTGGGCTGGTGTTAAGCAGATTGTCTATAGCTTATCGATGAAAGATGAATACCGACTGGGATTAAGCAAGCGCCAATCTCTTGCTGCTGTTGAGCTAAACGCCTCATTTACTTCTCCTTTGAAATTAACCGAGAATTATATGGCTGAAGAGATGATTGACATTTGCGAGCAATGGTTAAACCAGCTTGAAACACCACTGCCATATGCCTAAAATCGTCATTTATGGCAACGGGGATATGGCAGAGCTAGCCATCATACGTTTTCGCTCCACAGGTCACGAAGTCATTGCCTGTATTGTCGATGCCCATTGTATCAATTCAGAACAGGTTTTGGATCTTCCGCTTTACCCGTTTACTGAATTGCAGGCTCGTTTTCCTGCTGAGCATTATCAACTCTTTATCGCGATAGGTTTTGCACAAGCCAATCAGTTAAGAGCAGAACGCTTTGAGTTGTGCAAAGAGCTGGGCTATACCTGTGCCAGTTGGATCAGTCCTTCTGCACGAATCGGTGAACAAGTCAGCTGGGGAGAAAATTGTTGTATTGCCGATCAGGTTATCTTAGAGCCTTTTGTAAGCCTGAAAGACAATGTAAATATTGGCTCCAATTCAGTCATTGGACATCATAGTGAGCTTGGTGAGCATGTTTATCTCTCCGCAGGCGTGCTCTGTTCAGGTCGAGTCAGCGTCTCTCCCTTCGCTACTTTAGGAACAGGTGCTGTCATAAAAGATAATGTAAGCATTGGAAAAGGTGTTCTGATTGGTGCCGGTGTTGTCTTACAGGGGAATGCCTTAGCGAATACCGTTTATGCAGCCCCTAACCCACAAATATTGCCCTGGACAGCACGTGAATTACTGACGTGAAATTTAAAAATAGAGTCCAACAATAAGCTAAGCTTATACTTGAGACTTTGAGGAGCCAGAGATCACGACTGGAGAAAAAGATATGACGGATAGCAAAAATGGGCTCTGATTTTTATGATAACCCACATCAATTGGCGCAATATCTTGAGCGGCGTCATACGTCATGCAGTGTAAACAAGCTGCTTGAACAACCTGTTTTTCTTTCGCTTCTGCCACCTTTGCAAAAACGAACAGTGCTTGATTTGGGCTGTGGTGATGCCAGCATCTGTGAGCATTTGATCAAAGCGGGTATCAACAGTTATCGGGGTATTGATGATTCAGAGGGTATGGTTAGTTTGGCTCAAGAAAAATATCAGCACTCAAATATTTCAATGATTCGCGGAGACATCCAAGATACACTTCATTACCCCCCAAATAGCTATGATTTGGTTATTTCGAGACTGGCATTCCACTATATTAAATCTCTCGGAGAGTTGTTCCGTTTAATTTATCAGAGTTTAGTCCCCGAAGGCCATTTAGTTTTCTCTGCAGAACATCCGATCACAACGAGTCATCAACTTTCTCCTGAAGAAGCAAAAAACCGCAGAGGCTGGCAGCTTGATCATTATTTTAAAGAGGGTGAACGAACCTATCACTGGCTGGGTGGACCGGTCACCAAATATCACCATACACTTGAAAAATACTTTCTCAGCCTTACCCAAGCGGGATTTCAAGTGGAGCAATTACGAGAGCCCAGTCTTTCAGGCCAGGCTGGGCATGATTCCAACTTGGTTGAACGCTATTCTCAGGCTCCGATCTATTTGGTAATCTGCGCAAAAAAAACCACTCCCTATAGTTAGCAAAATTTATGGGCATTGCTGTGCCAAGGGGATTAGCCCTTATACACAATTAGTAAGCACATGAATCAAGTGGGGGTTCCCCCGATCTTCAATGATCACATGTTTGCGATCTCGAAGTCGTTGCTCCGTCTGGGCGCGATACACTTTATCTGTAGCCATTTTAACGCCGAGTGCACAAGCGCTTTCAAAATCTCCAGGCAATAGACCGGCGTCAATATGCTGAGTTTTCAAATGGCATAAGCCTTGCAAACCCCAGGCCATACTATCCGCATTGTTTGCCTGTAAAATAGAACTGATCAAGCTTTGTGCACAGATGAATTGATCTGCCTCAATCTCTGAAATGATCTTGTTATATATCAAATTCATTTGTGGCTTACTTGTCAACTATGGTAGTCGTTGAAACATCCATGGGAATTTAGGCTTTAAACTCCGCTTTAACGGCATTCCTCAACTCTTGATCACGCAATAGGTCTAAGGCCGTCAGCGCCATCGATTTGGCCGCGATTAGCATGGTTTGTATGCCGGCATCACTAGCAGCGGCTTCCACAAAGGCATGCTGGTGGCAAGTGCCTTGACCCACCTGGCAGATCGCCAGATAAGGATGGATACTGGGCACGACCTGAGAGACGTCGCCCATATCCGTGCTGCCGGTACCCACTTCCAGGTCGGTTTCTTTAAACTCATGACCTAGCCGACCTAAATGCCGCCCAAAGCGGCGAGCCAGGGTCTGGTTGTTACGCATATTTTTATAACCCATTTCGAGAGTCAGCTTAACTTGCGTGCCAGTAGCCAGAGCAGCGGCCTGCGCACAAGCCTGAATGCGGGGAACCAATACCTCGTCTAAATACGTCGCATCAGGTGCCCGCAACGAAAACTGAGCAGCAGCGCGCTCCGGGATAATATTATCAGCCTGACCGCCATTGGTAATAATGCCATGCACCCGCACGCCATCTTTGAAATGCACCCGTTGAGAGTCAATCAAATTAAAGGTCTGGATCACGCCACTCAGAGCCGAGTTACCGTCCCAGGGAGCCATTGCAGCATGACTCGGGGTACCAGTGAACTCCAGATAGAGCGTGTGTTTGGCCAGGGCGTTAAGCATCAATAAACTGCGATCAAAAGGGTGATACATGATCGCCGCATCGACATCAGCAAAAGCGCCGGCTTCAATCAAACGAATTTTGCCACCGCCGCCTTCTTCAGCCGGGGTGCCTATCAAGAGAATCTCGCCGTCTAAGTCAGCAGCCACTGACTGTAATGCCAGGCCAGCACCAAGCGCACCCGCAGCAATCAAATTGTGACCGCAGGCATGGCCGATTTCAGGCAAGGCATCATACTCAGCCAGTATCGCAACTTTGACCGTCGAATTGGGCTTGCCAATCCGAGCACAAAAAGCCGTTTCAAGCCCTCCAAAAGGCTGCTCTACCCCTGCGCCTGATTGACGCAAATGATCCGCCAACAATTGGCTGGCATAGTGCTCATCATATTTCAGCTCGGGCCGGGCATGGATCTGCCGGGCAACCTGGGCCAGGACTGGCCCCTGCTGATCGATGGCCTGGGTGAGTGCGAATTGAAGGTCTTGAAATGACTGTGGCATGGGCTTATTTCTTAGCCAAACGACGGTATTGCAGACGGTGCGGCTGATCGGCTTCAGAGCCCAGGCGCTTGCGGCGATCGGCTTCATACTCGTCGTAAGTACCTTCGTAGTAGATCACCTGAGAATTGCCCTCAAAGGCCATAATATGGGTCGCCACGCGGTTTAAAAACCAGCGATCATGCGAAATCACCAAAGCGCAGCCAGGGAAGTTATTCAGAGCGGTTTCTAAAGCACGCAAAGTATCGACATCAAGATCATTGGTCGGCTCATCTAATAAGAGCACATTGCCGCCACGCTTGAGCAGCTTGGCCATATGCACGCGGTTGCGTTCGCCACCAGAGAGATTGCCAACCTTTTTTTGCTGATCTGAACCCCGGAAATTAAAGCGCGAGACATAAGCCCGTGAATTGACTTCATTGTCACCAAGCTTAATAAACTCATAGCCTTCTGAGATCTCATCGTAAACGCTTTTTTCAGAATCCAGGCTGTCACGACTTTGATCGACATAGCCCAGTTCAACCGTATCGCCGATACGCAGCGTGCCTTCATCGGGTTGCTCTGTTTTATTGATCAAACGCATCAAGGTTGTTTTACCCGCTCCGTTAGCGCCAACTACGCCGACAATCCCAGCCGGAGGCAGGGTGAAATCAAAGTTTTCAAACAGTAATTTTTCATCATAAGCCTTGGTTAAGCCTTTGGCTTCGACCACGACATTGCCGAGACGTTCGCCAAAAGGAATAAAGATCTCTACGCTGTCCATTTTGATATCTTTTTGCTCAGAAACCAGCTTCTCATAATTTTTGAGACGGGCTTTGCTCTTGGACTGGCGGCCTTTGGGTGACAGACGTACCCACTCCAGCTCTTGTTGCAAGGTTTTGCGATGGGCCTCAGCCGATTTTTGCTGATTACCCAATTGCTCTTCTTTTTGTTCCAACCACGAAGAATAATTGCCCGACCAGGGAATCGCCCGGCCACTGTCTAGTTCTAAAATCCAGTCGGTAACATTGTCTAAGAAATAGCGATCGTGGGTCACCACAATCACAGTGCCTTTGTATTGTTGCAGGTGATTTTCAAGCCAGGAAACGGTCTCGGCATCCAAATGGTTGGTCGGCTCATCTAATAAGAGTAAATCCGGTGCCGATAACAAGAGACGACAGAGGGCCACACGACGTTTTTCACCCCCAGATAAATTTTCAACAGAGGCTTCACCGGGGGGGCAACGCAGGGCTTCCATAGCCATTTCCAATTGATTATCGAGGTTCCAGCCGTCATGGGCTTCGATCTCATCTTGAACACGGGCGAATTCGTCAGCGGTTTCCTCTGAGTAATTCATACTCAGTTCTTCAAAGCGCTTCATCAGATCACGCACTTTGCCGACACCGTCTTCGACATTTTCTTTGACCGTTTTCGTCGGATCTAATTGGGGTTCTTGAGATAAATAACCCACTGTAAAGCCTTTGGTTAAACTGGCTTCGCCCCGAAAATCCTGGTCCATACCCGCCATGATCTTCAGAAGCGTGGATTTACCAGATCCGTTGTGGCCAATCACGCCAATTTTGGCCCCCGGGAAAAAGCCCAGGGTCACTTCTTTAAGAATCTCTCTGTGGTTAGGGCCCACGACTTTGGTCAATTTATACGCATTAAAAATATACTGTTCAGCCATTATTTACCTCACTCGTTGAATCCATCAACTTGTTGTACTTATATATTGGGCATGGTAGCCTTTTTGGGCCTGCTTTGTTAAGGGGGCAGTTTAGGAAAGTTAAAATAAATCTTTGGACTTGTGTTAGACTGATTTGCATTTTCGAAGTATTACTTTCGCCCATTTTTGTGAGGGAGCCGTGAACAGAGACCAACGCATTTTTATTGTCGATGATGAGCCTGAGATCAATGATTTGATCTACCGTAAGATTCTAGAAAACGAAGGCTATCACGATATTACGACCCTGACTTCAATTTCTGAATTACTGCAGGCTTTAAACCAGTCTGCCCAGGAAGAAAAGCCTGTAGATTTGATCTTAATGGATGTGATTATGCCTGAGCAAGACGGCATCGAAGGCATTCAAGAAGTCAAGCGCTTCGATATCTTTAGCGATATTCCAATCCTGATGTTGACCGCCTTAAATGATAAACAATTGCTCAAACAGGCTTTTGATGCTGGTGCCATTGACTATATCACCAAGCCCGTCGATCCCATCGAGTTTGTCGCTCGTGTGGGAGCAGCCTTGCGCCTCAAGTCCGAGATCGATCGCCGCAAGGCCTGGGAACAAGAACTCTTAGAAATGACCCGTGGCTTGCTCGCCAGCAATGCCAAGCTTGAGAAAGCCTCTTTTATGGATCCGATCACTGGCCTGCTCAACCGCAAGGCCTTCGATAAGCGTCTCGAAGAAGACTGGGTCCATTCTTATGTGCAAAAAAGCAAAATCTCAATGATGCTGGTACAAGTCGACGACTTCAAGAGCTTTAACGAGCAAAAAGGCGCCATGCAAGGCGATGCTTGCTTACAAGAAATCGCCGCTATTTTAAACTCGCATATCGAAGAACGCATGATGCTATCCCGCTTTGGGGGCGCTATGTTTGGCCTCTTGTTCCCGGGCTACGAAGAAAACCAGGTTCAGGAATTAGCAGCGACAATCAAAGCTTCTATTGGAGATTTGCAAGTCGATCACCCCACCACCGAAAGTGGCTATGTCACAGTTTCGATTGGGGTCGCCTCCGTCGATCCTTCTGAAGCTCCCAGCCCCAGTATTCTGTTCCAACAAGCAGATTTGGATCTGGCAACGTCTCAAATTGATTGAGCTAAATACAGAAGTCTAAAAACTTCTAGCAAAGAATCGGTTTCGATTTACACCTGATTAAGATCAGATATGCTAGAATAAAATTCTTGCGGGCGTGGCGGAATTGGCAGACGCGCCAGACTTAGGATCTGGTGTCTTAGGACGTGGAGGTTCAAGTCCTCTCGCCCGCATCTTTCTCTCCTTTTTACAATCTGTCGTCACAGATTGTCCAGGCTTCCTTTGATTCCTTTTACTTAGAGTAGTGACCAGCCTTGTTCACTCGCTAAGATAAAGGTCGTATCCCAAACGAAGGAAGTCTCAGTATGTTAAAAGCAATCAACCCCTACACGGGTGATTTAATCAAATCCTACCCAAAACTCTCAACAGGCGATGCCTTAAACGCTATCGACAACGCCCAGCAGCAGTTTTTAAACTGGCGTCACAGCGATTTTACTCAGCGTACCAAACTGATGCAGCAAGCAGCCCAAATCTTGCGCGAGCGCAGCGAGCAGTATGCCCATTTGATGGCTCAGGAAATGGGCAAGCCGCTAGAGCAGGGGCGCTCTGAGATCGAAAAATGCGCCTGGGTCTGTGAATACTACGCCGAGCAAGCAGCAAATTTTTTGGCGAGCGAAACGATTGAAACCGACACTCACAAAAGCCTGATTGCTTATCAGCCTCTGGGTGTCGTATTGGCAGTGATGCCCTGGAACTTCCCCTTTTGGCAATGTCTTCGCTTTGCAGCCCCCGCCCTGATGGCAGGCAATGCTGCGCTGCTCAAACACGCTTCCAATGTACCTGGCTGCGCTCTGGCAATCGAAGCTGTCTTTGTCGACGCTGGTTTTCCACCAGGTCTATTTAAAACCCTCTTAATTGATTCAAGTCAGGTCGAGGCCATGATTGAACACAAAGCGATCCGGGCGGTGACCTTAACCGGCTCCGAGCCTGCTGGCCGAGCTGTGGCAGCCAAAGCAGGCCAGGAAATCAAGAAAACGGTGTTGGAGCTCGGCGGCAGTGATGCCTATCTAATTCTGGCCGATGCCGATCTGGATTTGGCCGCCCAGACTTGTTGTGATAGCCGCCTGATTAATTCGGGTCAGAGCTGCATTGGCGCCAAGCGCTTTATTGTGGTTGAATCTGTGGCTGAGGCCTTCACTGAGAAGTTTGTGGCCTGCATGCGCGATCAGGTCCTGGGTGACCCACTGAACCCCAAAACCACAGTTGGCCCTCTGGCCCGACCCGACTTACGTGACGAATTGCACCAGCAAGTTTGTCAAAGTATTGAAAAAGGCGCCAAATGCTTACTGGGTGGCAAGATTCGGGATCAGGCAGGGTCGCTTTATCCACCGACAGTGCTCAGTAATGTCAAAGCAGGCATGCCCGCTTATGACGAAGAACTGTTTGGGCCTGTCGCTGCCATCATCACCGTTAAAGACGAAGCCGAAGCGATACGGGTCGCCAATGACAGTGATTTTGGTCTGGGGGCAGCAATTTTCTCACAAGATCTTGAACGGGCTGAGCAAATCGCCAGCACTGAGATCGAAGCCGGCGCCTGCTTTGTGAATAGCTTTGTCAAATCCGATCCCCGCCTGCCCTTTGGGGGCATCAAAAACAGCGGCTATGGTCGTGAACTCAGTTATTTTGGCATCCGCGAATTTGTAAATATCAAAACCGTGAGTATCGCCAGCGGCAACTAAAACCAGTCTATCGATTAAGACTACAAAACCCCAATTTTAGACGTGGTATCCAGCTGATATCGCGTCTCTTTTTTTAGCTATTTTTGGTCTCTATTTTCAAATCAGCGAGCAGCTAAGTCAGGGATTTGAAATCCGCTGTTCTTAAGCGTTTACGAATTCTCAGCAAACTCTCAGAAAACCCTCAGCCTCCCCACAGGTATCCTGCCTGGAATCAGCTTATAACTTATACATGGGCATTTAAATACGCTATCGGCCCTACCCAAGGAGAATCCCCACTATGGCTTCTACAGCCACTACCGAACGTCCTTTGAATCGCATCAAAGAAGATCTCAAGCTCTATGGCAAACGCGATGCCTTTGCGGGTACTATCACAGGCTTAATGGCCGTGCCTTTGTCTGTGGGTATTTGTATGATGTCTGAATACCCGATTCAATTGGGACTGATGACCGTTGTTTTCGCATGTATCGTTGGCTTTATTACCTATTTGTTCCGTCCCGGCAATTACACCGGTGTGCCAGGGATTGCTGCGGGCTTAGCTCCCGCCCTGGCCCTGGGAATTCATACCTTTGGCATGGAAAACATGCCTTTTTTGATCATGCTGACAGCCAGTTTGCAAGCCGTTGCCTGGCGCTTTAATCTACAGCGCCATTTGCTCAGAATCGTACCGCCTTTTTTAGTTGAAGGCTTACTCGCCGGGATTGGCCTTAAAATTGCCCTTAAGTTCTTGCCCTTTACCTACGAAACCACAGCGACCCGACACACAACAGGCACTCACCACAACTTTTTACCTGAGTTTGCTCTGACTTCAGAAAATGCTTTATTGATCGGCTTATCTGTTGCTTCAATGATTCTCTTTGTGGCCCTTTATCGCCGCTTCAAAACAAGCTTCCCTGGCATGCCCTACCTGGTCGTAATCGGACTGGGTGTCATCAGCACCTTCATCTTTGCAGCTCCTGTAGTTAAGATCGAAGCAGCACCCTTTAGCCTGATGTTACCGATGGTTCATTTACATCCGGGCTCACTTAGCCAACAAGCTCTGTTTGCACTCAAAATGCTTGGGTTTTCGATGATGTTGGCCACGATTGATATTATCGAACAGGTCATGAGCAATCAGGCCATCGAAAAAATGGACCCCCTGAAACGCACCTGTGACACCAACAACTCACTGCTAGCCATTTGGTTAGCGAATCTGGGATCTAGCTTCTTTGGTGGCATGACCAACTTAGATGGTCTGGCCAAAGGCACCACCAATACTGTTGCCGGTGCTGTCACCAAGTTCTCAAATCTTTTCACTGCTGCCGTGATTGGAGTCATCGCACTAAACCCTGGCTTATTGCTCTTTTTACCCAAGTTTTCTCTGGGTGTGATTATGATATTCTCAGGTTGGAAAATGATTGCAGGTTTGAGCCACATTGTCAAAGAAGGCAAATATGCCATGGGTCTGGCGATTTTATGCGGCCTGATGGTCTACGAAGCAGGTATCTTTGAAGGCTTGATTATGGCACTCGCTGTACACTACACCGTGCAATTTATATTTAGCAAATTGCAGGGTAACAACCAGTTAGCAATTGCTGAAATAAGCATTGCTCCTGAAATAACAACAGAAAAGCAAGTGGTGAAAGTTTAAACCCGCTTGTTCTGTCCCCTGAAACAAACCATCTATCGGGTGTATCCTTGAAAAAGGATACACCTTTCTTTTTGGAAAGTAGAAAACAGATGACAATCATCAGCTCTGAACGGATTTTAATCATAGAAGATGAAGGCGAGATTGCCAATTTCATCCAAACCGAATTGCAGTGTGAAGGCTATCAAACCTTACATGTCGAAACTGGCACTGAAGGACTCCTGGAAGCCCGACGCTGGCAACCTGATTTGATCATACTGGATCGCATGTTGCCGGGAATGGACGGCCTGAGTATTTGCCGTCGCCTGCGCGAAAGCTCCAGTGTGCCGATCATTATGCTAACCGCCCTGGGGGCATCCTCTGACCGAGTGCAGGGGCTAGATAGCGGGGCCAATGACTATCTGGTCAAACCCTTTGATCTCGACGAATTACTGGCCCGGATTCGGGTTCAATTTCGCTTACATCAGCCTAACGCTCTGCGCGAACTTTTTGGTGCAGATGTGCGCATGGATCTACGCAGTCACGAAGCCTGGCGCAATGACTACGCGCTGACGTTGACCCCGACAGAGTTTGATCTGCTCAAGTATTTTTTAGAAAATCCCAATCAAGCCCTCAGTCGTCAGCAAATATTGATTGGTGTCTGGGGCTTTGACTTTGGCGGGGAAGACAATGTGCTTGAAGTCTATGTCGGTTATTTGCGGCGCAAACTAGAGACGGCAACAGCTCCCCGCTTGATCCATACGGTTCGCGGGATTGGCTATATGTTTAGAGCCCCAGCATGACGATTCGTTGGCGGCTGAGCCTCTGGTTTACCGGATTAGTTACGGTACTGATGACGGTCCTCGCCCTCTGGGGCTGGCTCTCTTTGCGCTCAGCACTTTACGAGCAGGCCCGTCAGGAACTGAGTGTCAAGCGCAGTGAAATCGAAGGCGTAGTGGAAGCCCTGGCCAGCTCGTTTAATGAGCAACAAAAAAAACTGGGTCTGCAGGCCCACGCTTCACATCTGGATGATGTCTTTGCCAATGACCAGACCTATCTTTACGATAATATTTTCATCCAACTGACGGATGCCAAACAACACGTCATTTCTCGCTCTTCAAATTTGCGGGGTCATAGCCTGCCGGTTCAAAGCAAAGATGTGCTGACACCTGAAATGATTGCCCTACAGCTTGTAGCCAATCATCAACCCTTACAAGTCTTATATGCCCAATACCCCCTACAAATTGAGCAGCAGCGGGGGCATTTCCAACTCGGTCTGTCTTTGCTCAAAACCGATACTTTTTTGCGCCAACTGGCACTCTACGAATGCGTTAGCGTGATGATTGCCGCAATACTCTCTTTGTTGATGGGGCAATTTTTGGCAAGCCGCGCCCTCTCACCGATGGTTGAAATTGCAGAGCAAGTCAAATCGATGCAGGGCGAAGATCTACTTAGCTTGATTAGCACTGATAATTTAGAGCAAGATGAAATTCATTTACTCACCGAGACATTCAATGGGCTTTTAGAGCGGATTCAAACCGTTTTTCAGACCCAAGACCAGTTCTTATCGAATGCAGCCCATGAATTTAAATCTCCCCTGACTGCGATTCAGGGCCATGCCCAATTGATTCAAAAGCGCGCCAAAAGCCACCCACAAATCTTACAACAGAGCACAGAGACTATTCTTCGGGAAAGTCAACGGCTCTCTCGTTTGACGGATGACCTGCTCTTATTAGCACGTCTAGAAGCCCACTTGCCTTTACATCAAGAAGTCAAAATAAAACCCCTTTTGCTCGAAATCCACCAGGATCTACAGCCCCTTTATCCCCGTTTACAGGCGCCTAAGATAACTAATTCTGGAAAGATCATTGGGGACCCTGATATGCTCAAGCGCTTGATTCTCAATTTGCTAATGAACGCACTTAAGGCCACCGAAACCAATTCTGGTATTGTCTTTTGCCAACTTTCACGTGAGGCTGACAAGATTCGTCTGACGGTTTCTGATCAAGGCTCAGGGATTGCAGCTAAACATTTACCCCATCTATTTGAGCGCTTTTATCGCGTCGATTCTGCTCGCAATCGCAAAGCTGGGGGCACAGGCATTGGCCTGGCCCTGGTACAAGAAATCGTTCGCTGTCACCAGGGCCAGATTCGGGTCATTAGCAAGGTGGATCAGGGAACGAGCTTTGAAGTGCAGTTCTCTCACGCTGATGCTGAACGACCGGCCCTAACTTGACATTAAAACAAGAGCATCGACGTCAGAGCAAAGTGTAAATTATCGACCGCTGAATCACTCGCTGCGATCTGGGGTTGTAAGGTCGGGCTAAACGATTTCGTATAGAGCGACTGCGCCCAGTTGAGTTCCAGCGCCAGCCGTAAATTTTTGCTGGCATCAAAGACAATACGCGGCACCACAAAAGCAGACCAGGCTTGCTCAGGGTCTCGAGCTGTAAAGGTTTTGGCAGTGGCCTCAGGGCCCAGAGTGCCCAGGTTTGCTGTATAACCACCAAAGAGCCCCAGTTTCCACTGAGGGGCTATCGCGTATTCCAGATCCAGCCAGGAAGCCCAGGACGACAAATTCAGGTAGCGATCATCGTTGGTTTGCACAAAGCCCCCCAGCATCTGATGATCAGCCAGATCAGAACCGAAAACCACCCGACCTCGCAAACGCAAATCGTCTGTTATTTTCCAGTTGCCAAAGGCCTGCATAGCCCCAGAATACAAATTATTGGCACCTGCTGCCGGGCGAATCGCTTTGCCCAGGGCACCCACACCTATTTGCACCGGATCCCCTAGCCAGGTCAAGCTACCCGAAAGGGCAGGCAAACCCGAGTGTTGCTGCAAGTCATTTTTGGCTCCAAATTCAGAGAAAGCATCCCGTTGCATAGTCACAGCAGTGCTTAAACGGAGCTGATCCATGGGTAAGTAATTGAGAAAAAGCCCCGGATTACGAGAGAACGGTTGCAAAGGTTGACCGACACCTGGATTCAAGACACCCGGAAAAAAATCGACTTGCGTGAAAGGATCCCAGTACTGGCCCGCCATCACTTCGAGGTGATCCCAGTGCAATTTGAGATAAGCATGACGTAAGCGTAAATTGCTGATCGTTGAATTGAGATGACCAAAAAAATCGGCTTCAACCAAACCCGATAAATCAGCCCCCCAGATCGGAGGTGCCTGAACTTTGATTGCTCCCCGAGTAAAGACTGAGAGCATATTGATTTGGGGGTCAGCATTTTCGTCGACTTGCTGATCATTAAGCTTAACTGGTGACGGATAGAGATAAAGTAGCCCTTCACGGGCAGCCGCTGTCTGACGGGTATTATAAAAGCCATCCCAACGAATAAAGCCACTATAGTCAATCGAAAAGTCTTTCTTAGCTTGAACGGTGTCGTGCAAAGGAAACTGATGTTGAATCGGGGCCGACGGAGGACTCAGCTGAGCCGTTTGGACTGTTTCTGTTAGGAGCGTTTCTATTGCGGCATTCTCTGTAGGAGCATTTTGAGCATGTGCCAGAGCCTGAATACCAATAAGTGAAACGAAAGAAAAACTGAGAGCCATCAGACGCATATACATAAGCTTTACCTCCGGTGATTGAAAGACAGGCCAGTATAACACCCTGGACTTAGCCCAAAAGGGTACTCTTATTGAACTCACTACCAATTCTCAGCAAACTCTCAGTATCCTTTTTCGGCCCAAAATGGACTTAGCTATCACTGGCCTGCCAGCTCTCACAGCCATTAAAAATGGCGAAAGCCTGGAGCACATCTTCCAGCTCAGCCAGATCAATTGCAATACCAGACTCATCCAGACGATTCAAGACTTTCAGAACTCCCTGCTGACGATCCGCTTTACAATCCAGGCGACTCACAAAGCCCTCTGGCCCCAAGACCGGCAAGACAAAATAGCCATGCTGGCGTTTGGCTGCAGGCACATACGCTTCAAAGATATAGCGAAAGTCAAAGAGCTCAGCCAGACGATCACGCTGGATAATTAAGCTATCAAAAGGCGAAAGTATCCGATATTTATCTACAGCTGCGCTCTCAAAAGAGCTCTTGAGACTAGCGCTGAAAGCATAGTATACAGCCGACTGACCTTCGATTTCCAAAGGCTGAATTAATCCTAATTCTGAACTATTTTGAAGAGCCTGAGCCAAATTTGATTTGGAGCTTAAGGCCAAAAATCGATTGATTTGCGAAAGGGTTGCGATGCCACAGGCCTGCAAGGCGCGTTCAATCTGAAATTGCGCCAATTCCAGCGGCTCAGGCTGACGGATATCGGTCTTTGCGGGTAAAAAATGCTCACGCAACTGATAGACTTTTTTAAAGCCTTCGCGCCGACAAACCATCAGCTCGCCCTGCCAATAGAGTAATTCCAGGGCCACCTTGGCCGGTTTCCAGTTCCACCAGGTCCCACCTTTGCGCTGATCTGACTTAAAATCACTCGCTGAAAGTGGCCCCTCGTCAGCAATGCGTCGTAAAATCTCAGCAAACAATGGTTTGGCTGTTGGCAAGTGACCTTGAGCCCAGTTGCTTTTGCTAAGAAAATTGTGCATACGCGGCAAATAATAACGATAATCTCGCAGCGGCAGGTAAGACGCTGCATGGCCCCAATATTCAAAAATCTGTCGCTCGTCTAATAATTGATTAAGCCAGTCGGTCTGGTAATCAGCCTGACGAGACCATAGAATATGGTGATGCGCCCTTTCGATACGGTGAATGGCGTCAATCTGGACATAAGCCAGCTGTTCAATCGTCTTGAGACAGGCTTGAATACCCTGACTAGAGTCAGAGCGTAATAATTGCTGTTCTAAAATCAGCTGTCGGGCTTCACTTAAGCGTAGATGCATAAAGCTAGTCTAGCAAAAACCAACGCTACCGAAAGCCAAAGCCAGTCTGAATGCAATTCATTATCCAGGGCCTCAGCAGAAAGCTCTACGCTCAGATTTTATCTCATTTTTGACGGGGACACACAAAAATGCGTCTAAAAGCCTATAATTTGATTATCTTACTCCTGGAGAAAATCAATGATCAAACAATTATTATATGGCCTGGCATCTTTTTCACTCTTCCTATCCGCAGTCTCACTGCCGGCTTATAGCCAAAGCTACCAAGTTGCTCAGGCCCCCGATTGGGCCGTTGAGCGCATCGAGCAAAAGATCCTTCCTTACCTCGATCAAAAACTTTCCAAAGGCACCTTTGAATTTTTTAAAGGCGTTCAAAATCAGGAGCTCTACCATCTCAGAGATCTGATCTTGAGCAAACGGGTCAAATGGGATGGCGACAATCGCTTCGAAGGCTACAAAGCAAAGCTCTATTCACTGCGCGAACAATACGCACGTCGCGGTCTCTACCTTGATCAATGGTGGCGCTGGCAAAATGACGGATTTACTGTCAGTGCAGCCGATAAAAAATTTGTAGACGGCGTCGATAAACGTTTGCGTTTTCTACAAAATATGAAAACGGCTGGCAGTGGCTACCGAGAAGAAACCGAGGGTAAAATTCAAGAAGTCGAAAAAGTACTGGCACGACCCGAGTTCAGCAAAAATGAAACCTTGAAAGCCTACAAAGCGTTTGTATTGCCTCAAATTGAAGGAGCCAAGTTTTTAAACCAGGAACACCGGCTCTTATATGTCCAGCGCGAAGTCATCGATATTCGCAATCGATTGAAATCAATGACACCCGGCAGTAAAACCCAGTTAAATCAGATCAAGCAAAGGGCTAAGAAAGTCTTAGCCGTCATTCAAGATCTGAATAAGCGGGGCTATAAGCTGACAGAGCACAGCATTTTACTCGATCCGAGTGACCCTTTGAGCGAAGAATGGAATCTACAAAAAACCCAGGCTGAAATGGTCGCGATCGGTAAACGTCAAAAGTAATTATTCGCCAAGTCTGTCTCGCACAAAGGCCGGACCTTAAAATGTCCGGCCTTTGCATATCAGATCAACTTTGATTCTATGCTAGATTAAGCATAAATACCGCTCTGGAGTTTATGATGCAAAGCAGTCCTTTTACCCTCAACTCAGGTCATCTCCCCTTATTAGTCAGCATGCCGCACAATAGCAGTACCATTCCGTCGGCCTTAGCTAATCGCATGCACCCCTATGCTCAATCTAGCCCGGATACGGACTGGCTTTTGGATTCCATTTACGATTTTGCTGTGCCGATGGGGCTGAGCCTCTTAAAGCCCCACTTCTCGCGTTATGTGATCGATCTCAACCGCCCTGAAGATGATCACAGTCTCTATCCAGGAGCAGACACCACAGGCCTTTGCCCGATCAACTGCTTTGATCGACGTCCGATATATTTACCCGGCCAGGAGCCTGATGAAATCGAGATTCTAGGCCGAATCGAAAATTATTGGCAGCCTTATCACCAGGCTTTGCAAGGCGAAATCGAGCGGATCAAAGCTGAGCATGGCTATGTGATTGTCTTCGAGGCCCACTCTATCGCTTCAGAAGTCCCTCGTTTTTTTGAGGGCAGCCTGCCAGATTTAAATTTAGGCACCGTGGGCGGCCAGTCTTGTGCGCCAGAATTACAAGCAGCTGCCGAAGCTATTCTAAAAAGCTCGACCTACAGCATGGTCAGCAATGCCCGTTTTCAGGGGGGCTATATTACCCGTGCTTACGGAAAACCCTCAGAAGGAGTGCATAGCTTGCAGTTAGAGCTTTCACAGGCGACCTATCTGGCAGAAGACAGTGGCAGCTGGTTACCCGGTAAAGTGGTGCGCTTACAACCGGTTTTGCAAAGCTTACTCAATCGCTTGCTTGAGACGGCCCAAACCATGCAGCATTCCAGCTAAGTATGTCTTCGCGCAGCTCTCGTCTCAAGCATCTGTTGATGCTCCTGCTAGCCGCGGGTCTATTGTCTCTCGTAATGGGAGGGCTCTTTCAACTGGGTCTGCTGTTTGCGCCTGAAGCCTGGCGCAATACCTGGACCAACTTTCAAAGCTTGCCTTATCTGGAGCAATTGTCAAGACTCAAACACAGTCTTCCCCCCGATCCCCAACGCTCTTTGCTGTTTATCGGTGTCCAATTACTACAGGTTTTGTTTGCACCGATTCCAGGTCAGTTTATGGGCTTAGCCGGGGGCTGGCTCTTTGGCTTTGCCCATGGTTTGGCACTGACAATGTTTGGCTTGATGCTAGGCTCGTTTCTGGCGATCAGCATTGGCCGCTGGGGTGGCAAGCCGCTCTTACAACGGTTTTTGCCAGAGAGCGTCTGGGAACGCTTTTCGCACTTGATCGAAGGCCGGCTAATTGACTACTTTCTCTTATTTTTATTGCCAGCCCTGCCCGATGACGCCCTCTGTTTTTTGGCTGGTCTGAGCCCCCTCTCGATTCGCAAGCTCTGCTGGGTCTGCTTTTGGGGGCGCTTGCCGGGCATGGCTATGCTGACCTGGACCGGCACCCAGGTCAATGTCCCCAGCCCCTGGCTCAACGGAATCATGATCGCTGTTGGGCTGATTACGCTTGGATTTTGGTGGTTTCAAGACCAGGCTGAACTGGCTTTTTCACACTGGACCTCAGGATCTAGTTTTCACTTAAAAAGCAAAGATTAAGCGTCACTTAGCCAAAGAAAAACGGCCGCTCTCAAAATGAGAAGCGACCGGACGTTGCTACAACGAGACTCAGGAACGGGACTTGGGAGCTAACGATAGGGACATTGGGAGCGTCTTATTTAGGGCATCCTATTTAAGGCGTCCGATTGAGTTCAACCTTTAGGTTATCCATCAGGAAACTACCGGTTTCGTTGGCACCCAATTTAATAATAGGAACCACTTTGATATAGGTCGCACCGGCAGGAATTGCTGCCCGGTCAATTTCAATCCAGCGATACTGGGTGGCATTAACTTTCTGAGCATTCACGCTACCCAGCTTGGTATCGCTGGCATCAAAGAAATCTACCAACATCGAAGCTTCTGAAGCAGGGTTGCTAAAGGTGCTCGCCAGATACATTTTGGCGCTCAGAGAATCTGTGGCAGTCAGGGCCGGTAAGTCAACTTGTTTGACCAGACCACCGTAAGCGGCACTGCTGTCAGGATTGCCAGCTGTAATGGCCGTGTCACCAGCGACGACAGGGAAATTATCTACCGTGTAGAAATCATAGTCGCCAAACTGCTCATCAAAGTCGGATGGGAAGTTGTCACCATAAGTGGCATGGGTACTTGAGCTATCAAACTTGGCATCTAAAAGCGTCGTTTTAGTGTAATAGCCAGCAGGTACAAACTCCAGAGAAGCCTTCTCAAAGGTGACTGAAGAAGCTTCGGTCTCACCCAGGTAACCCATGGCAATGACCGTGGCGGTGGTGGCACAAGCAGGAATCTCAACATCAACTAATAATTCGCTGCCTTTGACCTGATTGCCACGCAAAGTGCTAGAAACGACCACCGTCTGAGCCGGGTCATCAAAGCAGATCATCAGGGTTGTGTCGCTGTCACCGTGAGTAAAAGTCGGTGAAGTGTTTAGCTTGGCTTTGACCCGGTCGCCCTGGGTATAGTGCAATTCAGCAGACTTGGCAACCGAAGTTTCCAACAGATTGGGGCGGTCAGTATTGTACTCACCCGGAAAGTTACGTTTGCCCAGGATGTCATTGGCCGGGTCATCAATCCCGCCGGGACTGATATCGTAAGCACCTGGATTGTGCAGAACAACGCCCAGACCAGCCGGGAAGTAATCCCCGTTCCACTGTTTCCAACCAGAGCTCACGTCCGGCTGGGTTTCTCCGGGCAGATTAGCGAAGTTAGGCAAGCCACTGTAGCTAGCAAAGTTGTTATTAAAGAGCGAGGTCGGAACCGTTGGACGACCGGCACTGGTACTGGGGCAATTGTGCCACTGTGACGAGCTCATATCATAAAGGCTCTGACCTGAGGGGTAAGTTGTTAAATTGGTGACTGAATAATCTTCCAAAGAAACTTCATATAAATGGGTCACCGGCCCGGTGCCATTATAGTCGCCCACCCAGAGCTTGTCGTCAGGTGAGAATCCGAGCGAGGCTATATTATCTACCGTGGCAATATCAGCTAACTTGGCAACCGTTTTGCCCGCCAAGTCCACTTCGTAGACGCTTTTGCCAGCAGCCATAATTAAGCGGCCATCATAAGAGAAAGCCAAATCGCCCCCGGTGGCTTCGCCCGTAACGGTAGACCAGTTGGCTATATTTTGATCGACAGCAGCAATCGCATAGGTTGAGGTATCGTTTACATCAGGAGTTTTGGTATGGTCGATTTTAAACAGAGCCTGGGGAGTGGAGACAAACAACTCACCGTCGCGAGAGAAACCCATTTTGGGTGCAGAGGTCCCGGAGCCAGCAGGAAAGCGCCCGGCAAACTCAAAGCCACCACCGCCTTCTTCCCAGCGTGCTAAGCGAAAACTATTGCTGCTATCACGCACTGAACTCAGAGAATAAATCAGGCCTGTCTTTGGATCTTTAGCCATACCGAAAGCAGAGCCCATCCAGCTGGGCAACGTGGCTAACTCACTTAAAGAATAGTCAGTGGTATTGATTTCATAAATAATATTGGTCGCACCGGCAACCGTTGTACCCGTGCCAAACATTCTGGGGTTACCTGAACGTATATTTTGAGTCATAAATCCGCTAACAGCAGCCTGATTGCCCAGACGCACTTGCTGCTGATAATTGGGTGATTCCATTTCCTGGCGTGCCCGCTGAACCATTTTTTGTAGGCGAGGAGAAAGGCCCTGTATGCCTCCGCGAGTATGAATAACCGTCTGGCCAGCGCCAGGCGTTTGCGTTTGACCTTCCATCATGACACCCGAGCGAAGCTCAGACAAGAGTTGTTGCGTAGACCCCAAGGTCACACCCACAGGGCCACTCGCAGTTGCGCCTTGAGGACTTGGTGATTGCGCTGTTGTACAAGAGGTCATCGCCAGGCACAATAAGGCGGAAGCGCTACGGGTCAAGAAGCTTTTGTTTTGAGTCAATTTCATTTATCTGGTATCCCCATCTAGTTTTACTAATCATCGAAAGCCGTCTCGATGACCTTCATTAATTTTATTGTAAGGTCTGAAGCTATATCTAAACTGAATCTCAGCTTAAAAAGCCTTAAGTAAGCCGAAGCTTTGAGACCTTTTAAAGACCTTTATTTGTGATGCAGTAAAGAACAAGTTAAGAGCCTCCCATTTCTACTCAATAAGCTAAAATAACCCGATGAACAATCAAATCATCTTAGCCCTGGAAGCATCACTACTCTTACTCAATGAACACGTCAAGCAATCTATTCAAATCGAAGAGATCATCACACGCACCGAGTCCCAATCGTTTGATCGACATCTATGCACACGTTCCCGGCTGCAATTAATACTCAACTCAAGGGTCGGGGTTGCGACGTCGGGGGGACGTTTAATGATTGATGGACAATCTGGCTATAGCTACGAAATTTGCGCAGATGTCTTAAGTGCAGTTGAAATCAACGGGAAGCAGCTTAACTTTGTCGAGCGATTGGCACCTGATTTACACCGCCATAGTCAGATCTCGTTGCTCGAAAGCCTTGAGAACTAAGTAACGTGCTGAGTCGTACGAAAAGGAACCAGAACTTCTTCTGATACTTTGGGAGCGATCTGCTGATCCGTCACCGATTCAATCAACTTCAAATAACGGCGTGCTGTATTTTCTGATGAATGCACCTGGGCTACTCTCAGGTTATGCTCGCCCATTTTTTGGAGGTCAACCCGATTGCTCGCCAGAGCTTCCAATTTACGCACCAGATCAAAATGATTGCGGTGCTTATAAAACAGGACTTGCACATCCTCTTGTTTGGCAACCAATTGAAAATCGCCAAAATTAGGAGCCAGGACAGCCTTGCCCTGAGACATGGCCAGGTGCAAAGGCCCAGAGCTGCCTGCAGTGGACTCATAAGATAAGATCAGAGCTTTGCTTTCACGAATCACTTCAGCCAGGTTGTCATCTTCGATCCAACCGATAAACTTCACGTTGTTGAGATGGCTATATTCTGCTTCAATTTTAGCCATATAACCCGGTGTTGACGGGTGATCCGCTCCACCAATCACCAGCTCTAAATCAGGATGGCTAGCAGAAACCGTACCAAAGGCTTTCAATAAAGAATCCAGGCGCTTATAAGTTCCAAATTTGCCAAAGGTCAATAAACGGTTGTTTTGAGTGGCCGTGACTTGCTTGGCTGGGGGGAGATA
Source organism: Candidatus Sericytochromatia bacterium (assembly GCA_037968875.1). Lineage (GTDB taxonomy): Bacteria > Cyanobacteriota > Sericytochromatia > UBA7694 > UBA7694 > JBBKWI01. The sequence continues at coordinate 9,718 of JBBKWI010000226.1, read as the reverse complement.
AGAACCCAGTCCAATCACTTCAATATTGTCAGCCTTGTATTTTTTTTCTAGAATTTCGCGGTATTTGTCCAGGGTCACCACGACCTTAGAAGACTTTAACAGCAGACGCGTAGCCACGCTTGAACCTATTTGGATCAGCCATTTATCCAGTTTGTTTTTGGCAAAATAGGGTTCATCTAATGCCATCGCATCAGGTAAATTATGCACAATAGAAATTACTTCAAAACCCATTTTACGCGCCAGCATGGGGGCACTCAAGCCAAACATAGCAGGTACTTTGGCATTGCCAAAGCTGGCGAATTGTAAATTAAAGACCACCACATCGGGCTGAATTTGCATCAGCTTGAGCATCAATTTAAAGGGGTTTTTCCAATCGTTAAAATGCCAACAACGGCTCACACTTAAGCGCTGATCTTGCATTTCTGGTTTTTGATTGCTTTTGCTTACATCGGCTAAGACATGGAGCTCTGCATCCGCTGAAACCTCTAATAAGCCTTCAACTAAAAACTTGCCATATTCTGCTAAGGAGGTATTTACGGGGGGAAGAGTCGAAACAATCGCGATTATCATTATGTCTACTAGCTCCTGTGTCTTGGATCCATCATAGTTTCAATTGAATACCTATAACTTAAAAGCAGCTGAGGACAAGCTTAAGCTTTCTTAAGAATTTCTGCTTTTTAAATAAATTTAAGCGCCGATTTTTACGGTTTTTTAATCTGGGATTAACTTGCATGGTATGATATCTAGATGCTAAAAATACTGCATATTTGGGGCTCTTACGCCTTTATAGGCCTGTTTCTTTTTTCGGTTATGCTGAGCGCATATAGCCTTGCCAAAAAAAGGGAAGATCTGGCTCGCTTCAGCGCCTGGAGTTTTTTAGCCTGCTTTGTTTTATTGCTTCTGCCATATTTTGGTGCTTTTGCACTTAAAACGACGATTATCAGCCAGGGCCCCGCAGTCGCCGCCCCTATACTTGAAAAACATCACAATATGTCTAAATTTGTTTTGACTGGTGTTATTTTAATGGCTGTATCATCTGGAATCGCCCTGCAACGTTTCAAGGACAAGCCCCTGCCCAACTGGTTTTTGCCCAATATGCTCTTCTTATCATTTATGGTACTGGCCTTTATTATGCGCTCGCTGGCCAACGCCTATCGCCTCGCAGCCAATCTCTAAACAGCAATAAGTAGCACATCAGGGGCTCTGACTAGGCTTCCAGAGGGAGCCAGGCCTGTCCGCGATAGCCATAGTCAAAATCAGCCGGGTGGATAATTTCAGCTAGAATTTCAGCAGAGTCAGCCAGGCCTGGGCCGGGCCGATTAAGATATTGCTTGCCATCCACCAAATAGACCTGCTTGTTTTGCACAGCGGCCAGGGCTTGCCACTGAGGCTGTGACTGCAGTGCAGCCAGACTAGCCTGAGTCTGAGCCAATGAAAAACCACAGGGACTGAGAATGATCAGCTCTGGATCAGCAGCTTCGATTTGCTCCCAATTGATTTGCTCAGCGTGCTCACCAACCTGCCCTAATAATGGGATACCGCCCGCCATTTCAACCAGTTCAGGCACCCAGTTCCCCATTCCCATTAGCGGATCTAGCCATTCCAGGCAGAGCACCCGCCGCTGAGTGGCATGCACGCCACCGGCAATTTTAGCCAGACGCTGCTGCAAACGGAAAATCAAGCGATCCCCCAGGTCTAGTACACCCAGATATTGCGCGACTTGACGCAAGTCATCCCAAACTCCGCCCACATCCTGGGCAGACAGCGAGAGAATCTTGACAGCACCCAATTGGTTAGCTGCTTGCTTTTCCAGTTCAGCAAAACTGATCGCACAGAGCTCAGATTGGTTCTGGGTCACGATCAGATCCGGTTGCAATGCTTGCACTTGAGCCAAATCTAGCTCGTAAAGAGAAAGTCCCGCTTGTAAGGTATTTTTAACCTGTTGATCAATTTCACGACTAGTGGCACGGGTATCAATCGGTGTCCGCGTGCAAATGGGTATGCTTTGCACGCTTTCAGGGCTGTCGCATTCATGGCTGCGGCCCACAATCTGGGATTCAAAACCAAGGGCCACAAGCATTTCAGTTGCAGCAGGTAAAAGCGAAACGATTCTCATTTTTCGGCATGCTCCGCTTGCAATTGCGCGGCGCGTTTGAGCAAAGCAGCTTGAATATGTCGCACCCGTACGGGCTCGAGATCACGAGCTGGAATTTTAAGCACCTGTCCATTTACAGCGACCAATTGGCCATCCACCATGGTCCATTTAACGTGGGCAGGCTGCGCCGCATAGACAATCGCCGAGGCCAAAGCTGAGAGTTCAGGCTTTTCTTTGTTTAAGTCCGGCGCAAAACAAGCCGGATCACTTAAGTTAAAGGCCGCCAGGTCAGCGCGTTTGCCAACTTCAATCGAACCAATCTGATCTTGCCAACCCATCGCTTTGGCGCCATTAACGGTCGCCATATCTAATACTTCAGCAGCGGGCAAGGTACGTGGCCCCAAACGGGGCTTGTGAATCAAAGCGGCCAAACGCATTTCTTGCAAGGCCGAAAGATTATTATTACAGGGCGCGCCATCAGCAGCCAGACCTACGTTGATACCCATGGCCAGCATTTCTGGCACCTGGGCCAGACCCGAAGCCAATTTAAGATTTGAGCTTGGGCAATGGGTAACATGAGTACCTGTTTGTTGAATATAGTCCATTTCTTTTTGGTCTAGCCAGATACAATGAGCCAAAACCAAACGCTCAGACATCAGGCCAATATCATGTAAATAAGCCGCATTACGTTGACCAACCAATTCATGTACCAGCTCAACCTCTTTTTGGTTTTCACTGCTGTGGGTATGAATTAAGGCCCCCTGTTTTTGGGCGATGTCTCTAACAGATTTCAGTAAATCTTCGGTACACGAGACCACAAAACGCGGGGCATAAGAAACCCGGATGCGGTCATCACAAGCGCCATTCCAACGCTCAAATATGTCAACAGCTTCAGCCAGAGCATCTTCAGTGCTTTCTCGCAGATAAACCGGTGTGGTTTCCGGGTGATCCATCAGGCATTTACCGACATTGGCACGAATGCCTGAATCTTTGACGGCTTCCAAAACAGCTTCTGTATGGCGTATTGAAGCCATATCCAGAATACAGGTGGTGCCAGAAGCTAACAGTTCGTGAATACCAAGCTGGGCGCTTAAGTACATGCTTTCGGCGTCATGAGCCGCTTCAAAAGGCCAGATGCGCTGGGATAACCAGTCCATTAGCTCTAAATCATCAGCTAAATTGCGGAAGAGTGTCTGGCACAAATGAATATGCGGCTGAATAAAGCCTGGCGTGATCACCAGCCCTTCAGCATCAACCAATTCATATCCATCTGGAACCGGAACTTCGGGTGGATGAATCGCTTTGATATAAGCATCTTCCAACTCCAAACTGCCCCGAATCACGTCTCTATTCGCATTCTGGGTAATCAGGATAGCCCCACGAATCCACACTTTGCTCATGCACTGCCTTTATGATCTCTTGATTTAAATATCTGACAACGGCCCGATCAGGCACGCCAATCAGAGATTGTAACACAAACTGAGCGCTTTAAGCGGTTCAGCTTTGTTCTATGCCTGGCTTTTATAAACCTAAATCTCCCCAGGGAGAAGACTCTCTCAGATCTTCTGGCTGATTTAAAGCTGCTTTAGAAGCAGACGAGTCAGGCATTAACTCTGGCTCTGGAGTACTCTCTGAGTTGTGCTGCGGCATCTCTTCTGTGGGAGCGGGTTCTGCTTGAGCTTGACTCAGCGATCTGGAACGCCCCGACAGAAAGGCTTCTTGTTCTGGAGCAAAGCCAGTCCATTTCTCAGGCATGCTCTGCTCTTTAGCAGGCGCATTTGCAGATCTCTGCTGAAGGGTTTCGTCAGTAATCACTGACCAGCTTTCTGCGTCAGAGTCAGTCTCTGTCTCTGTCTGCGCCTGGGATGCTTGAGAGTCCAGGCCCAAACCAGCCCAGCGCTCAGTGGCCTCGTCCATCACCGGTGTCTCTGCTAGCACAGGTTCAGGCTCATCAAAAATCGATGACCAAGTTTCTCGTTCAGGCTCTGGCTCCCTTTTAGCTTGCGGCTCCAGAGAGTCCAGACCCAATCCGGTCCAGCGCTCGCCGGGCGCATCCAACGCCACAGTCTCTTCAGGCACGGGCTCGAGCGGATCGAAAATCGATGACCAGTTTTCTGACTCAGCTTCTGGTTCAGCCTCCGGCTCTCTTTTAGCTTGCGGCTCCTGAGAGTCCAGGCCCAAGCCAGCCCAATGCTCATGGTCTCCGTCCTGGCTCAGGTTTTTGTCTGTTACGGCCTCAGATTCGTCCAGAATGGCAGCCCAGGCTTCTGGTTCAGGCTCAGGCTTTGTTTCCCTTAATCCGAGCTGTTTAGCGTCCAGACCCAGCGCCGCCCATTTCTCACTGGCACCTTCCATAATCATCGTTTTGTCAGATGTAGGCTCAGGCGCTTCCAGAGCAGCCCCCCAGCTTTCTTCTTGATTAACAACAGTCTGCTCCTGTACAACAGGTGGCGTCAAATGCACTGACCAAATCGGTGTTCCCCATTGATCCAGGCGAATCACGCTTTCTTCTCTGCCCGAAAAGACCAAAATATCGCCATTGTCACAGATTTGACAATGCTTGGGCTGTAGCAAGGGCTGTTCGGCCGTGCCATAAAAGACAGCGCTTTCTTGCCCTTCTTTGTTCACTAGCAAGAGTCGATCATTCGCCATATCTGCAATCAGGGTTTCACCATTCGACAGGCGATGGGCGTATGCCGGCTCATTGAGCTCGCCCGAGCCAGAGCCCGCTGATAAAATTTGGCCATACGACCACAAGACTTCACCCTCACGATTGATTTCATAGACTTTATGCAAACCCGTGTCTGTAAAAAGAATCGTGCCATTATCTGTCATTTCGGCATAAAAAGGACTCATAATTTCATGGGGCGCTTCAAAACTCCAGACTTCCTGGTCGTCTGCATTTAAGATGAGTAAGCGTGAGTCTCCAGCATCGGCAATCAACAACTCACCCTGATGGGTTAAAGTCGCAGAACGGGGCTGCTCCAGTCCCTGTGTCTGATTAACAAAAACCTGGCTGGGCTGACGGGTTTCCAGGTCAACAGAGACCACCCGTTGATTCCCCGTATCAGTGATATAAAGCTGCTCGTTTTTGACGGCACTGCGATAGGGCTGCAAATACTGATGTCCAGGCTCAGCACCACAGGCCCATAGAATCTCCCCCTCATTGCTGATGCCGAGTACACGGTCCATCAAAACAGTCGGGAAGTAGACCAGCTCGTCTTCACGAATTTCTAGCGGTGACCAGAGCTGCGCCTGGGGCAAATCAAGACGCGCAATGCCCATTTTAGGTGCAAAGCTGGCCAACCATTCTTGATACCCCTGATCTTTTTTGTCTATGATTGCGGTTAGTTTTTCACGAAACCAGCTGTGCTGCTCAGCGATGCGATCGAAATCTTTCTTTTCTAGTTCATAGAGCAGACAATAGCCCTGGGTTTGTAAGGTGGACTCACGCCGCCGATCAAACAGCACGGAGCCTTCGCCAAAGACATCGCCATCCCCCAGCAGCACAGAGGGAGAACGTTCGCCCTTGCGCAGCTCGCCAGCCTGGCCCTGATTGATCAGATAGAGCATATCCCCGGACTCTCCCCGGCCATAGACATCTTCATTGGGCATATAGGCCACCGGTCGCATCGACTCGCCCAGGGCCTTAAAAAAGTCGTCATTGCCTTCTTTGAGCAAGGGGTGACGCCGGGCTTTGTTCTCCATAATTTGTCGATTGAGCTGCTCAGTTGCTTGTTGGGTTTGGGTGTCTAAGAAACGGCGCACCGTATTTTGACGTTCGACGGCTTCTTTGCGCAACAAATGAAAGACTTGTGAAAAACGAACCATCACCCGCTGAAAAGCAGAACGGTCCAATTGCAAAAGACGACTGTCCTGACTGACACGCACAGAAGCGTTTAACTCGCCACCGGATAATAAGAGCGCAATCGCACCCACAAAATCACCTGGGCCCAGCGTTTCTAATAAAGTCTCGTTTTTAAAGATTTGGACTTCGCCTTCAGCAATAAAGTACAGAGTATGCCCCACGCCCAGATCAGGGATTAATAAATCCCCAAGCTTATGGCGTACGGGAATAAGCGCTTCGGCCAATACCCGCAGATAATTGTCACTGATCTCGCCAAAGCACTCGACTTGCTTCAGGGTTTCGATAAAGGTTTCAATTTGTTTTTGCTTGTCAATCGAGCGCGACTGCTTATTAAAAACCTGCAAACGCACGAGCGACTGACCTTCGTTCAGTTGAGCTGGTATCAGCTCAAAGTAACGGGCGCGCCGAGCGCTCAAGTCAAAAGCAAAGTAATAATCTGCACCCCAAAACAGCAGATCGCCATTATGTAAGCGGCTGACCCGCTCTGGCGGCGCCTTATCGACAGCAAGCTCTTCATTAAGAGGCCAATAGCTGATACGTTGTTGTTGATTATCGGCATCTATCAAGACCACCTGCTGGCTAGCTTGATCAACGATCAAGGTCTTTTGCTGAGGAATCCGGCGGGCATAGAGCGGCTGCTGAATATTTTCTTCGGGGCCAAAGCTTCTCAGAAATTGGTTTTGGGCATCGATCTCGATCACACGTTGATTGCCGGCATCAACAATTAGCCAGTGGTTTTCTGGCGTGCGCTGTAGATCAATCGGCATCTCAAGACGCTGTTCTGGAGCAGTACGGCGGTCGGGGTATTCGCGTAACAGCTTGCCTTTGCGATCTATTTCCATCACTTTATTGGCATCCACAATTAAAAAGTGGGTTTCTTCATCTTTGAGATAAAAGCTGGCTTGTTGGGGGCCACTCAGAGGCAGGGTGGCTTTCCAGGTGCGCTTGCTCTCTGTATTACAAGCCGTAACCTTTTTGCCTTTGCGATCGGTCATCAAAAAGCTATGATCGGGCATCACAATCGTATCTCGGAGCTCTTGCACCCAGCTGTTTTTGCCATCTAAAACACGCAGTAATTGTCGCCAGGGGTTAAAAATCAGGGCTTTGTTGCCCACAGAGATTAAAAACTGGCCCGCCGGTAAAAAGCTACTGCATTCGGCGGAGACCTGAGCACGCCAGGCTGCTTCTTCAGCACTGTCGAGAAAATACTCGCAAGACGGGCAAGCCGCATAACCATCAGGCTCTTCCAGAGGGAAACGGCACTCCGGGCAAAGGTTCATTTTAAAGGGTAAACCAGGATTTTTGAGCTGCTGCTCTAACATCTCAGTCACCATCTGACGTGAAATCGGCGTCTCAAAATTGTATTTGCCTAAAACAGCTGGCACACTGGCCATAATCGCCAATTTGCGATTGAGTTGCTTGCGAATCTGCGGGGCCACTTTGCGTAAACGAAACAATTCGGTTTCATGGACTTCGAGATTGGTCAGAGTGGCCTGGTAAAATTGCCCGATAATCAGGCGCACAATCATTTCATCGGCATCGGCAGGCAATGTCACGAGAGGGCCGTCCTGGCCAATCAATTCTAAAATATTTTGTTGGGGCTTGGGCGGACTATGCACCTTAAATTTACCAGCAGGCATTTTTTTGGGCCTGGCAGCAGCCATTGCTGGCTCAGGTAAGGCTTCTTGCAAGGCCTCTAAATTTTCAGCCGTGACAATTTTTTGTTCTTGCAAATAGCTTTCAAAGCTCGCATTCATGATCTTCGTAATTGGGTTGCGTTCGCCAAAAACGATCAAGTCAGGCGCTTGTTTGGCCATCAAGGGGTATGATTTGATAGCGCGTACATCTTCCACATTGATCAGATTGATCTGGGCTTTAAAAGGCGTTTCCTGCAAAGCAGTCACAAATAGCAAGTGTTTTTGAGAAGGACTGGCAATCATAAAATCCTGGGCTAAAGCACCCAAAACACAAGCGGACTGGCCTTCCACATCGACTGAATACATGGCTTGCATTTTTTTTAAATCAAAATAGAGCAGGCTAAAGGTCGGTTTTATAATCTCTAAATAGAGCTCTTCTTTGTCAGAGACGACCCACAGACTCCCGAGGGTCCCCAGACCCGAAACCCAGTTGCTATAAGCGAAATCATCCAATTCAATAATATGTAATTTTGAACTGAGATTGTCGGTGATATAGGCTTTTTGTTTTGCGCTATCAAAAGCGATATTGAGCGGTTTTTCGCTGCCGCCAGGCACAATTTCAAAGGCCTCTTCAAGCTCCAGAGATTCTAAAGAGACCAGCAGCAATTCACCGCTTTCGCGATGAAAGATCAAGAGCAAGTCCTGATCTGGACTCAAAACCAGATCAAAGTGGTCACTTTGATTGCGCTGGGTATACGCTTGCGAAAAGCCGCGACTCACAGGCAAATAAGCCGAGCAGGCAAAGTCCGGGTAATGCAATAGGGGAGGTGTCTTCTCGCCAATCAAGAGCCCTAACGGCTGACTGCTTTTTAGGCGTTTGTATGTCAAGGGTCGGCCATGCTCAGGGTGTACCAGGGCAAACTCAAACTGAAACTCACTAGATGCAGAAATCGCTGCGCCGCCGTCATTGTCTAGCAAGGGGATCTCAGCCAGGATCTTGCCTGATGGATAGCTCTCGATCACCAACACGCCTTCAGGATTAATCCAGCAGCGTCGTTCGGCTAAGCTGCCCAGGGCCTCTTGCTGAGTGGTCTGATAATCGGCGTAGTGACCGGCAAATTGCTCAGCACTCAGCACACCTTTGGCCACCAATAGCGTTTCTAATTTTTTGACTTCTGTTTGCACGGCCTGTGTCTCCCTGAATTCAAATACTGATTCTATTATAGGGCTAGCCAAATGTGCTTGTACTAAATAAGATCTTAACAAACAGGCAATTTTTTGCTAAGTCAGCTTTAGCTGAGCTTTTATTTGGCAGCGGGAATGATATTGGCACCAGCTGCTTGCAGCTCGGTTTTTAGTGCTCGGTATGCCCGTGGGTAATAGTAAAAAGGCAAACCAGGATGCAGATGGTGGATCAAATGATAGTTTTGTGCCAGCAACAAAGGTGTGAGCCAAACCCGATCAAAGATACGGGTATGTCGATACTTGCCCAGCTCACGGTGTGGGTGATGCGGCAGCCAATTAAAACCAAAGGCGAGTAGCGCTGAAGCGGCTAGAGCTGGCCCCCAGTAAAGGGTCATCACAGTCGCTAAGCCTAGCTGATACCAGGCCAGGCCAGTGATCAAATAGACAAAACCAAAGCCGCCTAAGCTTTGCCATTGGTAGCGGCGCTCACGGGCATTGGCAGCGCGTGGAAAGTGCCTGGCAAAATGATAATAATAACCCGCAATAATACTGGCTGAACGCAACGCAATCAGCCCCGGTGAAGCAGCAGCCACCCAGTAGTCGGGGTCTTTTTCGGGATCATTGGTAAAGGCATGGTGGGTCAAATGCAAGCGCCGAAAAACAGAGAACGGCACCGTTAAGAAAAAGCCCGCGATCCAACCCAGCAGGGTTTCCAGGCCCCGCCCGCGCTGTTTGGAGCGAATATTGCCGTGGGCGGCTTCATGCATGACCGTGAAGCCCATATAGGCGGCGAGCATATTGCAGCTAAACGCCACAGCACCCGGCAAGCTACCCAACAAATAAAGAGCCGTAGAGCCTGACCAGAGTAAGATCACGACAAAAGCCAGCCCCAGACTGCCCCAGGCCAGATGCTGACGTTGCTGATCCTTTAAT
>JBBKWI010000225.1:0-20058 GCA_037968875.1 Candidatus Sericytochromatia bacterium | reverse complement strand
GCAAATAACTCAGTGACTGTCGCTCGTGGGCGCAGAAAAACCGAACGAACGATCAGCGCCAGACAGGCGAAGACCATATACATATTCAGAAAAGATAAGACTTCTGCATGGCCCAGAGTCCAATTGCTGACCAGGGTAGAGTAATCCGATTCGACCAATAGATAGACGCCTGCGAGTAAGCCAAGATTGGCAATGGCTGGTGCCCAAAAGGAGACCCGGTGAGCGCGCTGGTTGAGCATTCGAGCCAGTTCCCAGGTGCCTATTAAAGACAGCCCGGTGACCATGATTAACCAGGCAAATTTGAAAAAGAGGATAGAAAGAATAATCGCGGCACCAATGACGGCGCCGCTGATGAATTTAGTTAGGAGCAATGCTTAGAGTTCCATGATTTCGGCTTCTTTTTCTTCTGTTGAGACATCCAGTTTGGCGATGTATTTATCGGTCAGGACCTGGACTTCGTTTTGATAGTCTTTAGACGTATCTTGAGCCAGGCCGTCATCTTTTTCCAGCTTTTTGATTTGATCGATCGCATCGCGTCGAACATTTCGCACAGAGACTTTGCCTTCTTCGGCAATCTTTTTAGCTAGTTTGACGTAGTCTTTGCGGCGCTCTTGGGTCAACGGGGGAATATTGAGGCGAATTACTTTGCCGTCATTGGTGGGTGTAATGCCCAGATCGGATTTTTGAATCGCTTTGTCAATTTCTCCGAGTGCACTTTTGTCAAAAGGTTGGATCATCAGCATCCTGGCTTCAGGGACGGAGACGGTCGCTATTTGTTGCAGAGGTGTTGCTGCCCCATAATACATGACAGAAATTCGCTGTAGTAAAGCGGGGTTGGCGCGTCCTGTGCGAATGGACTGAAATTCATTCAGGGTACTTTGAAAAGATTTTTCCATTTTTTCTTCTGCTTCCATTTGAAGCAAGCTTGCACTTTCAATGGGATCATTACTCATGGGGAACCCTCCAGGCTATGTTGTTTGTCGTCAATCTAGCAATAAACAATTGTTGATGGCAAGGGGAGGATTGTTTGAATGTAATAAAAATCCCCTCTTGCAAGAATCGCGCCGTAGAAAAAGAGGCTGGGCTGGCCAGAAACTTTTTCTACGACGCGAAGGGTCTACAAAACAGAGTCTGCTTTGTAGAAAGATTTTATTCTTCGCCCAAAGAAAAGCGAACAAAACGGCGAACCTGGATATTTTCACCAATGGTGGAAATAGCTGTGTTAACCAAGTCTTGAACTTTCATATTCGGGTCTTTGATAAAAGGCTGATTCAAAAGACAAATCTGTTCATAGAATTTACCCATACGGCCTTCTACGATTTTCTCACGGACATTTTCAGGCTTAGAAAGCATGTCATCTTGTCCCATTAAGACTTCTTTTTCTTTTTTGATGTCTTCTTCAGAGACCTGGTCTTCAGAAACATAGCGTGGTGCACTGGCTGCAATATGCATAGCAATATCACGGGCAAGCGCTTTGAATTTATCGTTACGAGCGACAAAGTCGGTTTCGCAATTGAGTTCAACCATCACGCCAATTTGTCCACCGAGGTGAATGTAGCTTTCGATCAGACCTTCGGAAGTTGAACGGGCACTACGCTTAGAAGCGTCAGCTAAACCTTTTTGGCGAAGGTAAGCTTGTGCTTTTTCAACATTGCCATCGGTTTCAACGAGTGCTTTTTTGCACTCCATCATGCCGACGCCGGTTTTCTCGCGGAGTTCTTTTACTAAACTTGCGGTAATAGTCATTTCAATTCCTTCCTTAAGCCTGGCTAGCGACAGCAGCGTCAGCTTGAGACTGAGCTTGCTCAACATCACTAGCAGCCTGGTTGGTTGATTGGTTTTCTACCGATTGGTTATCGACGGTGCCGATATCCTGATTGAGCATGGCAGCTAATCTTTCGACAGCAGCTTCAGGAGCAGCTTCTTCTGCTTTAGGAGCAGCTTCGCTTGCAGCAGGTGCCGCTTCAGCAGCAACTTCTGGGGTGCGAACAATTCCAGCTTCAGCATCAGCATCAGCTTGCGCTTGAGCCAGCATGGCTTGCTCAGCATCCAGGGCTTGATTGCGACCTTCGATGACGGCATCAGCCATCAAGCCAGAGATCAGACGAACCGCTTTGATGGCATCATCGTTAGCAGGCATGGGGTAATCGATCAGGTCGGGGTCACAGTTGGTGTCCACGATACCGACGATAGGAATGCCCAATTTGCGAGCTTCTTCAACAGCGATGTATTCTTTTTTGGGATCAACGATATAAACCGCATCAGGCAGACGACGCATGTTCTGGATACCACCGAGAACACGATCGAGCTTTTCCATTTTGCGGCGCAGGCCGAGGGCTTCTTTTTTGGTGCGAAGTTCGAACTCACCAGCAGCTTCTTGTTTTTGAAGCTCTTTCAGGTAAGCGACCCGTTTTTGGATGGTTGAGAAGTTGGTCAGCATGCCACCGAGCCAGCGGTGAGATACAAAAGGCATATCAGCGCGGGCGGCTTCCTCTGCAATAGAGTCTTTGGCCTGCTTTTTGGTGCCGACAAACAAGACGACTTGACCTTCAGCTGCACGGTTACGAACTTCTTCGTAAACCACATCCAGCTGGTGCATGGTTTTTTGCAAATCGATGATGTAGATGCCGTTGCGCTCATCAAAGATGAAGCGCTTCATTTTCGGGTTCCAGCGACGGGTTTGGTGTCCAAAATGGACGCCCGCCTCCAACAGTTGTTTCATTGAGACTACGCTCATGACGTTTTCCTTTCTTTCAGCGACTTAATAGTAATCGCGTCGATAGCCACAGTTGAAGTGATGTTAAGCAGGAGTGCTTCGGGACTATCTTGCATGTGATAATTTAATTTTTCGTATTGACAGAAGTATAGCACTGCAAATACAAGAGTTCAAATGATTCGCCACCCGAAGGCTGCACTCCGCAGATACGCCGGGCAAGAAAACATGACTGTTTGTAGTTTACTCGTAATTTAGCCTCGTGTTAATGAGATAGGCTTGATTTTGAGCTTAATTCTCAGATCTATTTTGGGGAATCAAACCCTGATTCCCTGGATTTGATATTTTGCGCTGAGTCTGGGGGCGTGTCGTTTAATAACACATGTGGTGCTTTGGTCGCTTTTGAATAGAATATTCTGTTTTATATTTAAGCGTTTGCACGGGTTTGAAATTCTTTATGGCCAGCCTAGGGGATGGTGTTGAGAAGTTCCTTGAGAGACTCAGAATCAAGCGGGTATTTTTCCTGGATTGTGTGGACATATTCATCAAAATGATCGTAAATCAAATCCAAAATGAGTTCGCGTTCTGTATTGTTCAGATCACTCAGCTTGTCTGGCGGGGGCAATTCCGAGCCTATTTTGGTGAGGGTGTCATAGGCATACGAATCCAGGTCCTCGAGGTGAGAATAATGAAGATAATCCTCACAGTGGCGTTCTTTTTGCTCAAAGGCCCATTCTCGCATGGCTGGGTAATGCTTTTGCATCCAACCATAGAGGGTCATATTCGTGTTTCGGTTTAAATTAATAGTTTGCCCCATCAGCTATATCACCCCAATGCTTCTAAATAGAATGTGCTCGTCTTTTCGACTTCGCTTACTGGATTCATTTTACCTCAGGTCGGAAAAGATAAGCTTGAGTGATTGCACAGGCATCTGTAAAAAAATCGATTAAGTTGAGATATTCCCCGTCACTATTATAGAGCGGGGAGTATCTTAAGATCGTAAAGCGTGATTCCAGAATTAGCTACGTGGGGGAGCGCCGTCTGGAGGGGGACCACCTCCCGGAGGACCATTACCACCCCCTGGTGGCCCACCTCCTGGGGCACCGCCCCCTCCTCCTGGGGGGTTGTTGCCGCCACCGGTACCGCCCACGCCGGCCATTGCCGTGGTGCTAAAATTATTGCTAGCGACCGAACCTTTGAGGCATTTGGGCAAATTAGGGAAACCTTCGGTGGCATGGTAGTGGTATTGTCCATCGGGGTATTCAGATGTCGTGCCCAGGTGTCCGTTGCAATTATCGAGATCCGTAGGGATCTGACCATTGTTATCGGTGCTGCCATACATCGGGTAGCCATCAAAAGCATAGCCAAATAAAGCACTCGATACTTGTGGTAAAGCGCAATCTGATTCGGCTCCGGCCTGTTTGAGTGGGGTTGCTATATCTGTCGAGGTGCCGTGCCAGTGATACCAACCGCCTGGATCGACGTGGCCGCCGCAGCGATCCAGCCCTGGCATATGGCCAGTTTGCTTTACAGAAGGCGCATCTGAGAAAATCGGGGCCCCATCGAGGGCCAGACCGACTTTAGAGACCACACCCAGGCGGGTGTCTGTTTCTGATTTTTGCGGTGCCAATGGTAAGAGTACAGTGACTTCTACTGCTTCGTCATAAGAGACCTGAATACAGGAATGTTCAACGGTGGGCTGGCTTTTGCTAATGTCTGAGATATAGATACTGCCAGCTTCATCATAAAAGCTATAGCCGATATCGTTGAGCATTCGGAAGAAATTGCCATTGAGACGGTAAAGCCCCGGGTTTTCTCCGTCCCAGTCCCACATGCCGCCCACATCATTAAGGGTCTGAGGACAAAAGGTATTGTCTGACAAATCGCTGGGCACATATTTAAGTGTGAATTTGGCGCATTGCGTGCTTTGTCCGTTTTCGAGCATGCAGGTTTCGGTCTCTACATTTTTAGATAGTGCAGCCTTCGAAAACAGAGCGGTGTTGAGTACCTGATTCTCTGGGCTGATCGCTGTGCTCCCTGTTGCCGAGGGGGTCGCTGTGCAGGCCCCAATCAAAGGTGCCAGGCTAGCTGCCAATAATATACGTTTGATCATGTCAAGTTCCTTTTAGTTTATTTCGGCTTGCATTAGCTTAAAGAAGTTTGCAAATGACTTGTTACCTTCTAACTGTACAAGCCATTCCTGATCTTCTTGATCGCTGTCGAGCAGTGGTGGGGCTGGAGGCGGCGGAGGACGACGATTGCCTCGGGTACCGGAAGCCTTGCTTTCGATGGCTTGATTACCGGGCGGAGTTAGCGGTATTATTCCCATCTGAGCGATGCTAAACAGATTTTGAATGAAGCTGCTGCTGTCTATTTTCATTGACGATGTCTCCTCTGAATTGAGCTGGAATGGATCTAAGACTTAGCTTGACAGTGTCATGTGAATTGAATATAAGGGGATTGTAAACGGTTTGTGAACAGATGCTTGCTCGTCTGAGTCCAAAGGTTATAAGCTCTACATTAAATGGAGGACATATGAAACGAAAGCACAGCGTCTGGCTGCTGGTCCTCTGTTTATTTGCTTGTCAGCCAAAACCGGATCACAGCAATGACTTACCGGCTCAATTTGATTGTGCTACTGGGTCTCCGGGTTGGGTGCGTGCCACTGCGATTAGCCCTAATTTGCTTGCGCCCTGTGAAACGGGCAGTGCCGGTATTTGCCCGGCCCGTTTTCGCTATCAATCGGGGACAGGTTGGTGCCGACCCCGCTAGTTCTAAGCGTATATGAACGTGTTATCGGTTAACAAATTTTCTGCGGGCTCATACTGAACGGGACTTATCTGTTGCTGTTTCAGCCATTTTTGTTGATGATTTTGTCTGAAGCTAAACTAAACTGAATTAAAAATTAAACTATTCTTTGTTTTCTTTAAGCGACTCAAAGACTATACTTAATTTAACAGTTTCGTAGAGAAAAGAGATTTCCATGTCAAACATTCAGGTTCGCACTCAGGTCACGACCACTATCCATACTCAAGTGACACCTCAACCGGCCCCTCAACCCGAGCCCCCCAAAAAACCGGAACCGTCTCGCTTACAGCAAGATATTGTTACCACCTCAGATTTGACTTCTACTACGGGTATCATTAAAAAAGTCGCTGGTGGCCTCTTATTTGGCGGTGCTGGTGTTGGTTTGGCTGCTGCTGCAACCAAAACCATGCTGATGGATCGCCTGATGAGTCCGGGGGCAACAAGCATTGGTCTGGGAGCTGCTTTAGGCGCTGGTCTGGGCCTGGCATCTGTTGAAACTGGAGATGCAAAAATCAATACGGCCAAGAACGCCGTAGCTGGTGCTTTGATTGGCGGAGCTGCCACAGGCATTGCTCAATCTACAGTGGCAACGATGCTAACAGATCGTTTGCAGAATGTGGGTGGCGGAAGTGTGCTTTTAGGCGCGGCACTCGGTAGCGGCATTGCTTTGGTAAACAACGATATGGGTGATAAAACCCTCAATAATGTTAAAAATGTTGCCGCAGGCGCTTTGATTGGTGGCAGTGCTGTTGCGATTGCATCATCGGTTATTACCACCATGCTGACTGAACGTCTCAGTTCTGCTTCACCGA
Source organism: Candidatus Sericytochromatia bacterium (assembly GCA_037968875.1). Taxonomy (GTDB): domain Bacteria; phylum Cyanobacteriota; class Sericytochromatia; order UBA7694; family UBA7694; genus JBBKWI01. The sequence goes on along the minus strand of JBBKWI010000225.1, from coordinate 13,725 downwards.
TTGCTGCTGGTTTAGGGGTCGCACTGGGTGCTGGCATTGCCATCATGAACATGGAAGATTAAAACACTATTTGCTAAAAAGCCTTCTGAAAAGCTTCAGAAGGCTTTTTTTGTCAGCTTTCAATTAAGCTCACCGATTCAGTAAAAGCATTTGATTTAGATTCAATACTTTTGTGAACACTTGAGACGTGTCTGGCGTCCTAATCTCACGACAGGATGCAATATCCAGTACAATACAGTTAAAAGCACAAGGAGCATACACATGAGATTAGGACGAGTCATAGGGAACGTCGTGTCCACAGTCAAACATGCGTCCTTAAAGGGGCACAAGCTCCTGATTGTTCAGCCCCTGGACCCTTACGGCAAGCCAAACGGAGACGAATTGGTCGCCATTGATCAGGTACAAGCAGGCCCAGGTGACCATGTTTTGTTGCTAGAAGAAGGCGGCTCAGCCCGTCAGATTATTCAATATGACAATGCCCCTATTCGTTGTGTGATCGTAGGAATCGTCGACCATGTCGAACTCGCTACAGAATACGCCTAGCTTTAATGTTGAAGCGATTCAACTGCGGCTCTATCCTTTTGGTGATTACGATCAGATCGTGGTTTTCTTTAGTCGCGATCTGGGGCTTTTGCGAGGGATAGCCAAAGGCGCACGTCGGCCCAAAAGCCGGATTGGTGGATCTCTGGCTCCTCTGCGCTGTAACCATGTGCAATTGCACCGGGGCAAAGGCCTGTACCGAGTCGGTCAGATCCAGGGCATGTATTCTTTTTCACGTTTGCAGCGTGATTATGACCGGCTGATGTGTGGTCTCGTTGCCGCTGAGCTGATCTCGGTTTTCTCGCAAGAAGAAGACCCTCAGCCAGAGCTTTACGATGCCATGCTGATGACCTTAGAATCTCTCAATCACAGCGAGACCCCAAAGATGACTCTGCTCTGGTTTCTACTCTATTTCTTAGAAAACCAGGGTTATGCCCAGGATTGGCACGCTTGTCAGGTCTGCGATATTGAGTTTCGTGAACGGGACTATCGCTTTTTTGATCTGAGTTCCGGTGGCTTGCGTTGTGAAGACTGCAAATCTGGGCCACAGCACCGCTATCTCAAAGAAATTCAAATTCAGGCATTGATTCAATTGCAAGTGGCTCAACAGCCCCTTGACTTGACCCTGGCCGATAGCATCATGACCCAGACCCTGGGCTTATTGCATCAGCTCTTTGAAAATCTGGCTGAGAAAAAAATCAAAACCTTTGCTTTTTTGTATCCTGATAAAACAGAATTAAGTTTATTGCAATCGAGGTAAACCCATGCAAGATAATAATAAAAATAACGAAACGTCCACGAATCAAAAGAAATTTTGGCAGACCGGAGTTCAGGTCGCCCTTTCTGGAGTCATGGCCGGCTTACTGGTAATCGGCTATCTTCAGCTCAAACCCCCCGGCTCGCCAGGGCCAGATACAGCAGGAAGCCAATTGCCCTTTGCTAGCAGCGCAGCGCAGGCAGCATCTAGCGTACCCTTAGGCTTGGGCGAAAAGCAGGTGATTGACCTGTATAAGAACAACTCACAATCGGTCGTCAATGTCACCACGCGTTCAGTCGAGTATAACTATTACCAACAGCCCGTACCTCGTGAAGGTGCTGGCTCTGGTTTTGTGATTGACAAAGAAGGTCATGTGGTTACCAATTATCACGTCGTCGAAGGCGCTCAACGCTTTTTTGTGGCCTTTGGCAATATGGAAGAGTCTTACCCGGCTGAACTGATTGGCTTTGATAAAAGCAACGATATTGCCGTATTGAAAGTTAAGGCCCCCAATCAAATGCTCAAGCCTGTGCAATTGGGCGACTCTGAAAATCTGCAGGTCGGTCAAACAGCGGTTGCGATTGGCAACCCATTTGGTTTGGGACAAACGATTACTACGGGAGTGGTATCTTCACTAGGTCGTACTATTCAGGCCGAAAAAGGCCGGATCATTTCTGGGTTGATTCAAACCGATGCCGCCATTAATCAGGGCAATTCTGGCGGGCCGCTTTTTGATGCCAATGGGCATGTGATCGGCGTCAATACCATGATCTTTAGCCCTTCTGGCGGCTCTGTGGGTATCGGTTTTGCGATCCCGATTTCTACAGTCAAGCGCTTTGTTCCGGATCTGATCAAGCACGGCAAAGTACAGCATCCTTTGTTAGGGGTGTCAATACTACCGCTCTCGCCACGCTTGTCACAGGCCTTAAAACTTGATGTCACCGAAGGTCTACTGGTCTTTAAATCCTGGCCTGATACCCCAGCTGGCAATGCCGGGATTCGTGGTGGCAGTCGACGGGTTTACCTGGGGAATTATGAAGTCTTGCTCGGCGGCGATATTCTCTTGTCTGTCGATGGCAAAAAGCTAAAGTCAGAAGCTGAGTTGACCAATTACTTAGAAACCTCTAAAAATATTGGGGATACGATGGAAGTGACCTTGCTCAGAAACGGCAGTAAAGAGCCCCAGACTGTGACTGTGACCTTAACAGCCAGTCGCAATAACTAATGGCTGAAATTCGTATCCTCGACGCCCAGGTTGCCAACCAGATTGCCGCTGGCGAAGTGGTTGAGCGACCGGCTTCGGTCGTCAAAGAGCTAGTCGAAAATGCAATCGATGCGGGTGCTGACTTTATTCAGGTCGAAGCAGACGAAGGTGGACGTTTTTTGCGGGTGGTGGACAATGGCAGCGGGATTCCCGCTGAAAGTCTGGAGCTGGCTTTTCAACGCTTTGCGACCAGCAAGCTCAGTCAATACAGCGAGATCTGGTCTCTTAATAGCATGGGCTTTCGGGGCGAAGCCCTGCCGAGTATCGCTTCGGTCTCTAAGCTTGAAGTTTTGTCGCGGACAGCAGATCGCGAGATCGCTCACAAGCTGATCTTAGAAGGCGGATACTTACAGGCCAGTTCGGCCGCTGGCGGGCCAGTGGGAACCAGTTTGACCCTGCGTGATCTGTTTTACAATACGCCTGCGCGCCTGAAGTTCATGAGTCGTGAAAGCACTGAATATACCCATATTCAGCAATTGATGCAGGCCTTTGCGCTTGATTTTCCGCAGATTGCCTTTACCTGGATCAAGCGCAACAAAACTGTTTTTAGTACCAGTGGTCAGAGCGATCTGATGGGCGTGGTGCGTCAATTGTTTGGTAAAGAAATGGCTGCCAGTTTATTTTCGGTGCGTCATGAATACCGAGGCGCAGAGTTAGAAGCCGCTTTGTCATACCCCGATAGCGTGCGTAAAGATCGCAATTACCAGTTCTTTTTTATTAACCAGCGCTGGGTCAAAGTCCCGGCGCTGAACCGTGTGCTGGATGATCTCTATAGCGATATGATCCCCAAACGCCATCATCCGGTGGCGATTTTAAAATTGCAATTGCCAGCTGAAAGCATTGATATCAACGTGCATCCCGCCAAGCGCGAGGTCAAGTTTAAAAATTTTAGCCTGGTTTATCAATTGCTCAAAGAAGCCCTGGAACAGGCTTTGAATCGCTATGATGTACAGCGTACCCATTTGATTGAAACTCCTAAACCGCAGCCTTTAGCACCTGCTGAAAGCCAGGCATCGGTTCAGACAGATTCTCTGGGCTCGCTTGAATCTGAAGCACCCCCGCCATTTTTAAACTCTCCCTTTGCGCGGCCAATTCAGGGCAAACCGTTCGAGCCTGAGACTTCGAATTCAGATTCGACGGACTTGTATTCACAATCAACTAATGGGTCGAGTGCGTCCTCAATAGAGCTGCCAACACCAGTTGTCGAAGCACTTCCACCATGGCAACAATCCAACCGATCTGCTCAGGCTGCTGAGCCCTTAACAAGCTATCAGACGCAGTCGTCTGCAACTGCCTTGCCGTCAGCACCTCAAATCATGGAGCTTCCAGGTTTAGAAACCCCACAGGCTAGCACCAAAGAACAAGAGCAGGCGATTTTACATACGATCCGACCCGTGGGTCAGGTCTGCGAAAACACCTATATTGTCGGGCATTTTGGCCGGGATCTGGTCTTGATTGATCAACATGTGGCCGAAGAACGTTATCTCTACGAGAAAGTCCTGGCTGCAGGTGAGATCGTTAAACAACCGCTCTTGATATCTGTCGTACTAGATCTCAACGAAGCCGAACGGGAATTGATCGAATTGCACGGTCCAATTTTTGATCAGGCAGGGATTGAGTTTGAAGCTTACGGTCCGACCAGTATTGTGATTCGGACCTTGCCCCAATGTCTTAAATTCTCTGAAGCTGAAGTGACTGTGCGCGAATTGCTTGAGGATCTGGCTCTGATGGATACGGCTGACCCAGTGATCACTCCTTTTAAATTGGTCTGTAAGACGATTGCCTGTCATGCGGCTATTCGTGCGGGTGACCCACTGACTCTCGAACAAATGCAAGAGATGGTAAAAAACTGGGCAGCAACCCGTTATCCGTATACTTGCCCACACGGACGCCCAGTTTTGTTAAAATTAAGTAAAAGCGAGATCAATCGCCGCTTTTTACGCACTTGGTCCTAGTCTTCTCTAAAAGGGAACCCACACCCCCACAACTGCGTCTACTTAATATCACTCATTGACAGGTTTAGACACATGCCAAAAAATAAATTGAAAGTCACTTTGCTGGCTAGCTTAGTTCTGCTGACCACAGCCTGCAATACTGCTTTTGGCATATTGCCGAGCATTGGCTCTGCCACGGATGTCGCCTCGTCGATTACACGTTTGGCGAGTTTCAGTCGTCAGCGCGTCAAAGTCGTTTTCTTGAATCAATTGCCCAATGCAGAGCAAGTTCCATTGGTTCCCACGGATTTAGAACAATTGATTTTTGATGGGCAATTTAGCCTGAGTGGATCTTCTTTTGAGGCCGATAAGGGGTTGGAGCAAACATTTCCCTTTATTGAAGCCGGAGAGCATGTGATCGAGCTCTTTTTTAAAGATCAAGAGGGTATTCAGATCCCCTTGATTGTCTCCAAAACAGTCAAAGAAGAAACCGTTATTTTGGTAGTGTTGTCTTTTGAAGCGGGGAGTACTCGCATTCGAGATATACAGGTCGGTTATGACCAAAATCAAGATCAGCAGATCGATCGTGATCAGAGTCGTTACCGCAGCAGCAATGGTGTCAATTACCTACTTTATCGCCCCGATGGTCGTACGCAAGAATGGCTTTTACCGGGTCAGCGTACATCTGACGGTGTCAGCGCTGAAGGTGAAGCACCTCTGCCACCAGGTGCTGTACAAAGTCAGCCGATTCAAGACCGCGCACCCCAACCTCAAGACAAAACGGCTAGCCCGGCTCCGTCTGTCGACGTACCACAAATCCCGATACCTAAGCCTATACCCTTACCTGTTCCAGTAAACTAAGCTCTTTCTTTAATACAATTTAAATAGGCCAAAGGGAGCCATTTTGATCTGTCATTGCTTTTAATGAAGGGTATAACATACCTAGAAGGAGCCCCTCATGCTGACCTTGAAATTACAACACCAAAAACAAGCCCCTGAATGGATCGATAAACTGGAAGATAGCTTAGACGAAACACGCCAGGAATTAGATTCGGTACAAGATTATCTAAATCAAGAACAACAAGTGATTGAAATTCAGGCAGAAGACCTGATCCCGCAAAAAAGATCGCTGCTTAGCTTATCTTTAAAAATTATTGGCTCGATAATTGGCCTGGGTGCTGCTATCAGTGGCGGTTTGGTGCTTGGCAACCGCCTTAAAAATCAGCTGGAAAGTAAACGCACAAGCTTGAAAGCAGCTCCTGGATTGAACCCAGACTTGTTTAGCGGGCAGTGGTATGAGATCGCCCGTTTTGATACAGGCAAGCATCAAAAATTAGGTGTGCAAGTCCATTACGAGCGTATTGGCGAGCATCAACTCAAAGAAACCTATGCCTATTATCCAGATGACTTTAGTCAAACAGCGATTCAATCTGAGACGGTCATCAGTTTTGATGCTGAGTATCCCGCCCAGATGCAGAAGCCTGTGCTGGGTCCGATGGCGATGAACTACTGGGTACTAGAAACCGGCGTAAACTACGAGTATGCGATTATTGCAACGCCCTCACGCAGTCATCTCAGGATTTTGAGCCGTAAACCTTTTATGGAGCCAGAGCACTACCAGGCGATCGTACATCGTATGGAAGAGCTTGGTTTTGCTGTAAATCTCTTGGTATTGGTGCCCCATCGTCAACAAGATTTAGCCGTTGGCTCTGAAGGACTGTTGCAAGTTGACCAAAACCAGGAACAAAATGCCAATTTGAAGGCAAACTTGAGTCGTGAAGTTACGCCTTAAATAAAGCAAAATTTAAATGTAGCTTTGACTTGAAAGCTTTGTTCAATACTGCCAGACGAATTTTCTAAAACACTGAACCCATCTACTATTAAAACTTGAGTAGGCGGGTTCTATTTGTTTGGAGCGAGAGCATTTTGCGCTAAACTCACTTTTCTCAAACACTTAGCGGATCCCAAACAAGGTATGAACATCGGTATAATAGAGAGAAATAACCTGTGGCTGAGATCGATATAGCAACCCTATCGCCGTGTCATCGCCAATCGCACTAAAGGAGAACTCACTATGGCAACAGATGATCACGATCTGGAACAAATTGAAGATCAGGAATGGTTGGACTCCCTCGATTATGTTCTGAAAAATAACTCATCCGAGCGCGTCTTGCGCTTATTTTCACGCTTGCAAAATCGAGCAGCTAAATTTGGGGTGGATCTGCCCTTTACGGCGAATACCCCTTATATCAATACGATCAATCGCGATCAGCAGCCACCGTATCCAGGTAGCTATGAAATCGAGCGCCGGATCAAGAGTATTATTCGCTGGAATGCAATGGCGATGGTGGTTCGCGCCAATCGCAACGAAGATGGCATCGGGGGACATATCTCTACTTTTGCTTCTTCTGCGACCTTGTATGAAGTGGGCTTTAATCATTTTTTCAAAGGCAAATCTGGTGAAGATCCTGGTGACCAAATCTATTTTCAGGGCCATGCCTCACCGGGGATTTATGCCCGCGCCTTTTTAGAAGGCCGCTTAACTGAGACCCAACTAGAAAACTTTCGCCGGGAACTAGCTGATGGCGGCGGTCTTTCGTCTTACCCTCACCCCTGGTTGATGCCTGATTTTTGGGAGTTTCCGACGGTTTCGATGGGCCTGGGTCCATTGATGGCGATTTATCAGGCGCGCTTTAACCGCTATTTAGAAAACCGTGGATTACGCAAAAAAACCGGTCGTGTTTGGGCCTTTTTAGGCGATGGCGAAATGGACGAACCTGAATCACTGGGCGCTATTTCTCTGGCTGGTCGTGAGTCTTTGGATAATCTGACTTATGTCATCAATTGCAATCTGCAGCGTCTGGATGGCCCCGTACGTGGTAATCAGAAAATTATTCAGGAACTAGAAGCTGTCTTTAGAGGCGCTGGTTGGAATGTAATCAAGGTGGTCTGGGGCTCAAACTGGGATCCCCTGCTGGAGAATGATGAGTCAGGCCAGCTGGTACAAATCATGAATGAAACCATCGATGGTGAGTATCAGAAGTACAAAGGCAGTGGCTCAGGCAAATATGTGCGAGAAGCATTCTTTGGTAAGAATCCCGAGACTGCCAAGCTGGTCGAAGACTATACAGATGAGCAAATCTGGAAGCTGCATCGCGGTGGTCACGACTCCTTGAAAGTATATGCAGCTTACTATGCAGCCACCAATACCAAGGGCAGACCGACAGTGATTCTGGCCAAAACAGTCAAAGGCTATGGACTCGGTGAAAGTGGGGAAGGGAAAAACATTACCCACTCTCAGAAAAAACTCAACGAAGAAGAGCTGCGCGAATTCCGTTCTCGCTTTAATATTCCACTCTCCGATGAGCAGCTTAAAGGAGCGCCTTTTTATAAGCCCGATGCTGACTCCGAAGAAATGAAATACTTGCACAGTCGTCGTCAAGCTCTGGGTGGCTATGTACCTACGCGCAAAGTTGATGTAGAGCCTTTGCCTGTTGCCCCTGATAAATTGTTTCAAGAGTTTGATGCGGGTTCAGGTGACCGCGAAGTGACCACCACCATGGCTTATGTGCGCTTATTGGGCCGTTTGCTTAAAGACAAAAATATGGGCAAATTGATCGTGCCGATTATTCCTGACGAAGCGCGCACTTTTGGTATGGAGTCTTTATTTAATAAGTATGGAATCTATTCGCATCAGGGCCAAAAATATGAGCCGGTGGATTCAGATTCGCTCTTGCGTTATCGTGAAGCCAAAGATGGTCAGATTCTCGAAGAAGGCATTACTGAAGCAGGTTCGATGTCGTCATTTATTGCTGCGGGTACGGCTTATGCTACCCACGGCGTGAATATGATCCCTTTCTTTACCTTTTATTCGATGTTTGGATTTCAGCGCATTGGAGATCTGGCCTGGGCTGCTGGTGACATGCGTTGCCGCGGCTTCTTAGTCGGTGCAACAGCTGGGCGTACGACGCTGGCGGGTGAAGGCCTGCAGCATCAGGATGGTCATTCTCATGTACTGGCGCATCCGCATCCCAATATCCGGGCCTATGATCCAGCCTTTGCTTATGAGATTGGCGTGATCATTCAAGAAGGTATTCAGCGCATGTATGTCGATCAGATTGACGAGTTTTACTATCTGACGGTTGAAAACGAAGCGTATATTCAGCCTGCAATGCCAGATGGAGAGCGCGTACGCAAAGGGATCTTGAAAGGGCTTTATCTCTTCCAAAGTTCTGAATTGGTGCAACCTAAGGCTCAGGTGCAACTCTGGGGCTCAGGTGCTTTGATGCCTGAAGTTCTCAAGGCTGCTGAGATGCTAGAGAAATACGGCGTCGCTGCTGATGTCTGGAGCGTGACCTCTTATAAAGAGCTTTATCGTAATGCGATGGATGCGGAGCGTTGGAATCTTTTGCACCCTGAGTCAGAGCCGCAAATCCCTTATCTGTCTGAAGTTATGAAAGAATCTAAAGGCCCCATTATTGCCGTTTCAGATAATGTGAAATTGCTGCCGCATTCTTTGGTGCAGTGGTTAGAGCAACCCCTGGTTGCCCTGGGCACAGATGGTTTTGGCCGCAGTGAAGGCCGCAGCGATTTGCGTCGCTTCTTTGAAGTTGATGCTGCCCATACGGTCTGGGCGGCTCTGAGCCACCTGGTGCGCGAAGGCCAGTTGGATAGTAAGCTCTTAAAAGACGCCCAGCAGAACCTGGGCATTGATCCTGACAAAGCCAACCCGATTACGGTATAGAACGGAGTAAGATAAATGACACAAGAAATCACAGTCCCCAAATTGGGTGATGGAATTGATCAAGCTGAAGTAATTGCCGTTTTGGTTGCTGCAGGCGATACGATCGAAAAAGACCAGGCTTTAATCGAGCTGGAATCAGACAAAGCTTCTGTCGAAGTCCCGTCGACAGCGGCGGGTATCGTTAAGAGTATTGCTTTGAGTGAGGGCGATACGGTCAGCGAAGGTCAGCTGATTCTGGTTTTGGAAGCCAGTGGAGCTACTGATAAGAGTGATCAGACTGCTGAAGCCATTGAAAAAATTGAAGCTGATTCAAAAGCGGATCAAAATTCGACAGCACCCGTGCCTGAAGAAAATACTGAAGCTGAAGAAGAGCCGTCTGTTGAAGCCAATGAGTCTCAAACCCTGGAGATCACCGTGCCCAAATTAGGGGATGGCATTGATCAGGCTGAAGTGATTGCTGTGCTGGTTGCTGAAGGTGATACGATTGAAAAAGATCAGGCTCTAATTGAGTTGGAGTCAGATAAGGCTTCGGTCGAAGTCCCGTCGACAGCAGCAGGTACCGTTAAAAGTATTGCTTTGAGTGAAGGCGATTCTGTCAGCGAAGGGCAGTTGATTTTGATCTTAAGCGGCAGCGCCAAAGTTGCGCCAAAGCAAGCTAAAAAGGCCGCTGTGCCCAAAGCGGCACAGACTGAAAAAACGGCTGCAAAATCAGAGACTCCGTCAGTCAGTGCGTCCACATCTGCTACGGATAAACCGAAAACACCTGAAGTGCTTTCAGGAAAGCGCCCTGACCTGGGGAATCCGGTAGCGGCTGCACCTTCGGTGCGTCGTTTTGCCCGTGAGTTAGGCGTTGATATTCAAACGGTGAGTGGCTCGGGTGCCAATGGCCGCATATCGGAAGATGATGTGAAAGCCCATGTCAAACAGCGTCTGCAATCTCCCGCTGCCAGTGGCAATGTGGCGACTGCACTAGACGTGCCTGATTTGCCTGACTTTGCTGAGTTTGGTCCGATCGAAACTGAAAAGATCAGCAATGTGCGGCGAGCCACAGCCAAACAAATGAGCCTATCCTGGAATCAGATTCCCCATGTAACCCAATACGACCAGGCCGATATCACTGAGCTGGAGCGCTTTCGTAAAACCCAGACCAAAGTCATGGATCGCGCCGGTGGCAAACTGACCGTGACGGCTATCTTACTCAAAGTCTGCGCCCTGGCTTTAAAGCAATTCCCTAAATTTAACGCCAGTTTAGATCTCAAAAAAGAGCAGATCGTCTATAAAAAGTACTATCACATTGGCGTGGCTGTTGATACGCCGCGGGGCTTGCTGGTGCCTGTCTTGCAAAATGCTGACCAAAAAGGCTTGATCGAGCTTTCGCTGGAACTCAATGAATTAGCGGGTCTGGCGCGTGACCGCAAGCTTTCAGTTGCACAGATGTCTGGTGCTAATTTTACGATTACTAACCTCGGTGGCCTGGGCACAAGCTATTTCACACCGATTGTTAATTGGCCACAGGTAGCCATTCTGGGTGTCGGTCGTGCCACGATGCAGCCCGTTTGGCAGGGGGAATCTTTTGAACCCCGCATGATTATGCCGCTCTCGATCTCTTATGATCACCGCCTGATTGATGGCGCTGATGCGGCCCGCTTCCTGCGCTGGATTGCCATGGCCTTAGAAAGTCCCTTTACGATGATGATGCAAGGAGAAAATAAATGAGTACCAAAAAAACACAAGTCACCGTCTTAGGTGGCGGTCCGGGCGGCTATGCTGCTGCCTTTTTAGCTGCTGATCTGGGCCTGGATGTGACCCTGGTCGAAAAACGCGAGAATCCTGGTGGCGTCTGCCTTTATGAAGGCTGCATTCCTTCTAAAGCCTTATTGCACGCTGCCGAATTGATTCGTGAAGCCCGCCATGCCTCTGCGTGGGGCCTGACTTTTGCGGAGCCAGAAATTGATTTAGATAAACTGCGCGAATGGAAAGACAAAGGCGTAGTCAAAAAACTGACCGGTGGCGTTGGTCAATTGGCCAAAGCCCGCAAAATCACCTATCTGCGTGGCAGCGGTACGATCAAAGACAAAAACACGCTGGCGATCACGACCCATGAGGGCAAAGCCGAAACCCATACCTTTGAGCATCTGGTGATTGCGACCGGCTCGCATCCAATTCATTTGCCATTTTTGCCCCAGTCAGAACGCGTGATGGACTCAACTGATGCCCTTGAACTTAAAGATATTCCTAAACGCCTATTGGTGCTCGGGGGCGGTTACATTGGCTTAGAAATGGCAACAGCCTACTCAGCATTTGGCTCAGAAGTCACCGTAGTTGAAATGCTAGACAGTCTGTTGGCGGCGGCTGATGATGATCTGGTCAAACCGCTGGCTAAGCGCTTAGAAGGCCAATTGGCCAAGATTATGCTCAAGACCAAAGTCACTGGCGCAGAAGAAAACGCAGACGGAATCAAGGTTTCTTTTGAAGGGCCAGACGGCAAAGCTTTTGAAGACAGCTTTGACAAAATATTGGTTTCGGTCGGACGCCGTCCCAATAGCAAAGGGATAGGTCTGGAAGCGATTGGACTTGATACCGACAAACAAGGCTTCTTACCTGTCAATGCCCAATTGCAAACCCAGATTCCGCATATTTATGCGATTGGCGATCTGGTCGGTCAACCGATGTTGGCTCACAAAGCGTCTCATGAAGGCCGCACGGCTGCCGAGCATATCGCTGGCCACAAAGTTGCCTTTGAGCCCTATGCTATCCCTGCTGTGGTTTTCACAGACCCCGAAATTGCCTGGGCTGGCCTGACCGAAAAAGAAGCTCAGGAACAAGGCCGCAAGGTCGAAGTCGCCCGGTTTCCCTGGGCTGCCTCTGGCCGAGCGATTACCTTAGATCGCACCGAAGGCTTGACCAAAATGATTGTCGATCCTGAGACCCGTCGTATTTTGGGTGTGGGAATTGTTGGCAAAGGAGCGGGCGAATTGATCGCTGAAGGCACCCTGGCACTTGAAATGGGAGCTGTTGTCGATGATGTCAAACTCACGATTCATGCCCACCCGACTCTGGCTGAAACCACGATGGAATCCGCTGAAGTCTTTTTTGGACAGGCGACCCATGTTTATCGTCCCAAGCGCTCTAAATAATGACCGACTTTCAAATTGCGCAGGACTTATCGATCCTGATGGCTTCTGCCAAACCCAGTGCAAGTGTTAGCCCTGAGTTGGTGCCAGTCCCTGTCAGACCTGTTTTAGCTGATCCCACTGCCAGCCAACTTTGGCAGCCGATTCAGCAGGAGATTAATCAGGATTTAGCTGTGCTTAATCTGAAAACCTGGTTTTATTCGCATTTCACAGGTCTGGTGATGGCGACGATCTATATCGTCTTTTTCCTGATTTTGTGGTTGGTTATCTCACGTTCCCTAGAATTGGTGTTTCGGCGGGCCAAGCTTGACGAAACGGCTGCTAATTTTGTACAGGAGATTTTAAAGTACACGCTCTTTTGTATTGGTGGACTGGCTTCTCTGGGAGCTTTGGGCATCAATACGACTTCGATTCTGGCTTCACTGGGGGTATTAGGCTTGACCCTGGGTTTTGCTGCCAAAGACACACTTTCTAATGTGATTGCCGGGATCTTTATTTTCTGGGATCGCCCATTTACCACTGGAGATCTGGTTGAGATCGATGGGATCTATGGTAAGGTCCAACGCATCACTTTGCGTTCGACTCGAATTGTGACTGTAGATGGCAAAATGGTGGCGATTCCCAATACCAATATAGTCAACGGCAAAGTGGTTTCTTATACCAATTTTCCGAATTTGCGCCTTGATATTGACGTCACGATTGGCGTCGAAGAAGATATTGAAGCGGCTCGTCAGATCTTACTCAAGGCTGTCAGTGAAGAAAAAAATCGTTATATGAGCATACCGCCAGCGACTGTCGTGGTCACGGCTTTGAATGATTATAATATTGCTCTGCAGGTGCGGGTCTGGATTGATGATGAGCGCGAGCATGTCTCTGAACGCTTTTTCTTGCGCGAAAAAGTCTTTAATGTCTTGCGGGATTCAGGTGTCGATCTGCCTTACGAAACGATTCAGATGATTGCTCCGGCGGGGATGCCGCCTTTTCAGGTCTCGCCTTAATGCAGAGGCTCATGAGACTCTGCTCTGGAGTATCTTAATGTCACGTTTTCGTGGAGCACAGTGTCAGACTTTAACAACTGCCAATCCACTGGTTTTTCAAAAAAGAAGTTTCCCAGCTCATTGAGAATGCCCAATAGGTTTGACTTGGGGCTTTCAGCGAGGCTCCACTGGGCCTTTTTTTTATACTTAGCATTGGGTTTTTCCTTTGTTTTCATCAGCGTTGCTTAAGGCTGTAAGCGTGTTTTTGGAGCCAGCAGAGGATTTCTATGGTTTTCAAAAAATTTTAGCAGCAAACAGTGAAAAGGTACTGGCTCTGTTTCAGGCTTTAAAACAAATCCATCCAGATTTAGATAA
>JBBKWI010000224.1:0-2529 GCA_037968875.1 Candidatus Sericytochromatia bacterium | reverse complement strand
GCTTTCAATTGCTTACTGGTTTTGACACACTTGTGATCTAGCTTTCCTAAAATTTGTTGAGATTGTTCAAATGGATTCGTGTTCATGGGTTGTTTCCTCCAGGAAATAATTCAAATATATAAATTTCACAACGGAACGTAAGATAGCTGCGACCGGAACTGCAAACAACAGTCCAATTGCACCAAAGAAGTGTTCTCCGACCAAAATCGCAAAGACGATTATGGCAGGATGAAGCTCAACCGTGTGCCCCAAAATTTTGGGGTTTAAGACATTGGCCTCTAACAGATGGATCACCGCAATCATCACAACAATCGCGATTGCTGTGCCTACGGATTGCGTTAAGCCAATTAAAACGGCTGGAATCGTGCTGATTAATGCACCAAAGACCGGGATGATACTGAAAATGCCGGCGATAAAACCAATCGTTACAGCAAACTTAACTTGAATTAACAATAAGCCAACCGTGGTTAAAATGCCATTAATCAAACAGATCATTAATTGTCCACGAATAGTACCGCTAAGATCTTTGTTCATTTCGTTGAGTAGAGTTAAGACTGTTTCTCGATTGCCAGGAGGTATCAGGGAGTGCAGTTTCTGCTTGATCTGTGGTAAGTCCATCAGCACAAAACCAGTTACAATAAAGATCACTAAAAATGTACTCAATGCTGACATAAATCTTTCCAGAATAAACTGCAAGCGGTGGGGTAAAATCTCAATTTGATGGCTGGCAAAGCCCGTCAAATTTTCCAGGCTTTGATCTAAAAACTTTTCTAGATCCAGATTCATGTCATAACGTGAGTTAAATCTTTCGGCGGTATCGAGCCAATGGGGTAAGGTATTCGCCCTGAAATTAGTGATTTCAACAGGAATTTGCTGGGTGATCCTTAAAAACTCTGTGTATAGAGGCGGCAGCACCAGAATAAAGATCAGACCCAGACAGATAAAAGTCCCCAAATAAACGAGGACAACTGCGAGCCCACGTGAAAGCCTGAGCTTACCACGCGGCTTCACCAGAAAATTGACAGCTGGCGCCATCAAATAAATGAGAATGCCACTCATGATAAAAGGGAGGAGAATATCTCGCAGTAGATAGAGCAGATAGATCATCAGTCCAGCTGTTATCCAGAGAGCGATTTTCTTTTGCTTCGCTGTCATTAAATCTTACCTATTTCAAGTTCTTAGGGATCATGACCTGGTCAATCAGGTGGTAGTAGCCATTGCTGGTTTTTTGATTGGGTTTGGAAAGCAAGACTTTATTTGCATAAAGATTCTTTTTCCAGTAAGTGACCCTGACTTTTTCTCCGGCTGCTGACTTGATGACTCGGGCACGATAAAGCGCTCGGCCATCTAGATTGCCTCCGTAAATATGATGGGCGACGACTTTATGTAAATAAGCTTTATCTGTGAGTAAGCGATTGCGAGTGGCCTCTGGCAATTTTTCAAAAGCAGCATCTGTAGGTACCAATAAGGTATGTGCTTTTTGATCTTGCAAAACATATAAAAGATCAGCTTTAACCAAAGCTCCCATAAAGAAACGGGTGTCTTTGTTTAACGACAATTCACGAAATAAGCCTGGCTCAAGTTCTTTTTTGAGACTTTTGTTGATGTCTTGCGTTTCTTTCGTAAGCGCATCTTTTGTTTCTTTGACTTGTTTCCCAATCGTGCCGAAGAGTTTCTCAAGGCTTTGAGCAATTTGCTTTTCAGCTTCTGAGTATGGCCGTTCAGCAGCCTGGACATTGGAACAGAGGAGAGAGAACACCATTGCTAGGATTAATTTCTTTTTCATTTTTTACCTTATTCTTCAATTGATATGATTAATTTTTTACTGGTCAGGGTTAAGTTTTTGGAAGCTACATTGAGAGTGGCTTCTATTTCAACTTCTCCTGGTTTTAAAGCTTCGATAATAGCGATGCTTTGTGCCGCTGGATGCGGCGTGACTTTTGCAATTGTGGGGTCGCTAGATTTCCAGCTATAGTCAGCATTTGCAAATTGTGAATCTGCGGGTGGATCCGCAAAGACCCTGACGCGACTTTTTTGACTCATGCGACTGGGTCCCGTCAAGCCAAAAATATAGCGCACGATTTCGATCTCCAGCTCCTTTTGCCAGCTTTCACTGTCATTCAGAGCAATTTGCAAGCGGGTTTTACCGGATTGCAAGCCTGTGATCAGGCCTCCTGCGCTGATTTTCGCCAGAGTTGTATTGAGAATATTCCATTTAAGTTGACGCGAACTCGAGCCATCGGCAAATTTTGCCAGGGCATCCACTTGCAAATCAACGCCAACGAACACCCTGATTGGATCTGGACTGACGCTGATCTCTTTCAAAGCTGGCCATAAGTCGACATTGAAAGCTTCTGTTTGATCGCCTGAAACCGCGAGCTTAAAATGACGCGGATTAAAACCATCTTTGTCAACGTTCAGGGTATATTGGCCTGCGGGCAAATCTTTAAACTGGTATTTTCCTCCGTTGTAGCTCCAGGTTTGAATCGCTCCGGGCTCTAGTGTTAATAGCACATTGTTTACGGGCTG
>JBBKWI010000223.1:0-33082 GCA_037968875.1 Candidatus Sericytochromatia bacterium | reverse complement strand
GACCAGACCACCAATGTGGTGAAAAATCGCGCCAACCAGGCCACCAATGTGGTGAAGAATCGCGCCAACCAGGCCACCAATGTGGTGAAAAATCGCGCCAACCAGGCCACCAATGTGGTGAAGAATCGTGCCAGCCAGGCCACCGATGTGGTGAAGAATCGTGCCAGTAAGGCCACCGATGTGGTGAAGAATCGTGCCAGTAAGGCCACCGATGTGGTGAAGAACCGTGCCAGTAAGGCCACCGATGTGGTGAAGAATCGCGCCAGCCAGGCCACCGATGTGGTGAGTAATCGTGCGGGGCAGGCAGCTGCGGCCACGAAAGATTTCTTTAGGAGCCTGTGGTGATTTTTCGCTTATGAAATACCAAATTCTTAGTTCTCCCCCCAGCCGTATAGAAGCTGAAATCTGGCTGTCACAGGGCTTGCTGAAACAGGATGAAAATCTGTTGATTCAGCGCTATCGCCAAGGTCAACGCACGCTGCCTTCAGTGAATGAAGTTAAGCGTCTGGTTCAAAATCGGGTCGCCAAAAAGACTATCAGCCAATTTTCTCAGGAACAAAAACTAACACCTTGGAAACCTCCGACCTGGCAAGTCGTTCGCAACCCTCTCCATGACGGCGTCTGTATTCAGGTCGTGTTTGAACAATTGCCTGAAGTGACTTTGCCGAAGAGTTATAAGCTGAAACTTGATGTCCCACCTGTGAATTTACCCACTGAAGCGAGTTTGATGTGGCAAGCAGTCGATCATCAGTATCGTTTGGCTGAGCGCCACCTATCAAATGGAACTGTGGAAACAGGTGATTTAGTCAAAATCGATTTAATTGCTCTGGTGGACAATCAGCCGTTGCCCGCTCTGTGCTTTGCCAATTATGACTTTTATGTCGAAAAAGCGGGCAATAATCTACCCGATCTGACTGAACAGCTGGTGGGAGCTACCGAAGGTGAACATCTGAGTTTTGACTTGGCCTTGCCAGATAATTATTATTTGCCAGCGTATCGGGGCGTCATGGCAAACTTTGATGTGCATGTCCATGAAGTCTATGAGCTGGACAAACCAGAATTGGAAGTCTTACCCGAACGTCTGGGTTTTGCTGATATGGATCAAATGATGGCCGCTTTTTATCAGCAGCAGCTACAAGAGAATCAATGGCGTTGGCGTGAGCAAACACGTCAATTTGTTTTGATGCATGTGGTCTCTCAGTCCCAGTTTGATTTGTCAGAAGCATTTTTGGAACACCGTGTTTTGCAGGCCTGGGAGCAGCGTGAAAAGCCTCTCTTGCTTGCTCAGGGCTTATCTCAAGGGATGCTAGGTGCGGCACGCGATTTTTATCTGGAGCAAGAAAGCATACTCGAAGAAATCTCGATTGATGCGGCCTGTGCACTGGTCGCTGAAGCGATTGCAAGACAGGAAAATTTTGATGTCAGTCCTGAAGAAATGGGCTGTTTGATCGGGCCTTTTCTGGATTTACTTGAGCTTGAAGATCCGAATGCTTTTGTAGATGATCTTAAAACAGACCCGGCTGTGATTCAGGCTTATATGCTGGGGCGCATGGAAAAGGCCATGACTTCTTTATACCAACAGGCCACTTTAGTCTGTGAAGGTGAAGTGATCAAAGAACCCGAGTTGACGATCACTTAGTCAGCGATTTCAGTTTGCTAAATTCGGACAAAAAAAAGGGTGTCATTTAATGACACCCGATTGCGTAGAGAGTAGAGACTTTCGTCTCTAAAACTTTTTATTTAAAAACGGAACCTCAGTCGTTGGCTTTGTTATAGAGATAATAAGAACCAGCGGCGATACCCGCGACTGCGAGCCCCACGCCGATAGCGACGCCAGCAGCGGCCATTTTAGGGCCACCGACAGTAGATACCAACTTAGAGAGCCCAGGGCCCTGAGGGACTTTTAAACCCAGAGAAGCGACTTTTTTAGCGACGACTTGTGCGGTGCCATAGCCGCCGAGGTTAGAGAGAGGAGCTGATAAGTTGGCCGTGATGGCAGTCAGAGCGGCAGCGGTACCGATGGCACCTATAGCTCCACCAATTACAGCTGCTCTGCCAATGTCACTGCGTAGGCTTGATCCTGGTTTTGTGGGGGCCAGGGGGGCATCAACAACTGCCGGCGGAGCTGGTTGAACGGGTAGGGTTGGTTCACTGATTACTGGCGGTTGAGCGGGTGTGGGCTGTACAGGAGCTGGAGTGGGTTGGGCCGGTTGTGCGGGTTGACTGGGCTGCGTGGGAGCGGGTTGAGTCGGTGTCGGTTGTGTGGGTTGCGCCAAGATAGGCAGTTTTAAGATTTGATTTGGGTAGATCAGATCGGGATTTTTAATTTGACCTTTGTTGAGGTTATGAATACTTTTCCAGAGATTGGGATCTCCCAGTTTGGACTTGGAAATATTCCAGAGATTGTCACCTTTTTTAACAGTGTAGGTTTGGAGTTGATCACCGTTAGCTAAAGAAGATGCGCCACTTGGGGCGGCCTGAGGCTGAACTTTTTCTGGTTTGCTTTGAGGAATAGGCTGGGTTTGAATCGCTGATGAAGGGGACTGAATTGCTAAGTTGCTCATCTTGCTTATGCTCTCTTACGCTTTGTTAATATTATTATGGCTTGGTGGCCACTCTATCTGAACAGATATAAGCAAAGGTTAACTAAAAGTTAGCTATTTTTGAACCTTACTTGCGATTGGCGCTGTGAGCTTAGCAAGATGTGGTATAAACGAGGCATGATTACCCGTTTTGTCCTTTTCATTTTTCTATTTTCTTGGTCTCTACCTGCTTGGGCTGAGCCTCTGACCCTTTGGCATACCAGCGAGGTGGACGGTTTAGCTTCTGCTTATCGTTATCAGTTGGGGCAGCCTTATTTATTAGGTTCTTCTTTTTTTGAAAGTCGTGCTGACGATTTGCGCCTGAAAAGCTTTGGCATTGATAAAACCCGTGTCTACTTCGCTTCTGAAAATGGCTATCTCTGGGGGGATGGTTTTGGCATTCCCCAGCTCGAAGTTTTTTTAAAAAACTTGCCTGCTCCCCTGGAGCGTCGCCGTATTCAGTTACTGTCTTCTGCCAATGGGATCATTCTTCAGGCAGAGGCAGGCCCTGAAATGCAGGCTCTTTTTGACTTTGTGGCTCGGACTCCTTATGCTGAACAGTTCAATGTAAAGGAAGCCGAGTGGCAGCGTTATCCGGGGGGGATCTATGGCCTGCACTTGATCGCGTCAGAGACGGCCCCATTGCCCGTCGATCCGCTACAGTGGGAGCTGATTCTGGGTTTTGATATGCGTTTTGAACACAAGGATCATAGCGATGTGCACTTTAATCTGATTGGTCAGCCTCAGGGCGAAGGCTCACGTCGACTTCGCTTGATTCAATTGCAGCGTCAGCCGGGCGACCTCTTACTTGATTCGGGCAATTTGTTAGAGGGACTGAGTGCTGTAATGACTGATCGCTTGTCATTACAGCGCCAGAATTCTCTCCAGATGTCGCAAACGCTCAATTACACAGCTTTGAATATTGGTAGAAATGAATTACAGGGCGGTTTGGACAATTTATTGGCTGAGCAAGCGCGTTATCAACTGCCGCTGATTTCGGCTTCTCTCAAACAAGATGGCCACTATCTTTTTAGTCCGTATCGTTTAATCGAACAAAATGGCAAGCGCTTGCTTGTGATTGGGGTTGCTGACGCCGATGCCTTAAAAATACTCCAACTCAACGGCACGTTACCACAGAGCCTCACTATTCTGGAGCCCGAACAAGCCTTAGAACAGGCCTTGCAAAACTGGAGGAAATCTCCCTTAAATCAGCGCTCTGAGAGCGTGCAAATCGTTCTCTTGACACATCTCGATACCCAAAAGATTCAAGAGCTTAAAGCTTATAATCAGCATCTCGATCTGATTTTAACTCCGACTCAGAGTCCGCCTCAATCTCTCAGTGAATCATTGGTTCTAAGAGGTAATCAGGGGCCTCATGTTTTTATTCCACAAACGAGTCCTTATGCCGTTAACCGTTTGCGTTTTACCCAAAGCGAAAGCCAATCCCGTTGGGATTCAGATATGTTTCCGATCTTTTTCGGGTTACCGCCTGAGCGCCAGTTCTTAGAACCAATCTTAAAGGTTCGTCAACAAGCTTACCGGGATGCCCTGGAGATCCTGATACCCAATTTAGAAGCACAAATACGTCGGGATCCAGACTTGCTGAATCTTTTTATTAACTCCCGGTCAATTCAGGCTATTGCGCGCTCTCTGGGTGGGGGGTATCAGGCACTCTCACGCGAAGAACTTCTGACGCTCTATCCCCCTTATATGACTGCTGAAATGTTTGCCAATCTAGAAATGAATGGTTTGCTTGAAAGCTTTGATGCGGAAGTCGTCTTGTTTAAACGAGACTATTCAACTGAGTTCAATGTGCCGGGGGCCTTGCCACGCTTATTGGTTTATGAAGGCCTGAAAATGCCTGATACTTTGCAATTGTATACAATCGATGGCGAGTCCTTAAAAAAATTACTCGAAATTCCCGATGCCAATCTTTTGTTTGGGGGCGTGAACGCTGCCAAAACGCAAGTTTGGGGAAGAGATATCGGCAGTCATAGACAAATCTATCGGGTCTTGATTCCCAGTAGCATTGCCCAGATGCCCGCAGTTCAGAGGCAGCTTACGCAAGCCAATCTGATAAAGACGCGGCATCCTTTTCGGGAAGAGCACCAGGGTGCCGTTTATTTACGAGAGGTTTTACTCGGTGTTTTACAGAACTTAAAGCAGCAGCCTCCCGAACACACGGCGGCTTATCTCAAGCCACTGTGGCATCAAAAACGGACTCTGTTTACGATTCATCTTGATAAATTACAATTCAATCTCAGCGGCTATAACGCCCTCAATAACCAAAGCTATGCCGAGGTCCGGGAAACCCGAGTGACTTCACCTAGTAGCTTTACTTTTGGCGGAATTAGCCAATTGGGTTTTGCTTTAGATAATCAGGGGCTAGGCTGGGACAATCGTCTTCTGGCCAAATATGAGGGCTTGTCAGTGATTGATCAGGCTCTGGCTGCAGACGCCAAAGAGCGCTTTAGCGAAAATCAAGATGACCTGGTCTTTTCGACGGAGCTACAATTGCGCTTATTTGAGTTCCCTCTGGGAGAGACTCGTATCTCATTGGTTCCTTTTTTAGAGGGTCTTTATGATACGGAGTTCACAGCCACACTCAACCCTGAGACAAAGTTAAACAATCCTTTGCAGTCAGAGTTACGTGGTGTATTGGGCTTGAGTATTCCTTCCGGCCCGCGTTTAAAAACCTTTAAGACGGGTCTGGCACTGCGGCGTGATCTGAATGTACCCAACAATCTAGAGGCCGGTTTCGATTTGAAATTTGTGCATGAGCAACCGATCAACACCAGTCTCAAGTGGAAAAACGATTTGGATTTTCGCTATTTCTTTCCAACGCCCAATGACAATGCCTCTAGTCTGGGTTTGATTGCCCAGTGGGTCTCTTCACTGGACGTTTCTCTGACGCAAAATCTCTCTTTGCGCTTTTACGCTGACAGCTATTTATTCCAGGGTAAACTGGCGAGTAATCGCGAAGTCGGAGCGAGTGTTATTTTGGGGGTGGGTCTGGGCTATGAACGCTTTTGGAAGCCCTGGTTCGAGCCTTTGTTTTGATGCATATAGCGCTAGTCCTGGTACATTATCGGCAAGCGGAGTTGACGCGGCGTTGTCTGCGTTCTTTATTGGCTTATTTAGAGGGCTCTTATTCGATTTATGTGGTGGATAACGCCTCTGCTGACGGATCTCTGGAGTGTTTGTCTGCTGAGTTTGAAGCAGACGGGATCGTTTTTTTGCCGCAATCACACAATCTGGGCTTTGGTGAGGGCTGCAATCAGGGCATGTGGCAAGCGCTACAGGACGGGGCTGAGGGGGTCTTGTTTTTGAATAACGATACCTGGGTTAGCCGGGATATTTTAATTCCTTTGCGGCAAGCCAGCCAGGATTATGGGCATCAGGCCTTATTGAGTGGTCAGATTTATACCGCAAGTGGTGACGTTTGGTTTAGTGGCGGGTATTACTCGCTGTCCTGGATGCGTGTTGAGCATTGTCAAGAGCCTTTGCGCAAAGCGCAGCAGACGCGCTTTATCAGTGGCTGCTTAGTTTTTCTGCCTGCTGAAGCCTGTCGCCAATTGCAAGGCTTTGATCCCCGTTATTTTTTGTACCTAGAAGATCTGGATTTGTGCTTGCGGGCCCGCAAGCAGGGCTTTGCTCTCATTTGTTTGCCTGAAGTCCAGGTTTTTCATGCGGTGTCGGCCAGTACTGGCGGTGCAGCCGGTCTGGGGGTCTATTATCAAAATCGCAATCGCTGGTTGATCATGCGCCAGTTTGCCCGCTTTTATCACTGGCCTTGCTTTGTGCTGGTTTATAGTTTGGGTTTTTTGAAACGTTTGCTTTTTACAGGTGTACGGCGTGCTTCCTGGCAGGCCTTGCAAGATGCTCTCCATCAGAGATGGGGGCAAGGCTTGCGGTAGCGTGATCTGGCTGACAGCTGCGCTGTGATCGGCAGAGTTGACTGCTAGAGTTGACTTTGCCATAATACAATCGTTAAGACCATTTCACAAAGGAAACCACTATGCCTAAATCATCTCATCTGCACCGTACTCTACTCCTGATGGCATGTGCCTGCAGTTTCTTACTTACCCCTACTTTAGCTGGTGCCCAAACTGCTGATTCCACAGACTCAGAACAAGTAGAACCCCTGCCAGAAGAAGATGCTGAGGATGCTGAGATCGAAGAAGATCCTGAACTACCCGAAGCACTCCTGGTGATTCCTGAAGAAGACCCTGATTTTGTGCCGGATCCCAATCAGACTCCGATCGAAGACGATTTTATTCGTATGCCCCAATCTAAAAACCCCTGGTACTGGCGTGCTGAATTGCGTGAAAGCCTCGGTGGAACGACCAATGTAGACCAGGTGGCCGATGCACCGGGTTCTGCCTTTAGTCGGACCACCCTGAGCGGCATTTTACGCTATACCTTCCCGACACAGACACAGGTTTTATTGCGCTCTCAAGGATTTTTGTTTAATCACTTTAATGTTGCTGAGCGTGACCAATTTCTGGCGATCCCTCTTTCGGCTACTGTAACGCAATGGTTTGGTCCAGCGAATGTATATGGCGGCTATGTTCCGATTTTTTCGTCTTCATTGAACCGTAACGATGGCAATATTCAGCGCTTTGATCAGGATTTCTTGCTGGGTGCTTCTTATTACTATCCAATGGGTCAAAACTATTTGTTTGGCGGCTACCAGTTAGATTACCTGCATGCTCAGACCGAGAGCTCACGTTATATTGGCAATTTGTTATTTGCTGGTTATCGCCATACGATTCGCAATGATTTGTTCTGGTTTTTGGATGCGCGGGTGCAGCCACGAGGCTATATGTCTAGTAGCGATCTACTCGATGAAGTCCGCCTGGGAGCCGGTACTGCGATCCAATGGCATCTTTTTCGTCCCTGGTTGATCCTGGAAGCACGTGGCGACTATAATCAAATTATCAATCTGACGGCAGCTGAACGCAGTGCCAGTATCTTTTCGTTTGGTCTGAATCTAATCACAGCGCTTCAAACAGAAAACTAGAGGGAGAGGGTGTTTTATGAGAAAGTTAACTTTAATGGGATTGGGGGCTTGCTTACTGGCCCTGGGTATTCAAGTCCCTGAAAGCCACTCAGCCAGTTCTGCCCGGGTTGCCTGGGTCACTAATACAGTACAAGTCACGCGGGGGGGCCGCTGGGTGAGAGCTTATAGCGGTATTCCTGTGGCCAGTGGCGCTTATGTGCGTACCGGGAGAGGCTCACGGGCACAGGTTCATTACTCTGATGGCTCAGTGATGCGTTTGGGCAGCGGCTCTGTCGCACGGGTGCGTTATGTTAGAGCAAAAAGTGTGCATTTGAAACGTGGCAAAGCTTATTTCAAAGTCAAAAAACAGCGCCGTCGCATGCGCGTGAGAACCCGTACTTCTGTCGCCACCGTACTGGGCACTGAGTTTTTAGTCGAAGTCAAACCGATGACTACGATTAGCCAAGGAGCTGGTTTCAATGGCCTCAGCTATGGCTCAATACAATTGGCTCAGGCCGGGGGAACTGATAATTCTACAACTCAGATTACAACCCTTTCTGGCCTGGTTGGTGTCGGAGATGCTAACGGTGACAATATGATCGAATTGGGACCTGGCATGACCACTTTTATTGGCCACAACTTATCTCCATCAGCTCCTCAGCGAGCCGATCAAGAACAGCTCAAGCGGGAAGGCATCTTGCAAGATGACCAGGTGGCTGAAGGTGATGAGCAAAACAATTTGGCTAATCAGCCCTTGGATCCAAGTAATCCTCAGCAACAAGTGACGATCCAACAAAATACACCTGGGTCTCAGGGCACGATCGATACGAGTCCAACCACAGGAGAGCTAGAAGTCATTATTCGCTAGTGTGGCAAAAACATTGTCAGATCTGCTTACGACAGTGCCAACATATCTTATGTGAGCATTGCTGGCAACAGGCGACGCCTCTGGGACCTTCCCAGGGGCGTCAGCTTTTGTCTGGCGCTGGTTTCCCTTTGCCACATGTGGCTTATGCAGTTTATGGCGGGGTCACCAAGCAATGGCTCTATTTACTCAAGTATGATCAGGGCAAGGCCCTGGCTTATCATCTGGGTGGGCGTCTGGCTGAGTGGTATCAAGCCCATTGGCCCCTTCCTGATCTGGTAGTGCCAGTGCCTTTACATCATCAGCGCCAGCTCGAAAGAGGCTATAATCAGGCCGAGCAACTGGCCCGTGGTTTTGCTGCTGTTATTAGACGTCCTTGCGTCCTGGCTCTGGAGCGTATTCAGGAAACTCCGCCCCTGTATGATCTCAATCCTGAGCAAAGGCAATTGGCCTTAGCGGGCGCCTTTCGTGTTCAGCAAAAAAACCTGAAAAAATGGGCTGCTAAACGAATCTTAATAATCGACGATATTTTCACAACGGGAAGCACTCTAATCCAGTCTGCATCTGTACTTTCATCCCATTCGAACCGCCTGGTTGCTCTGACTTTGGCACGTGCATTGATCGCAGATCCCCTTGATCTTTAAACTGTATAATGGTATTAAATTATAATTATACAGGAGAGATACATGCTGCACTTGAGATCCCTGATAACCCTTTTGATAATAAGCTTAAATGCTTGTGCATACACACAAAAACAAGCACTTGACCCCAATGCCTCATTGTATGAGCGTCTGGGTCAGCGTCCTGCCCTGGAAGCAGTTATTAAAGACTTTACGCAGCGGGTCACAAAAGACCCGCGTATCAACGGGTTTTTTATTGGCACAGATCTTGAACATGTCAATCGGATGCTGGTTGAGCAAATTTGCCAGGCCAGTGGTGGACCCTGCGTCTATAGTGGGCAAGACATGATTGATGTGCATACAGGCATGAATATCACTCCAGCCCAATTTAATGCCCTGGTTGAGGATTTGTCGAAAAGCCTTGACCATTTTCGGGTGGCGTCAAAAGAGCAGCAAGAATTGCTTGCTCTTTTGGGTAGTATGAAACAACAAATAATCAACCGGTAGCTTACCAACAAAATGCTTAAAAAACTAACGATTCAAAATTTTGTGATTGCTGAGTCTCTGGAAATCGATTTCTCAACAGGTCTCTGTGTTTTAACTGGAGAAACTGGCGCGGGTAAATCCTTAATCCTGGATGCCATTTTAGGCGTTTTAGGGCAGCGTTTGCCTGTGGATACAATTCGTCAGGGGGCTGAGTTTGCTTATTTAGAAGCGGTCTTTGAGCTGACTGATGCGGTACGTGAAATTTTATTGCAACGTGCTTATGAAGAGTTTTTAGATGCTGACAGCTTGACCCTGAGCAAAACGATTCACAAAACAGGTAGCCGCTCCCGTTTGAATGGGCAATTGGTGACTCAGGCCTTGATTCGCGATTTATCGGCTTGCCTGGTGGATAGCATTGGCCAACATGAGAATCAGGCTTTGTTTCATGAAGAGCGTCACTTGTCGATGTTAGATGCCCTGGGCGATGTCACTTATCGAGCTAATTTAAAAGCATTGTCTCACGCCTATCACCAGCTTTTACTCAGCCAAAGAGAACTGACGCTGGCTCAAGAAGAACAGCGTGAAGGAGAGCGACAGCAAGATTTTTTAAGTTTTCAATGGCAAGAAATTCAGGATGCGCAACTGGATCCTGATGAAGAACTTGGTTTAGAGGCTGAACGCGATCGTCTGCGTCATGCCGAAAAGCTATTAACAGCTGTTGGGCAGGCCTCTACAGGTCTTTCTGAACATCAGAGTGGCCCAGGTGTCTCTGAACAGTTAGAAGGCGTTCAGCGCTTACTCAGTGGGGCTTCTCGTTATGACAGCAAATTAGAAACCTGGATCGAGCAATTGGAGACTGTGTTGATCCAAATTCAGGACCTATCGTCTGAGTTAAATGGCTATTGTGATCAGGTGGAGCACAACCCAGAGCGCTTAAACGAACTGGAAGCACGTCAGGCCTTGCTGCAAAAATTGCGCCATAAATACGGTGAAGATATTCCAGCTATTTTGGGTTTTGCTCAACAATTAGAAGCCCAGTTACAAGCCTATGAGCGCAGTGCTGAAAATTTCCATGCTTTGGAGCAAGCTTACCAGACGACTCTTGTAAGCTATCGCACTTTGGCTCAGCAAGTACATCAGGCCAGGCAGCACCTGGCCCGTGACCTGGCCCCTAAAATTGAAGCTGAGCTCAAAGATTTGGGCATGGCCAAAACCCGCTTTTCAGTTGACTTGGCTTACGAGCCTGAGCGTTTGCACGAGCACGGGCTCAATCGGGCCCAGTTTTTGCTAAGCCCTAATCCAGGCGAACCTTTGCGTCCGCTGGCTCGCATTGCTTCGGGCGGCGAGGCTTCTCGCCTATTGCTGGCTTTTAAATTGGTGCTTAAAGATGCCTGCCCGGTAGCGACCTTGATTTTTGACGAAGTGGATGCAGGCATCAGTGGCAAAGCGGCCCTGGTCGTTTCTCAAAAGCTGGCTCGCCTGGCGCGAGAGCAGCAAGTATTATGCATTTCTCACTTGCCTGTGATTGCTGCGATTGCTGATCAGCAGCTTTGGATCGAAAAGCACATGCGTCAACAAGACACCCGGATTCAAATTACCACACTGACACAAGAGCAGCGACTTGAGCGCCTGGCGCAAATGGGAGCCGGTCAGGTCACTGATTCCAGCTTAGAAGGCGCACGTGAGATTGTTGCTCATGCTCAGGTCTTTAAGCAAGAGTTGGAACCGCTCTTGCCCAGTGCCTGTTGAAATTGAGTTTTTTGCTGCAGAGCGACTCGGCTTGAATCGGCCGTAAGCGTCGCCATGTTACAATGCAGCAGATCATTTCTCCTGACAGGATACCTATGTCCCAAGCTTTTAGAGCACCGCCACGCCAAATGGGCTTTAAACCCAGAGTCAGGCGCCTGGTGCCTGGCGCTCCAGCTACCGAACCCAGTGTTTCTGAGCACGCGTATACCACGCAATTGCAGCAGCTCTATACGCGCAAAGAAAACCTCAGCCTGCAGCTTACGCAGGTGCATTCAACGCTGCTGAAGAACCGTTTGCAAGCCCAGATTCAACCCCTGGAGCTTGAGATTGAAAATATTGAGCAAAGCCTTTCTGCCTTGCGCTTGCAAACCCGACTCAAACTCTTAAGTCATTTACCTGAGCCTTGCCCGGACCTCTTGCTTTTGGTACCGCAGTTTGCCAGCTTAGAAGCGATCTATAAGCAGCGGGCCCCCTTACTTAAACAGCAACGCCCTCTTTTACAGACCTGGTTGCGTTCTGTCGAGTCGATTTTATTGGCTTGTCAGCAAAATCAAGTTCAGCCTGCTGCTCTGGCGCTTGCTGAAGCACAGTTTCAACGCTTGCTGTTGGAATTGTCTGAGAGTGAACAAGTCTTGCTCAGCGGGATTTGGCAAAAATATATTGTCTGCTGGCAGGCATTTCAGATTGTAGCCGTTCTTGCACCTATCCAGGCTGAATATAGGCCTAATTTGTCTGACGTCAGTGAAGTTTCAGAGTCTAACGATGATTTTGAGCCGATTTCATTTGAATTGGAGTCAGAAGTAGAGGTCAGTTTTGACTTCGCTGCCCGCCGCTCAGTGGTGCGTAATCAAATGGGCATTACTCTTAACCAGGTCAAAAATAGCTATCAGGAATACCTGGATATGGGCTTTACAGCGATTGATCAGTCTCTGGCCAGCCGCTTTCAAAATCGAGAAGCGCTCTCACAGGCTGTGTCTTATTTTTTGGAAGCCATGAGTTTAGATAAGGCCCGTTATGAAGCTTATTTTGGACTGGGGTATTTATATTCCCTGGTGCAAGATCTCGATCATGCACTCTACTTTTTAAAGCTGGCCTATAAAATCTCAAATGATCCCAGTATTGCGCAAATGATGACTGCACTCAAGCAAACAGCAGGCCTTTGTGGGCCTGCTGAATAGTTGAAATTTAAATCGGTTTAGTTGAGCTGAGAGATAGCTGAATTCATGCGATGCAAGTGTTGGGTGACTTCAGCGGTGGTTTCGTCCATGACCATCAGAATTCCTTTGGCCTGAACATTTTGTCCTTGCCACTCTTTCTCGAAAGTGCCATTCCAACGGGTCCATGCATCGTCAATTTCAGCTTTGACTACTTGCATGCTTGGGTCATCCAGGGCTTTAGTCATTGGGCCCGTGCTAGTAAAAAAGTGATTGTAAACCAAATTGGATTTCAAGGCTTCGTTATAAGTGGTGATCGAATGTTCTTTGGCTGTGTTGAGCATTGAAATAGACTGATCGCGATATTCTTGCACTTTAGACATGAAGATCTGCTTTTGGCCATCATTCATTTGTCCCCATTGAGACTGGGTTTGTTCAGCCAACTCAGCTGCTTGCACAGCGTAATAGCGCGCACCCCAGGTGAAACGATTGGCTGTTTCTCTGGAGCCACGGGCTTGATCTGCATGGGCCGCGATTAATTGTAAAGCTTGCTGTGGCTGCTTGACAGACTCTACTTCTTGTAAAACGGCTTGTTGAATATTGGCAATGGCCGGACCTTCAGGAATCTCTTTGGGCAAGGTGAAAATAATTTTCTGAGGCCCACTGGGGGCAGTTGCGCCGGGTTGAGTGCCGGGCGCTGCTGCCGGAGGTTGTGCTAGATAATCAATGGCTTGTCCATCTGTGCGATGAAAAGGCGAAATAATAGCTTGATTATCTTTTAGAAGCCCAATATTGGGCTCAATTCCCCGCCGTACTGGTTGAGATTGCATCTGATCTGGTGAAAAAGGCGATCCAGGACCCGCCTGGCTAGCACCTGCTGGCCGGTCAAAAGGAGAGACTGGCCGCTGGTTTTGCGTTACCTGGGTTGGATATCCGGGTTGGGTTTGATTAAGATTTGGCATCTTAACCTCGAATCTGAATACGGCCCAGGATCTGATCTACCTGACTGAGGTGTGCGTTCACAGTGCCTACAGCGCGGGTAAAGACTTCAGGTGCAGGCGGCAAACGTTTCTTCATAAACAGATACTGAGTTTCTTCAACACCTGTGGTCCAGGCTGACCAGCCTTCTTGAACCGACTTAGAAGCGTCTTGCGCTAGTTGAGGCACTTGTGGGAAGCGTGGCAGCAATTCCTCCATCGCAATATGGGCATACAGACCTTCATCATAAGTGGCTTTGGTGAATTCCTCAGCCATTTTTAATTGCTCAAGGGCCTGTGTTTTTTTGAGTTCCAATTCACTCAGGGTTTGATTGAGTTGGCTCGGATGCATTTGCCCCTGACTTTGTTCAATCCGCTGCGCTAATACGGCAGCTTCTTGAGATAGGGTTTCAGCATGACGCGACGCTTCTTCGGCATTTTTACGGTGATCGAGTGCTTTTTTGGCGTGCAGATCAATATGGCGGAAGGCCGTTCCGGGATCTTGCACATGCTGTAAATCACCTTTAACGACCTGACGGGCAGCATTAATATCAGTGCCAGGAGGGGGAGCTGGCATATTCATACCAGGTCGTTGCATGCCGGGAGAGCCGGGCATACCTGTTTGAGGCATAGGAGGCTGTTGGGGGGGCTTGTTTTTCTTTTTGCCAATTCCAAAAATGCCCAGGATACCCTTGAAAAGTTTGACGACCAGTTTGACAATTGTATTTAAAACTTTGGCAATCACAGAGGTTAAAGAGGTGAAAATATTGGCAAAGCCGGTGGCTGCTCCACTGACAGCACTAGAGGCGCCA
Source organism: Candidatus Sericytochromatia bacterium (assembly GCA_037968875.1). Classification (GTDB taxonomy): domain Bacteria; phylum Cyanobacteriota; class Sericytochromatia; order UBA7694; family UBA7694; genus JBBKWI01. The sequence continues at coordinate 18,835 of JBBKWI010000223.1, read as the reverse complement.
TAAGCGGCCCCTGCGCCCTGAACATAGCCGGTTTGATAAGGGCCGGTGGGGCGATAAACGTCATTGGCATAGCCAGGAGAACCATAAGGTCTCTGGCCGGTGGGAACTTGGGGTTGGCCCTGAGGAGGGCCATATCCTGTAGGGGGAGGGCCGTAGGCAGGTTGATTGGATTGTACGTAACTCACTGTGATTTAAAACCTCCGCATTGTCTGCTTCTTGATCTATTCATAGGCGCTTTTGCCTTTAGACTTGTCTATCTTAAGCAAAAATTATTTTTTTCTTTTCTTATCGATTACCTGGTTTTGATGTTCTACCCCGCTTTTTCTTTGACCTTTTTCGCCGCCAACGTTTCCAACGCGATCCCAGTTCGTCAGCCAGTGTATGGCTTAAGCCCCCTAGCCATAAGCCGCTTAAAATGGCAGCTAGCACCTGAGGTTGGCTGTGAAGCCAGTTCCCCAGAGATTGCATTCCCTGAAGCGACTGCTGCACCAGTTCGTGTTGTTGCAAGTTTTGAGCCAGCCAGCTCCAGAGCAAAAACAAGAGTACAAACCACAGACTTAAGTACAATAAACGCGTCAAAACTCCCAGTACAGGCCCATGAGATAAGGGCGAACGATGAGAGACCAGACGCTGATAGGGTAACCAGATCCATTTGAACCAGCCCCACCGCTTATATTGTACACTTTTTACGTCCAGATCACCACTGAACATTAAACCGGCAAAAGCAAAGCTGAGAGCCGCACTGGAACAGACTTTTAGATCATAGCTGAGCAGCCAGCTGACGGCCAGAACAGGAGGCACACAAAGCCAGGTAATTTTGTCATGGGTTTTGCCAGCTGGCATGATTAGGTCAATCTCTGGATGATTGCTTGTTGTTCGGGGTAGAGCTCCAGTAAATCTGAACGTTTGGCAAGTTCAAAATCATCAAAATCAAAGCCTGGAGCAACCATGCAAGAAACCAGCGAGTAGCCAGCAGGCTCGTCTACACTGGCTCCAAACCAGAGACCTGCGGGTACCCAGGCTTGGTGTTGATTGGGGCCCAGGTGCAACTGGCGATAACTGGGATCGGATTTTTCTAAAATATGAACCGTCAGGGGGCTGCCACAATGAAAAAACCAGTGCTCATCGGCAGCAATGCGATGAAAATGGGAGACATCAGGACTGGCTAATAAAAAATAAATCACCGTGGCACAGTTGCGTTCGGCTTGCTGAGTAGGTAAAGCAGTTGCTGGCAAGATCAAATCAGATCGATAGCTTTCTTTAAACCAGCCCCCTTCGGGATGCTGTTGCAGATCCAATTCTTGAATCCAATCCTGAGCGCTTTTCATTGTGGTTTTCCTTTTTCACGGGTTTGGAGTATTATACGGGATCATTCAAAGGTGATTGGTTTAAATGCTTAAGTTTCAAACAGGAGTCTGCGTGTGAAAAAAACGAATGCAGTGCGCTTATTAATAGAAGCAGGGCTTGATTTTGAACTGCGTGAGTACAAAGTTGATGCTGATTTAAGCGCAACCTCTGTCGCTCAGAAAGTCAATTTAGAACCTGCTCAAACCTTTAAAACACTGGTTACCAAAGGGGAACAAGTTATCGTTGCCTGTATCCCTGGCGACGCGAATTTAGATCTAAAAGCATTGGCGAGCCTGAGTAAGCAAAAACGACTGGAGCTAGTCGCTGTCAAAGAGATCCAGGGCTTGACAGGCTATGTTCGTGGTGGGGTTTCGCCCCTGGGCCTCAAAAAAGACTATCCTATTTTTTTAGATGAATTGGCTTTTGTCTATGATCGAATCAGCATTAGTGCCGGGGTGCGTGGCTTGCAGATTTTACTTGCTCCCCTCGATTTGCAGACGCTATTAAATATGCAAGTGGGCGTTTTGAGTCGTTATTGAAACGGGTTGAAAGCCATTTCTTGTTGCAGTGCTGTCGGTGAATAGCTTAAATAATGCTGCTGAATATGTCGGTTCAAGTTCGCTTGCTCATTGCCAAACAAGACAGCTGACCGGATCTTTTGTGGCGTGATCTGGTTTTCAAGCTCTACAATACATTCGAGTTTTTTACGAAGATGTTGTTTGGCCTGGCTGTGAAAGTCTTCGCTGTAATCATGCGCCAGATGCTCAGCCCAGGGGTCGCCCACAAATAGCATTGGATGGTTTTTAAGTAATGCTCGCAATGCAAATTCGACATCCTCTTCTCCCCAGGCTTGAAAGCTTTCATTCAGCGGGCCAATCTTTTCAAAGGTTTGGCGATTCAGAGCAAAGTGATGACCACTGGCGAGGGTATGGGGTGCCCGCTGCAGGTCTGGGTTTAAAAAAAGCTGATTCGCGTTGACCGGAAAAAAGCGAAAATCGAGCCAATTGACCAGTACTTCAGGAAACCAGAGCGAGGGAGCTGTGTGCTCTTTGCGGCAGCCAACATAGCCCCAGCAGACAGCATCCGGGTAGCTTTGTAAATAGTTAGAGTAGGCTGCAATCGCCAGGGGATTAAACAAAATATCCGTATTTAAGAAGATCAGGCTGTCTCCCTGAGCCAGCGCAGCAGCACGATTGCGTGAACGAGATAAATTGTGATCATTGGGACGCCAATCGTAAGTCAGGCCTTGAAAAACGCCTTCAAAAGGTTCCAGACTGCTTTGCATGCCGTCAGAGCCATCATCGCAGACGATCACTTCAAAAGCAGGTGCTGTGATTTGTCTGGCCAGGGCTTGCAAGCACAGTTTTAGAAAGCTTTCACGCCCGGGTGAGGTCGCGATCAAAACCGAAATCATGAGGCTGTTCTCAATTGCCCCAAAACAGAGACGATTCGTTTTTGCAGTCCCAGTAATTCATCTGGCAAGAGCACAAAATCCTGTTGTTCAGGGGTTTGGATCCAGGCCAAAAACGGGCTGATAGTTTCATCAGTGATTTGTTCTTCGCGGTAGAGATAGCTCAGGTCCCAAATCAGGTGCAAAAAATAGTTCAGACGTTGGGTATAGACCAACTTTTGCTTGAGTTCCTGATGCAATTTCCAGGAGCGGCGCAATTGCAATTCAAATAGAGTTTGGCGCAATTGCTGCTCCAAAATATTTAGCAGTTCGAAGCCAGCATCTGCACGTTGCATGTCTCCAGCCAGAACTGCTTCCAGGCCCTCAAAGACAAAGTGCTCTACCCGTGCCAGGCGGCGTTCAAAAATATTTTTGTAAAGCATTGCTGAGACAATTGTATTGACCAAAAAAGAACTGAAAGCCGCGATAAATAAAGCCAAAAAACGGGTGCTAAAGGTATTGATCGGGTCGTCCCAGGGCACCAAAATCATAAATAAGGCTGTAAAAGCAGCTACAGGATAGCCATTGGAAACACGTAAGGCAAAGGTGGTAGCGATGGCTCCGCCTACAGCCAGAGGCAAACCTAAGGCGATCGGCAAGACGATCAAATTGGCTGCGGTCCCCCAAACACCCCCTAAGATCGAACCCGAAATTTGAGCCCAGGCATTGCGTAGGCCAATCAAAACGGTCGGTGAGACGCATAATACCGCTACAAACGTTGATGAGACATGATCAGGGTTGCCCAATAAATAATCAAGGACTAAGGCTACAGCGCAGACCATCGTCGCTTTGATCACAATAAAGGTAGGGTTCGAGAGCTGGCTTTCCATGGGGCCTAGAATACACTGCTGACTAGTCCAAGAGCAAGCCAATGCTGCTCGCGAGTCACTGGGGATCTCAAGCGAAAAGTGCTCTTTTTTATTAAATGTCTTTTCTAATTATGTTTTTTTTTTGTTAAATGAGGCAACGCTCACAGGGTACCTGGGCATAAGAAAGATGTGGGGACTTGTGGCTTTCTATCGTCCGACTTCCTCCATCATCTAAAAGCTTTATGAAAAGGGGATTTTCATTTAATATGGATTTTCGAAACCTCAGTACGAATGCGAATGTGTCCCGTCAATTTGCCCAACAACTTTTGCAAAACGAACTTTTTCGTGATGCAGCACTTAAAGCCACCGAAGAGAGTGATGCGTCTAATAATGGCACCAATTCACAGTCAGCAGGCCAAACTCAAGCCGCTTCTGGCTTAGACAATCTCTTAAATCAACTCAGCTCTGCGATTAGCCAAGCCAGTAATGCTGACCCAGCGACTGCCGCTAACCCACAAGCCGGTTCCTCTGCCGTAGACACTTTACTGGGCCATCCCGCTGTACAAGCGGCTCTGGGTGGTTTAGAGCTCGAACAGGCGCTCGGCATTCGCGTCGCTCTGGGCCAGGTTTCCCCTGAAGCTGCTGAAAAAGCGGTTAGCTTACTCAATACCTTGCCGGCCAGCACCGTCGCCAAAGTGGGCGCTGTGATTAAAAACCTCGCTCCTGAAAACATAGAAAAAGGAATTAACTTCTTCCAGGCTTTATTTAGCGACCGAGGTGATAATAGCTTCTCTCAGGGCAATAATTCCGACCTGAATTTAAGCGCAGTTAACTCAGCCAATCTCTCAGGCGCAGATTTAAACAAATTCTTGCAGACCGCCTATTATATTATGTCCTCTGGTAATGACGTGGGTAAGTTCTTGGAGCAATCCACTCAGGTCTTACAGAAAAGCGACTATGATGACTTCCGTGCTTTCTTAGGTGCTGCTGATACCGTGATGTACAAAAAAGAGAACATGGATACGTTTTACGCCTTTGGCAATAAAGTCTTAGACGAAAGTCACCATGACTTTGAGTCGAATCTCTTCCAGATGCGCATGGTCATGAACTATGGCGGCAAAATGCAAGACTTTATTGACATTGCAGATAACTTGAAAATGTCTGGCATGGAAGGTCGCAATAATACCGTCGATTTGACGCGCATAATTGTGGACTTTAAAAAGCAAGGAAATTATGTTCCTGTTCTGTTCCAGGCTTTGGCTGATGAAGCGCGTGAAGGCGGCGATGTCCGCGACTTTATGGATGAGTATATGGCTGTACGTGGCATGGCCGATACCAGTCCTGACTTTAGCCGCTTTAACCGCATCGAACGTATCGATGGCGATCCAATGGTTATTAAACAGGGTGAAAGCGCTGCGCTTTTCGCTCAGGCGATCAGTTCACGTGATGGTCTCCTGCCTGAGTCGGTCTTATTCTGGAGCTCAACCGAAACTGGCGCGCTCTCTAACGGCAGTTCTTATCTCGATCTCTCAACTTTACCCCCAGGCACCTATCATGTGGCTGCCAAAATTGGTAATTACTCGGGTACAGACACGGCCTTTAAAACCGTGATTGTCGAACCCAACGATGGAAGCGTACCTATCGCCACTCCTGCAATTGTCTTACCTGAAGCGGGCAAATTGAGAATCACCATTAAAAATGGCGATGCTGGATTGCGTTCGGATCTTTACATGAAGCTCAACGGAGCCAATCTAGAGAAACTGGCAGAGAACGCACAAAAAGGAGGGGGCATCTCGCTGGAGCGTGAATACGCCCTCGGTGATAAACTCGACTTTAGAATTCGCACCCATGCCAATGGCTCGACTTACGACCATGGCACGGATACGGAAGGCTATAATGGCCGTTCTTACGCCAATATTACACAGACCTCTCCCACGACCTGGACGATTGGTTTTGAAGATCTCTCAGGTGAGAATGCAGATTGGGACTTCAATGATGTGGTCGTTGAAATCGAATTGCTGAAAATTGCCAATCAGGGCAATTCCGAAGGCAATACCGGTGAAGACGGCCCTGTGATCGATGGCGGAGCACCAGTCGGTGGAGTCGTTAATACCCCTGCTGCGGTCGTTCCACTGACTAAGGCAGAAGCCACGCAAGTGACTCGTGATGCGATTACTAGTCTTAATGGCGGTGCAACCGGTACCAGTGTTTCAAACACGCTGAACGAGCGTTATTATAAGGCGCTTGATGATCAGTTGGATAGCAACACGAATTATGCTCAGTTGCTGAGTGATGCACGCTCTGATTCCGGCCAGCTGAAGCAAGTCCTCAATCAGGTCTTGCAAGAGTTAACCGGTGAAGCACCGCAAACCGGCAAAGGTAAAGATGCGCCGCCGCCTCCAGTACAGTACAACCCCTACTTCTAAGTAGGTATTGAGAAAGCCCCCTTTACAGGGGGCTTTTTTTATGAGGAAACTTACCTAGTCTAATTTTTCGCCACAATGGGGGCAGTAAGGCTTTAGCCTCTGCTCTTCTTTGCGGTTTTCAACCTCTTCCACAAAAGCGGCGCCCATAATACCCGTGGGAAGCGCAAACATGCCGATTCCCAGAACCGCGATAATTGATGCCAGGACGCGCCCCCAGGTGGTCACAGGGAGACATCCCCGTAGCCGACCGTCGTGAGAGTTGCAATCGCCCACCACATCGATGAAGGAATACTGGAAAATTGTTCCGGCTGGGCTGCGTGCTCGGCATGGTACATCAAAGAAGAGGCAAAGAGCAGCATAAATAACAAAAATACCAGGGTGGTTAAAAGCTCCTGGCGTTTTGCCCAGACGACGGTGCGAAATAATGAGAGGGTCTTTGAATAGCGGAATAGCGGAATAGCTTAAATAAGCGAAACAGTCGTAAGGATCTTAAGTAGCGCAGTTCTTCTAGACCCAGCAGCGGCAAGTAAAAAGGCAAAATTGCCAGCAAGTCAATTAGGGCAATCGTAGAGAAAGCATAGCGCAAGCGTCCCCAGAGTGGATGGCGGTAATTGGGATGGGCCGTACAGGCCCAGATGCGTAAGACATACTCGCCAGAAAAAACCAGTACAAAGCCGACGTCGAGGAGATGAAACAGATGTCGATTGGGTAAGTAAATCCAGTCGACGGTTTCTAAGATCAGCGCCACAATATTGAGGATGATCAGGGTTTGAATGATAATTTCAAATACACGGCTGTCTTTGTCCCCGATTTCCTCCATCACATCATAGACTTTTTGTTGGGTCCGTTCAAAGCAAAACCTCCAATGTTGTTTTGCTCATCTTAACAGAGCGCTGCTTTTGCGTCTGTGCTGATTTTTGTTTTGTGAGAGCCGCAAAGGAAGATATTTAAACTTAAATTAAAACTCTCTAAGCTGTTGTATGCTCGGTTTTACGTGCCTTTGAGGTATAATGGGCCTGCAACTTGAAACCCTGGAGACTCATTATGACGACCCGTTGGCTGACTGCTGTTTTGCTCTTGATTTTAGCTGCTTGTCCAGCTGTTTTGGCTCAGACGGTGACAGCAAGTCCAGTAATAGCTACTGAATCGGCTACTCAGAGTCCGGCTTTGATAGTGAGTCCAGTTCCAACGGCAAGCCTATTGCCTTTGGCTTCTCCAGTAGCTACTGCTAGTGCGACGGGTATTATTAATTCGGTGACACAACTGATTCCTGGTGCATCAGCCTCTGTTGCAGCGACTCCTGAGCCAGTTCCCGATCAAGAACCGACTCCTCTTGCCACCCCTGATCCAGATAATGTGCTGGGTGCAAAGGTCATTCTACAAAAAAAAGCACTTTTTGAGATCTATGGTAGTACCTCGGTTTACTCTGCTAAGGAGCGCGCTGAAATTATCTCTCAGCGACTTATACCCTTACTCAAGACAATTGATGATCAAGCGATCGACGTTGTCTATCAGAACCGGATTGCTGTACTTAAACGCAAACAGCATACACTGATGACCGTTACCGATAATGATGCTCAGTTGGCGCAGTTATCTTTGCCGCAATTGGCAGAATTTTATGCTCAATCGCTGCGCGGAGGTTTGCGTAAGGGGCAAATTCAGCATAATATGGGCTCTCTCATTTTATATGCGGTACTGGCCATTCTACTGACTTTGATGCTGGTCGGAATTTTAATGTTGATTTGGCGACTATACCCCTGGTTTTTCGGACATGTTGATCAGCTTCGCAAGCAATTATTACCTGATATCCGCCTCAAACAAGTCGTGATTGTTTCCTCAGAAAAGCTGACCGAATCTGTACACTTTGTGCTCAATTTATTGCGCAATCTATTGGTTCTGGTTGTGCTATATGTTTATCTGCCCCTGGTGCTGAGTTTGTTTCCCTGGACGCGGGATTACTCCCACACCCTCTTAACTTATATAACTTCTCCTTTGGGTAAAGCGGTCAAGTCGCTCGTTAGCTATATTCCCAGTTTGTTTATTATTGCCTTAATTGTGGTAGCGACCTATTATTTACTGAAATTGGTTAAGCTGGTTTTCTCTGCTTTTGATCAGGGCTTGCTGACCTACCAAGGTTTTGAACGATCCTGGGCCAAACCCACTTATGCGATTGTGCGCTTTTTAATTATTGCTTTTGCAGCCGTCGTGGTCTTCCCTTATTTGCCGGGTTCTGGCTCTCCGGCCTTTCAGTCGGTCTCGCTTTTCTTAGGTGTGCTATTTTCGTTGGGATCATCTTCAGCGATTGCCAATATGGTTTCAGGCGTGGTATTGACCTATATGAGCCCTTTTCAAATTGGGGATAGGGTCAAAATTGCCGACACTGTGGGTGATGTGATTGAAAAGAGCCTGCTTGTGACCCGAATTCGTACTCCCAAAAATGTTAGAATCACCGTGCCCAACTCGATGATTTTAAACAGTCATATCGTTAATTACAGTACTTCAGCCAAAAGCGAAGGCTTAATTTTGCATACCACGATTACGATTGGCTATGATGTACCCTGGCCACAGGTGCACCAGGCTTTGCTAATGGCTGCAGAACGCACCGGAGATACTTTAAAAGAACCTAAGCCCTTTGTCTTGCAGACCTCGCTGGATGATTTTTATGTGGCTTATGAGCTGAATGTCTACACTGATGTGCCCAATCGCATGGCGCGTATTTACTCGGAATTACATCAGCACCTTCAGGATGCCTGCAATGAAGCGGGTATCGAAATCATGTCTTCACATTATTCAGCGGTACGCGACGGCAATCAAAATACCCAACCGGCGAGCTATTTGCCCGCCAATTACAAGGTGCCGGGTTTTCGGGTCGAAGCAAATGAGTCCAAAGAGAGCGAGTCAAGTGACTAGGCCTTGCACAATTTGGTTTTGAGCTCGGCCTAGATGACGTTACTTGACTTAGTCGCTTTCAAACTCTGCAAGCAAGGTTCCTGCCTGAACTTTTTCCCCCACGCAGACATTGACGCTTTTGATCTGGCCCGAGCGTTCGGTGAGGAGATCGTTTTCCATTTTCATCGATTCAATTACAAAAGCGATCTGGCCTTCGTTGGCATCCTGAGCTGCTGTCAGATTGACTTTCACAATCGTACCGGCCATCGGCGCGGTAATTTGATTGGGGTTAGCAGCTTGCTTGGTTTTAGAGCCTGCCCCCGGCCGTTTGGGAATACCTCTCTTGCCTGTGCTTGCCGATCCTTCTGGTAAGTAGACGGAGACTTCAAAGCGTTTGCCATTGACTTCCATCTCCAGGGTTTGCTTTGTTTTGACAGGGGATTCGCTCTCCTGATTGGCCGGTTCTGTTGCAGGCAGCAAATCAGCCTGAAAATGCTCAGCTAAGAAGCCGGTTGTATAGTGACCGGTAGCAAAATTTGGCTGCTGCATTAGCCACTCAAAAAAGGGCAAGAGGGTGGTTACGCCTTCTAGTTTAAATTCTTTGAGGGCCTGACTTAAACGTTGAATGGCTGTTGGGCGATCGTGCCCCCAGGCGATTAATTTGGCGACCAGAGAGTCATAAGCACCGGGGATCTCATAATCGTTTTGCAACATACTATCCACTCGTATCCAGGGACCATTGGGCTCTTGCATCTGACCCACACGGCCTGGAATAGGTCGGAAATTTTGGCGCGCATCTTCGATCGTGATTCGGCATTCAATCGCGTGACCATTGAAGCTGACATCCGATTGCTGGAGGCTAATCGGATGCCCGGCAGCAATCCGTATTTGTTCACAGACCAGATCCAGGCCCGTGACCATTTCGGTGATCGGGTGCTCGACCTGTAGGCGGGTATTGACTTCCATAAAGTACGCATCTACGTTGTCTTGAACGACAAATTCAAAGGTGCCAGCTCCTGTGTAATCGAGGGCTTTGGCACCCGCAACGGCTGCATCTAAGAGCGTTTGACGAACGGCTGCCGGTAAATGGGGGGCAGGGCTTTCTTCAAGTAGCTTTTGATTGCGGCGTTGAATCGAGCAGTCGCGCTCTCCCAGATGGATCACATTGCCGTGACTGTCTCCTAAGATCTGAACTTCGATATGGCGCGGGTTCAAGACGAATTTTTCGAGATAAACAGTGGCATCTCCAAAATAGCTTTGGGCTTCTCGTTTGGCAGATTCAAAGGCATCTGCCAATTGTTCAGTACTCTCGACTCGCTTCATCCCGCGTCCGCCACCGCCGGCACTGGCCTTGAGTAAAACTGGGTAGCCAATTTTTTCGGCAAAAGACTGGGCTTCGGCCAGGTTTTGTAGGGAAGGACTACCGGGTGTAATCGGAACACCGGCCGCCTGCATTTGCTTGCGGGCCTCAACTTTGCTGCCCATTTTACGCATGACTTCTGCACTGGGGCCAATAAAGCGCAGGCCCGCAGCTTCACAAGCCGCTGAAAACTCAGCGTTTTCGGAAAGAAAGCCGTAACCAGGGTGGACTGCCTCTGCTTGTGCCTGTTTCCCAATCTTAAGGATGGCAGCTGCGTTTAAATAGGTTTCGGAGAGCAGTTCACCGCTCAAAAGAAAGGCTTCACTGGCTAATTTGACATGGAGGCTGTCTCTGTCGTCCTGAGCATAAATGGCTACAGTTTGAATCCCGAGACTGTGACAGGCCCGGATAATGCGCACGGCGATTTCGCCACGGTTAGCGATTAAGATCTTATTAAACATCTTGAGTTCCCATCAATATTGATTGCATACATTGTAACAAATCGGTTTTTAAAAACGGCTTAAAACTAACGGCTGAGTATCCTGCCGCTTTGAGAAGTTCAGCGTCGCCTTTCATGGCTGAATTACTCAGGGCCACGACAGGTATTGAGCCCAGCTGTTTTTGGATCCACTTTGGATAAAGCTGTGCTTCTAAGGAGACCGAAGCGAGCATAAGATTGATCTTCAATTGCTTGAGTACCTCTCCTTTTGGCGGCATTGGAAAGCTATAAACAGCAGAGAAAAAGGGCGTGAAAAGCTTTTGGAGCATCTCTCTCTCATTGGCATCTTCAGCCAGGATACCCAGGCCATAAGGCTGGAGTTGGTGATAGTCATCGACTTGCTCTGAGGGAGGCTGGGTTCCTGCCAGATCATATTCGATTAAAGGTAATGCCAGATAAAACTGAGAACCTTTCTTGTATTCACTGCGCACCCAGCACTTGCCATTATGGAGTTCGACAAGTTTTTTAACCAGTGAGAGGCCAATACCCGAACCTTCTAGTGCTTCAACATCTTTGGCTCGTGTGTAGCGTTCAAAAACACGCTGGCGAACGGATTCTTCCATACCGATTCCATTGTCCTGGATTTCGACCAGTACTTCTGATCCCTGGGTCCCCAGGAAGATGTTGATGTGCCCCCCTTCAGGTGTATATTTAATCGCGTTGGATAAATAATTTAAGAAGACCTGAGTCATGCGGGTTTGATCCACATTGACCCAGGTGGGCTGAGGCGCTAAACTCAAATTTAGGATTTGTTGCTTCCATTGGGCTTGATCACGTAACATTTCAACGGTGTGCTGTAGAATTTGTCTGAGATCTCGGGTTTGCAAGTGAATTTCCGTATGTCCTGCTTCAATCTTAGACAGATCAATCAGATCCTCTAAAAGCTGGCGTAAGAAAATACCATCTCGTCGGATCGCCTGAGCGGCTTGAATTGCTAGCCCGGGCATATCCTGTGCATCAAGTAAAATTTCAGGCCAACCCAAGATCGCTGTCAAAGGGGTTCTGAGTTCATGAGAGATATTGGCAATTAATTCTGATTTTCGCTCACTCAAAACTTGCTCTTGCTGGATTTCTTGACGGGTTTGGGGATCGACTTGTACTTGTATCCAAATCAGATCCGCCAGAGGGCACAAAAAAAGAGAACAGGACACGCGCTGTTTCTGAGGAAACAGGGTGCCCTGCATGTATTGTGCGGTAAGAGCCGGGTCGCTTAAATCAAGGCTGTTGAAGTCGAGTTCTAAATATTCAGAGATCGCTTGAGCTTGAGTGGCTAAAGGATATAGACTTTGCCAGGCTTGATTGCTGGCCACAATCTGTTGATTGTCCCTATTCATCAGCAGGCCTGGCCAGGGGCTCAGTTCAAAGCACTGCCGATAAACAGATTCAGGAACAGATTGATTGGCCATTAGTGACGGCGGCTTCCACCTCCGCCACTGTGTGAGCGACTGCGATCGCGATCTCCGCCACCACGTTCGCCACCGCGACCTCCACGGTCTCCGCCACGGTCACGGTCTCCACCACGACCGCCACGGTCACGATCTCCACCGCGGCCTCCACGGTCACGGTCTCCACCACGGTCGCCACGATCACGCTCTCCGCCGCGGTCGCCATCGCCGCCAGCGCTGGCTTTGATTTCGACTTCCTGGTCAAGGGCTAAATTCACCCGACCCTGGGAGTCAATTTCATCGACTTTGACTTTGACGGTTTCGCCAACATTAAAGACATCTTCAATATGACGTGGACGTCCGGGAACTTTAGAGATGTGAAGCAGGCCGTCGTTTTTGGGCAGGACTTCGATAAAGGCGCCGAAGGTTGTTAAACGAACCACGGTACCATCATAAGATTTGCCAACTTCGACTTCTTCGGTCAGATCGCGAATCCACTGCTGAGCAGCGGCTGCTGATTCTGAGTCAGGGGTGACAATGTAAACAATGCCACTGTCTTCGATGTCGATTTTAACGCCGGTTTCTTCAACGATTTGTTTAATCATTTTGCCACCAGGGCCAATCACATTACCGATTTTCTCGGGGTTGATTTGCATGGTGATAATGCGTGGAGCAAAAGCAGACAGGTCCGTGCGAGGCTCGGATAAGACTTCTTTCATTTTGTCCAGGATATGTAAGCGTGCACCGCGAGCTTGCTCAAGGGCGCTTCTCAGAATACCCATGTCCAGGCCATCAATTTTGATGTCCATTTGTAGGGCAGTAATACCGTCAGCGGTACCCGTGACTTTGAAGTCCATATCGCCGAGGTGATCTTCAACACCCTGGATATCGGTTAAGACTTCGTATTTGTCACCTTCTTTGATCAGACCCATGGCAACGCCACCGACCATATCTTTAATCGGTACGCCGGCATCCATTAATGTCAGGGTGCTGGCACAGGTGCTGGCCATTGAACTAGAACCATTTGAACTCATAATTTCCGAAACGACACGCAGGGCGTAAGGGAATGTTTGCTCATCAGGTAAGACCGGAATCAAGGCGCGTTCAGCCAGGTTACCGTGACCAATTTCACGACGACCCGGGCTGCGAATGGGGCGAGGCTCGCCAACTGAGTAGCCAGGGAAGTTATAGTGGTGCAAGAAATGCTTGCTGGTCGCGGGATCCGTATTGTCAAGCATCTGGGCATCAGACATAGAGCTCAGAGTCGCCAGTGATAGCGCCTGAGTATTGCCTCTGACAAACAGAGCAGAACCGTGGGTGCGGGGCACGAAGCCAACTTTACAGAAAATCTCGCGAACTTCGTCAGGCTTACGGCCATCAATGCGGGTTTGATTCTCAAGAATCTCAGCACGCATCAGATGTTTTTCAAGCTTATAGAAGCAATGTCCAAGGTCTTTGCCGCGTTGTGCAAAAATTTGGGCTAATTCGCTGTTTGAATCCAGCTCAGCAACTCTTTCTTTGACAGCGGCTTTGATCTCGCGTAAACGTTCGCCACGATCGGCATTGTCTGCGATTTGCATAGCGTCTTTTAAGGCGTCAATGGCGGTTTCTTTAACAAAGTTGAAAATTTGCTCGTCAACCTGATAAGGTGTGAACGCCATTTTCGTTTTGCCAACTTTGGCGGCCCATTCACTGATCTGGGCAACTATTTTTTGAATTTCCTGATGACCCAAAGCGATGGCCTCAAGAATTTTATCTTCGGAAACCATGTGGGCTCCGGCTTCTACCATGTTGATAGAATCAGCAGTACCTGCGACGACCAGGTCAAGTTGACCGGCTTCGACTTCTTGGTGAGTAGGGTTGATAATCCATTCGCCGTCAACCAGACCAACACGAACGGCTGCAGTTGGACCGCTAAAAGGGATTTCTGAGATAGACAGAGCAGCAGAAGCGCCAATCATGCCCAGCACGTCGTGCTGAACTTCCTGGTCGCTGGAGAGCAGTTGAATCACGACTTGAACGTCGTTGCGGAAGCCGTCAGGGAATAAAGGGCGAATTTGACGGTCAGTGACGCGGGCTGAAAGAATTGAGCTTTCAGGCGGGCGGCCTTCACGGCGGATAAAACCACCGGGGAAACGGCCGACGGAATACATTTTTGTTTCGTAGTCAACAGTTAAAGGGAAAAAATCAAGATCACGAGGTTCTTTGGAGGTCGTGGCAGCAACAAACACAAGGTTATCACCTTGCTGAATCATTACAGAACCGCCGGCTAAAGGGGCGACAACGCCTGTCTCTAGCCGGATGGTGTCACGACCAACCTGGATTTCAAGTACGTCAGGTTGGAGTTTCATTCTATATTACCTACCGGTGATTTTTGCGTCTTCGCGTTTCAGACCCAGTTGTTCAATCACTTTAACGTAGCGTTCTGGACGTGATTTGCTCAGATAACGGAGCAATTTACGACGGCGACCTACCATTTTGATCAAACCCCGACGGGTAGAAAAGTCTTTCTTGTGTTCTTTTAAATGCTCAGTTAAGTCAGCAATTCGGTTGGTGAGAACAGCAACCTGAACTTCTGGTGATCCAGAATCACTTTCGTGAATTTGAATCTCAGAAACGATTTCGTTTTTACGTTCTTTTGTTAGCGTCATAAGTTAATTTTAACTAACCTCTTACTTTTTATTCTTGTTAAGTCATATCGTCTGGGATGATTGCCAGGGCTGCCGATTAAGCAGCGGCACGATGTTTGGAGACCCAATGACGTGTTTTTATGATATTAAATACGTTTTAAGTCTATCGTATTGTAACAGGGTCTATTATGGCTCACAAGAGAAATCATCAGTAGAAGACTAAATCAGTAAAATTTTTCAAGCTTATTTTAGCTGAAGAGGGCTTTTACTTCGGGTTAGATCAGACATCAAAGACCTCATTTGATCTGATTCCCGATAAGTGACTTTATCCGATGAAAGCAGTGTTTGCATCCTGTTATCAAGGCCAAAACTTCGTGCTACACTCCTAGGGAATTAGGCTTTGATGGGGTATCGCCAAGTGGTAAGGCACCGGATTCTGATTCCGGCATTCCTAGGTTCGAATCCTAGTCCCCCAGTTATCAAGAAGTCCCCGATCTAGTCTTTAGATCGGGGACTTCTGCTGTTTTTGAAGTGATTAAGCGTTGATTAAATCTTGAACCGCTGCTTTTTCATCGCTGAGCTCTTGTTGCGTTGCTGCGACTTTCTCCTGTGAGAAACCGTTGAGGGTTAAGCCCTGAACAATCTCCCAATTATTGCCATCAGAGCGGATCGGGAAAGAAAACATCAGGCCTTCTGGAATCCCATAAGAACCATCTGAAGAGACTGCTACTGAGAAAAACTGACCGGCAGGGGTGGGCTTGACTAAGTTTTTAACTGTATCCAGAGCGGCGTTAGCGGCTGAGGCTGCTGAAGAAGCGCCACGGGCTTTAATAATCGCGGCTCCCCGTTGCTGTACGGTTTTAATAAACTCACCTTTTAACCAGTCTTGATCGCTAATCACTTCTGTAACTGGCTTACCCTGGATCGTTGCATCATAGAAATTAGGGTATTGGGTGGCTGAGTGATTGCCCCAGATTGCCAAGTTTTTGACTTCAGAGCTATGCACGCCTGCTTTTTCAGCGAGTTGAGAAACGGCGCGGTTTTGATCCAGCATTGTCATTGCGAAAAAGTTTTTGGCAGGAATGCGTTTTGCTTTGGACTTTGCGATCAATGCGTTGGTGTTACAAGGGTTGCCTACCACCAGAACTTTGCAGTTTTCAGCTGCATGCTGATCAATGGCTTGGCCTTGTTTGGTGAAAATACCTCCGTTGATATTAAGTAAATCTTTGCGTTCCATACCGTCTTTACGAGGAACAGATCCCACCAGCAAGCACCAGTCTGCATCTTTGAAGGCCACTTCAAGCTGATCCGTGCAGGTAATTGAGGCCAGGTGTTTAAAGGCGCAATCTTCGAGCTCCATTTGCACCCCTTGCAGGGCACCAAGGGCTTGAGGCAACTCTAATAACTGCAGATGAACGGCGGTCTCAGGACCGAAGACTTCGCCAGAAGCGAGACGAAACAAGAGAGCGTAACCAATTTGACCGGCTGCGCCGGTGACGGCAACGCGTACAGATTGAGTAGTCATAAAATAAATCTTCCTTTTCCAAAAAGTATTGCCCTATTTTAGCATGGCCGATTGGGCTTGGCTGAAAAGAAAATCAGAAAAACAGGGAGGTCTGAAGGCGTTTTCCTAAAGAGTGTTAACTAAAATTTAACCTTCAATTCACGTCATTTCTGTAGTGCTTCGGGCTATATGTATAGCTATGAGCCAAGCATCTTTACCTGGATACTCGCTGCTATCGCCCCAGCAATTGCTGCAAGCGAAACAGCAAGCGCCTCTTGCTGTGCCCGTACGGCCCCAATTGGCTGACCCGGCACTCCTGGCTCGTTTCTCGCGCATTTCGGCTTTGCTTGCACCTGATCAGCTGACGATCCAGCAGCCGATCGCACCTGTCAAACTCTCTAATCCACTCTCTTTGTTTAAGCCATCGGTCAGTATAGGCTTGAGACCACCCCAGGCTAGTTCGCCGGCTTTAGGTATGGGCGATTTGCGGCACCGGTCTGGCATTGATTCGCTCAAAACCATGAATCCAGCAACTCTCAAAGAACTGGGGCAACGAGATAAAGAAGCTTTCTTTGCCGCCTTGCTTCCTGCTGCGATTGAGTCAGAAAAAGAATTTGGTGTGCCTGCTGAATTAACACTCGCTCAGGCCGCTTTGGAATCCGGTTGGGCGCGCTCCCCGATTGGGGGCTATAATATTTTTGGCATCAAAGGCTCCGGTCCAGCGGGTAAAACCAGTGTGGACACCAAGGAATTCTTGAATGGGCAATGGGTGCAAATGAAAGATGGTTTTGCCAAATATCATAATTTTTATGAAGCGACCAAAGAGCACGGCGAACTCTTTCACAATGGCTATTACGACAAAGCGGTCAATCAATTCTCCAAAGATCGCAGTACTTACGCCTTTATTGACAATATCCAGGGCATCTATGCAACGGATCCCAAATACTCTCAAAAAATCAAATCGATTATTGAAGACCATGGCCTAACCGAAATGGTCAGTCGCACGGGTATGGTATAATCCACCCTCAATGGCTGCCTGTGTTTCTATAGAGCATTCACAAATCTGCCTACAAACTTTCTAAGAGGTTTGCTTGCCGTGGATCTGACTTATTATAATCCGCTTCGTGCTCAAGATATAGTGGTTCAAAACCCTGAAGCACTTTCTCAAAAATTGGCTTCGACTTTGCCTGAAGGTACAAAAGTACGCTTTGTTGCCAGACCCTTTGTTCAAGATTTAACGAGCCTCAAAAACTTGCAAGTGCATCTCGAACGTGAAAAACTGCCGACACGCCATGCCTTTAGCTGTGTGCTGGTCGCTGAAGAAAGTACAGAAGCTAGTCTTGAGATACTGAAACAGCTCAACTTTACACAATTGATCTTAGAAGTTGATTTGCAAGCTCCCCAAATAGAGACCCTGAAATCCTTTTTTGAATTGGCGAGTCAATATCATTTCAAAGTGGTACTGGAGCTTAAAAAACAAAGCACAACGGATGAGGCCACTCTCGCTCACTTGCTTTTGTTTTTACAGGGGCAGCAGGGTGACTTTGAGCTGGCTTCGATTGAAGGACTCTTTGACTCTGTAGAGCAAGAGCAACGCTTTCAGAAATGCGCGATTTTAAGTCGCGCGAGCCATGAAACCTCACGTTTTGAAGCGTATATGAATCAACAATTCTATGAAGCCCTTTACGCTTTCTTGAAAATGAAACTACCACCACGCGTGAGTACGGTGCTGGAAATTAACCCGTTTGCAAGTCAGGCTTTTTACCGTGATTATACCCGTGTACATTTGCCCTGGAAGGTCACTTTAAGCGAATTAAAAAATAATCAATTGGATCGTGAACATTTAAAATCATTGGGTAAAACTTTTGATGTGATCGTGCTTTTTCGGGCTTTGCCACGCTTGCGTGATCCCCAAAAAGAACTGCTGATTCTGCAGAAATATACTCGCCCAACGACCGAATGGGTGATTATTCAATACAATCCATTGACCTTGCCCACCCTGGCGGCACTGACTCAAAATCGCTTTCATAATCTGGCGCCCCACTCGCCTTATTGGTCATTTTTGCAGATGCAAAGCAAGCAGAGTATCGAACGTTTATTTGAGTTCTCTGGCTTACAGTTTGAATGGTTTCCGACTGAAGTCTCAACGCAAGAGTTCGCTCCTATCATCGAGCAGCTCGAGTTGGCGATTAATCCTGAGTTTCCACTGGAGTGGGACGCCTTCTTACAGCAAGCGAATACCATGATGCTCAGTGCTTATGGCACGATGGCTGAAAGTCTGGATGATGAGCTTGATTCGGCTGAAGAAGGCTTCGCAGAAGGTTTTGTGACCGAGGGCTTTCTCTAGAATTATCATTGTTAATTAGTTAGAAATAAGAGAGGCTGCCCTCTCTTATTCTGGTTTTTTGGCTTGATTTTAACCCCGAGGAGGGGGATTCTTTGCTCCAGGCCCGCCCGCTCCGCCGCCAGTTCCTTTTTGAAAAGAAGGATCGGGTGTTCCGCTAAAGCAGCCCATCACATGCGGATAGCTTTCGGT
>JBBKWI010000222.1:0-4472 GCA_037968875.1 Candidatus Sericytochromatia bacterium | reverse complement strand
GTCTTTGGCGTGCCCAGCATGGTGATCGATGACGAGATCTTCTGGGGACATGATCGCGTGGGGCATCTGGCTCATTATTTGCAGCACGGTGATGTTTTGGATGATCAGACCAAAGTGGCGTTGAGCCAGATCCCTGATGCTTTTCAGGTATGATTCTCTACTTGTTCCCCTGAGTGAGTAAGCTTGTTACTCTCTGCTGTAAGAGTTGTGGTTTGTGCCAGCGCCGTTCGGCTTCCGGCCAGGGGATCATTTGCCCCTGGGCATCAGCGAAGTGTAAATACTTCTGATAATCACCCCAGCCAGCGTAGTGACCGTCGGGGGCGATCACGATCACGCCATGGGGGAAGAAGTGAACTTTAAATTGTGTCAGTGTCTTTATTTTGTGGAATGCCTGTTTAGAAATCGTCAAATATTGACTGGGTTGATCGTTCGTTAATTCAAAATCAGGCTGGGAGGGATCGATAGGACGAAAGCTCAGGGTTTCACTCTGCCTGGAGGAATGAGTTGACTTTAGCTCGCCTGGCAAGTGAGTTTGTTGCTGTTGTTCGAGATTGACAAGGCTCGTGCCGGGTTGCTTGGTCGTGTATTCATCTAATAGTAGCCATTTATTCGTCAAGAAACTCAAAGAATGGTAATCGTATTCAGGATCCAGTTGAAAGACCGGCTGTGCTGGAATCCCCGGTTTTGAGATTTCAATTTGGTTGTGCTGATTAGTGCGGGCGCACTTTTGTATGCTGTTTACCCAGGGGAAGTAAACATAATTGCCGCTATAAAAAATGAATTTGGAATTGCAATTCACACTTGCTTCTGTTTGTAATTGAGAGCTGGAATGTGTGAGGTCAAGACTGAAGCTTTCTACACGGGGTTGATCGTCAGCAGTAGACATCTGCGGGTAAATGACACGTTCAAAAAAAAGATGATCGTCCTGCTCTCCTATCAGTTCCAGTGAATCAGTGAGCGAAAACTGTTTGTGCTGTTCTGGGTTGTCAAGATTCCAGATATGCAGAAATCTCTCTTGCTGGTGATTCGGACTCCCAATGAGCCATTGACCACTCAGACTGGATATGTCAACATTTTTTGAACCGACATAAACCTGTTTTAAGCCACTTTTTAGATCCAGACGATAAACGGTGTTTTTAGCGGTATAAATCAAATCATCAGGACTCAGCCGCAAGATAGATTCAAAATCTGGGAGCGTCGCAAATAAGTCAGGCGTGGTCTGTCCATAAGCGTATAAATAGAGCTTTGCGCCTTTGTTTACTGGCTCTGCCTGGATCACCCACAGGCCTGTCGGGGTGATTTGCCAGCTCTTAATCTCCTCACTCGTTAACGAAAAATGCCCCTGTGTTTCCGGTAGGTTTGTTTGCCCTGGCCAGATTTGAACGGTGACTTGCTTATCAAAGTCAGCTTGAGTGACTATTGTTTCCGATGTGGGCGTGATTTCTTTGAGGGGACGCAGTGGCTGAGCTGGCGTCTCTGGCAATTTCCAGATACGCAAAGGTATCGTGAGTGGCCGACCGGCCATCATCAGGGTGTCCTCTTGCAAGCGAAAGTCTTGTGAGTGAGCGTATTCATTTTGTGGCGGACCATCTAGCCACTGACTGATTTTGTACTGTGGCGGATAATACAATTGCACAGCAGGCTGATCGAGGACTTGATAGCCCAGGGCCAAAGCATACGGATTCAACTCGATCTGTTTTGGGGGGTAGGGCAAGACCAGTTCACGCAGCAGGCGTCTCTGTTTCAGGTTCCAGATTTCCAATAGAAGGTCACTGCCTTCAGCAATAGTATAGCCAGCACTGATTTGGGTCTCATGGGTACTGCCGCTGAAATAGGAGATCTCAGGACCGGCTAGCTTAATGTCACTGAGGTAATTAGGACCTTTAAGGCTTTGCGGGAAATCAAAGTGTTCGCCGTTGGCCTGAGCAAGCATTTGATTGTGGGAGTGAGTATCAATGTTTTCTGACACATGTTGAAACCAGACTTGTGTTTGGGGATGATACGCTTGAAAATGATCTCGCTGCCCAGAGTCGGCTTCATTCCATATAAACAGATGCTCACCGACGAATTGAAGCTGTGCTTGTATTAACAGAGCGTTGTTATGTTGTGCAGGTAAAGGAATTTGGTTTAAGGTATGTTGGTCTAGATCGAGAACATACAATTTGTCCTGAAACAATCCGAACAGATGTTGAGCAGACAAGGCTATTTCCTGAAAAGGGAATGGGGGTATTTTGAGCTGTGATGGCATTATCCAATGACAAGCCGCTGCTGAATTTGCAATACTCCCAACTCCGACCCCGTTTGTTGGCATTACTTTTTGTTTATGAGTCTGTTCCGATGTGAGCGCATGAAAACCTTTTAGCTTGGCTAATTTGATCAATTGCTTCTGCTGACGAGAAGGAAGATCCCAAATGCTGATTTCTTGCTCACGTGTTGATAATGCCAGCCGATCCCCATCCAGGCTGATATCTCCAACCGTCCCTTGCAGCTGATATTGCCAGTGTAAATGTCCCGTCTTTAAATCGTAGATGCGCAAACTTTGATCCAGCAATACGAGCGCGATCCACTGTTTTGAACTCGCCATCTTTAAAATCGGACTGGGCTGCTCTGCCTGAAAATGTAGCTTTTTATGAGTATCCCAGACCTTGAGTATAGGCTGAAGTCGGGTTCTTATGGCGATATCCTCTACCCGGCGATACTGTGGTGATGTGTTGGCGCAGCCCGGTTGTTCGGGAGTCCATGAATAGTCCACTTGTTTGAGATCAGACAATCGCTCGCCGCTATCAAGATCCCAGAATTGCAGTCCTGGGTGGTGCTGACAGGCAGAAATCAGTTGTCCCTGATAAAAATCGATATCGCAGTCAGGTGCGTCATGCTGAATTGTTAAGGTCTGACCATTGGGCAGTACCTGAGTGGTTTGCTCAGGAGCTAATGTTAACGTTCGCTTTTGCCTTAAATTGTTTCGATCCCAGATTCCTGCCTGAGCGCCTTTCGAGCCAATAATATATTTTTCTTGCGCTTGCAAAGAGTTGAAATGGTTAAATGTGTCTTGCACGATCTCATAAGGCAAAGCCTGAACCTGAGTCAAGAGCAAAAGCCAGAAGGTCATCGCCAATGCGATGAGACCAGCCCTCAAGGTCGCTTACTTTCGGGCGTTTCTTCCAGGGCATAAATCCAACCACTGCCCCCACCGACGACCAGGGTGCCGTCGTCTGCCAGCGCTGGCGTGGCATAGATCGCATCGCCGATACTGGGCAGTCCCAGGTGACCCGGCTCAATCCCGGCTGGGATCTGGGGGCCAGCCAAACTGGGATCGCCCAGATAAAACTGCCAGCGCAGTTTGCCGCTCAGGTCATAAGCGTAGATCCCACCATCATGGCGCGGCAAATAAATCAGTCCCTGACTGAGTACGGGTGAAGGCCAGTGGCGCTGCATCTGATTGCTTGCGGGCTGTTGCACCCATTCGACCTGACCGGTGTGCTGGCTGATAGCGACCAGAGCGCCGCCTACCGGGTCAGGGACAAAAATCTGATTGCCACGGCAGAGTGCTGAGGCACGTAAGTTGCCATGGAAAGTTTTTAAGTGCCGAGGGTCGCTGGCTTGCCAGAGT
Source organism: Candidatus Sericytochromatia bacterium (assembly GCA_037968875.1). Taxonomy (GTDB): domain Bacteria; phylum Cyanobacteriota; class Sericytochromatia; order UBA7694; family UBA7694; genus JBBKWI01. The sequence continues at coordinate 862 of JBBKWI010000222.1, read as the reverse complement.
GTATGACCGGTCGCTGGGTCTAGTGCAAGCAGGGCCGGGTCATCAAAGGCATGGCGACGAATCATTGGCAAGATTAATTTCCCATCACAGAGACCAGGGGCGGCATAAAGCGCGACTGGATAGCGATCGCTGCGATTAGACCAGTCTGGATAGGGCGTGGTTAGGGCACGACTCCATTTTGGTTTACCCGTTTGAGCTTCCAGAGCCATCAATTCACCGGCTTCGGTGCCGACGATCAGTACGTCACCAATCTGGGTCAGGGCATTGCGAATACCTCCATAAAGCTGGCGCTGCCAGCGTAACTGACCGCTGTGAAGATCCAGCGCAACCAGTAAACCCTGGGTATTGCCACTCAAGACCAGATCCCCGATCACCTGATTGCCCTGGAAATCGCGTCCCCAGTTATATTTGTCAGCGGTCGTATAGTGCCATTTCAGTTGGCCACTGTCAGCATCCAGGGCGAGCACTTGATTTTGCTGCAGACTGACCAGGATCAAACCGTCGGCATAACTCATACCTCTGGGCTCTTGATAGTCAAAGTCAGACTCCCATTTCCAGAGCGTCTTGCCTGTCTTGAGATCGAAGGCTGAAATACCGACTTTTTTATTGGAATAGCTTGTAGAGCTATTGCCCACAAAGACCCGCTGACCAACGATGATTGGGCGATTGAGCCAGCCCTGCAGTCCGATATGCCGTTGCCAGCGAATACGGGGGGCTTGTAAAGATCTCGATTCACGAGATCGTTGACTTGATGGGGCTTCCCCTGGAGCCTGTTGCGCAGCGCAAGCGGATAAGTAAAAGCAAAGCAAAACCCATCGAAACCCTCGAAGCTGCAAAAAAACCATGCAAAATCCCCCTGACC
>JBBKWI010000221.1:0-4599 GCA_037968875.1 Candidatus Sericytochromatia bacterium | reverse complement strand
CACCGACTTTACGCATGGCTGCTGTCAGATCAAAAGCTGACATCGGATTCATCAACGGAGAAGACTGCCCGGCTGGCGGCTGATTGTCGCCAACAAAAAGATTTAAAAGCGCATTTTGTAAACGCTTGGGAACCGCAAAGCCCGTTTTGAAATTGTCGACTGTTAACAAAATTTTATTTTGAGCGGTGGTCTCGACTTGAAACTCAGCTTCAAACGGCAGCGGGATACCCAACAGAGGATATTTACCTGATAAGGTGACTTTTTGATTATCATGGAAATCAATCTTGGTGTCCTGGATGCCCTTATCTTGCAAGGCCCAGTTGACGTAATTAGAGAGTTCAACTTCATCAGCGCTCGCTTTAAAGTCCGTTACATGATACTCATAGGTATTCCAGATCATCATATCGGGCGTAACGCCATTAAAGCCACCCTGGCTGGTAATGTTCAAACTGATCTTATCAATATTAAAGGCATTGTATTTGAAGTCCGACATCGCAATTTGGGTCGGTTTTTGTTGGGTGCGTAGCTGAGGAGCGGGCGGGAAGGTATTGCGTTGTGTGGATTGGGTACCGATTGGCGCTGTCTGAGGCAGAGGGGCCTGGCCCTGTGGGGCTGCCTGGGGACGTTCAAAGACATTCTGTACTTTTTGAGCCATTTGACCCAAGTTTAAATTTGACATCAGACTTCCTCAATTTCCTCTACGCGATAGTTTAATTATCGCATGAGCTGAGAAAGTCTGACCCTAAGAAGGTTAGCTCCGGTTTATTTTCTGTTAAAGATTTGTTTACCCCAGAAGCCAGCAACCGGCCCCAGTGCTTCTTCAATCCGCAGCAATTGATTGTATTTAGCAATGCGATCCGTGCGTGATGCTGAGCCCGTTTTGATCTGGCCTGAGTTGGTGGCCACGGCAATATCGGCAATCGTGGTGTCTTCGGTTTCGCCCGAACGGTGAGAAATCATGTAGGTATAGCCATTGCGACGAGCCAATTCAATCGTTTGGAAGGTTTCGGTCAGGGTTCCGATTTGATTGACTTTAATTAGAATCGAATTGGCAATATCTTCGTTGATACCTCGTTGTAAGCGCTCTGAATTGGTAACAAACAAATCATCCCCTACCAATTGAATCTGCTTGCCCAGGCGTTCAGTCAATTGCTTCCAGCCGTCCCAGTCATCCTCGTCCATGCCGTCTTCAATCGAGACAATCGGATAGCGGTCAGCCAGATCTGCCAGGTAATCCACCATCTGACTAGAGTTAAGCTGTTTTTGCTCGCCACTCAGGTGGTAAATTCCGTCTTTGTAAAATTCACTCGCCGCCACATCCAGGGCAATTTGAATATCTTCACCGGCCTGATAACCGGCCAGCTCAATCGCTTGCAAGATATAGTCGAGAGCTTCTGAATGGGTGGCTAAATTGGGAGCAAATCCGCCCTCGTCACCGACTGCCGTGATGTGCTTTTTTTCGGTCAGCAATTTTTTAAGTGCATGAAAGGTTTCAACCCCCATACGCAGCGCTTCGCTAAAAGACTTTGCTCCAGAGGGAACAATCATAAACTCCTGGATATCAAGGGTATTGTCTGCATGAGAACCCCCATTGATGATATTCATAAAGGGCACCGGCAAGACACAGGCTGTGATCCCGCCCAAATAACGGTAGAGAGGCAAGTTTAACATCTGAGCAGCGGCTTTGGCAGTCGCCATCGAAACGCCCAGAATCGCATTGGCTCCCAGCTGAGATTTATTTTCAGTTCCATCTAAATCCAGCAGGGTTTGATCAATCAAAATCTGATCTGTAGGATCCATGCCCTGCAAGCGTCGTGAGATAATCTCGTTGACATTGTGAACCGCTTGCAACACTCCTTTGCCCAAATAGACATCTTTGTTATGATCTCTGAGCTCAAGCGCCTCATGTACACCTGTCGAAGCGCCAGATGGCACCATGGCGCGCCCAACAATGCCGCCGGTCAAAATCGTATCGACTTCCAGTGTGGGGTTGCCTCGTGAGTCCAAAACCTGGCGGGCGCGTATCTTTTCAATGGTGTACATAAGCTGCTACTCCTCGTTTATATCTGCTAGATTATAGCAGTTTTTTGGGCCGGCCCCAGCCTCCACCCCCGGGGGTTTGCAGACGCACACGCTCTCCAGCAGCCAAGCTTTGTTGATACTTGGCAGACAAGGTCTGCGTCTGCTCTGAGCTTAGACTTTGATTGATACCGACCTGACCAGGCTCCCCACCGGCTAAGCCATAAGGTCGATGCCGGCGGCGCTCCGTTAACAGCGTGAGCTCGGTCTGGCATAAAACCTCAATTTCACGTATTAGCCCCTGGCCGCCTTGCTGTGAGCCTTTGCCTGCTGAGTCTGTGCGCAGGCGATACTGATGCACCCGAAAAGGAAAACTCAGTTCCAGGGCTTCAATCGGCGTGTTCAGCGTATTGGTCATATGGGTTTGCAGCCCACTGAGACCTTCCAGTTCAGGGCCGCCCCCCATACCAGACCCCAGGGTTTCATAATAAGAAAATGGTACGCCCTGCGGATTAATACCACCGAGCAACAGATTATTCATCGTGCCGCCACTGGCTGCCGGGATCCGATCTGGCAGCGCCTGGGCCAGGGCTCCCAGCAAAACATCCACAATTCGCTGGCTGGTCTCGACATTGCCGCCGACCACGGCCGCCGGGAAACTGGCATTCACGATCGAACCGACCGGAGCAATCACTTGAATGGGCCGTAATAATCCGCTATTGGTCGGAATATCTGCTGGCAAGAGGCAGCGAAAGACATAAAGAACTGCCGAAAGCGTCACTGCTTCAATCGTATTCACACAGCCTCGGCTCTGAGGCGCTGAGCCAGAAAAATCCACAATTGCCTTGTCGTCATTAATTTGAATCTGAACTTGAATCAATAAATCTGACTGTCCCTGACCATCGTCTTCTAAATAATCCTGAAAGCAATAGCTGCCATTGGGAATCTCCACAATCAAGTGTCGCATACGGCGAGCTGCGTAGTCTTGCAAGCCAGCAGCATAAGCCAACACATTCTCAAGGCCATCCCGACACAGGCTTTTCATGCGTTGAACACCCGTTTGATTGGCGGCCCACTGGGCCAGCAGATCGCCACGACGCTCAAGAGGGGTGCGCACATTGCTCAAAATTAAGCTGAGCAAATCTTCTTGTATTTGGCCCTGGCGCTGCCATTTGACGGGAGGAATGCGTAAGCCTTCCTGAAAAATATCCGTCGAAAGTGGCATCGAGCCCGCTGACATGCCACCAATATCGGCATGGTGGGCGCGGTTAGCCACCAGAAACACGAATTTTTGCTCAATAAAGACGGGATCAATCATGGTGATATCGGGCAAATGGGTTCCCCCGGCAAAGGGATCGTTGACAATCACACTGTCACCAGGCTCAAAATTAACAGCAGCCAGAGCGGCCTGAACAGCCGTCGGCATCGAACCCAGATGCACGGGCAAATGGGCCGCCTGAGCAATCGCTTGCCCCTGGGCATCAAAGAGCGCGCAAGAAAAGTCTCGTCGTTCTTTGATATTAGAAGAATAGGCACTGCGACACAGAGTTACGCCCATTTCTTCTGCAATCGACTGAAAGCGGTGTCTATAAATTTCCAAGTCTATCCCGGCCATCGCCATCGCCTCCTGCTGATGAAATTAAAACCAATAGTTACAGGCACCCTGTTATTCTAGCGCAGACTCCAGACAAGTCAGAGCGAGTTCATTTTCAACGATTACTCGGCTATCGGGTGTACAGATCAAATGAGTCGTCGTATACTTGTATCTACCCCAAACGGAAGTAACATTTCGTTTTCTTTGTTCAATGTCGGGGCGTAGCGCAGCTTGGTAGCGCACCACTTTGGGGTAGTGGGGGTCGCTGGTTCAAATCCAGTCGCTCCGACTTTTCTCTTTTTTGCTTTAAGAAAAGCAAATTTTTTTCAGTTTCATTCCCTGCAATTAGAAAAAAGCAGGCAAATTTCATTTAATTTGCCTGCTTTTTTTGCTGAACCCATAAAAAATAGCGCAAAACCACAAAACCCGCACTACCACTTATTATCAGCCGTATGCAACAGATGGATATATGGCTATAACTGCGCTTGAGGCGATCTTTGCGGAACATTTTTTCAAAAAAAAAATCTTTTTTAATGCCCGGAGACTAGGCAAAGCGCCAAAGATAGCCTACACTATGAGGGTGAAACATTCTTACCAAGGAGAACGCAAATGAATAAAGAAGTATTAGTTAAAGAAATTGCAGATCGTGCTGGTCAGTCTCAAAAAGACGCCAAAGCATTTTTGGATGCCACTATCGATGTAATTACTGAAACCCTAAAAAAAGGTGACAAAGTCACTTTGGTTGGTTTTGGTACTTTCCAGGTTAAAGAACGCGCAGCTCGCGAAGGCCGCAACCCTCGCACCGGCAAGCCTCTGAAAATCCCTGCTAAAAAAGCTCCCGTATTTGCCGCTGGCAAAGGTTTAAAAGATGCTGTAGCAGCACCCCCTGCTAAAAAAGGTAAAAAGAAGTAAATTCTTCACCTAAAAGCCCCACTTTGAAGTGGGGCTTTTAGGTGAAGAATTTACTTCTTTTTACCTTTTTTAGC
>JBBKWI010000220.1:0-6785 GCA_037968875.1 Candidatus Sericytochromatia bacterium | reverse complement strand
GCATTTAAGCCCCAAGCATCGCAGTCACTTGTCCGACTTGCTCGGGCAAGTCATCGATTGGCCTGTGTTAGATATTCAAGCTGAAATGCCCCTTGAAGCTGGCAAGGTCTATTTGGTTCCCCCCCATAAAGAAGCCAGCTTTATCGGCCGGAGCTTTATACTGAATCCTTCTACAGCAGCCAAAGGCCCAAAACCCTCGATTGAAAAGCTCTTTCGATCTCTGGCGGCTGAGCCGAATCTGCATCTGATTGCGATTATCTTGTCCGGAACTGGCAGTGATGGCTCCCAGGGACTTGCTCCGATCAAATTTGCCAGCGGCTGGACCTTTGCCCAAACCCCCGAAACAGCACAGTTCAACAACATGCCATTGGCAGCGATTAAGACCGGTCAAATCGACTTCGTGTTGGAACCCGCTCTGATGGGGCCAAAGATTCAGCAATTGATTACTGAATCTAGTCAGACAGCCCATCGCGAAGCCAGCGATTTGGACTTAGAACCTCTGTCTGAATTAATCAAGATCTTGGCCCAACACAGTGGTACCGATTTTAGCCATTACAAGCCCTCGATGCTTTTGCGACGGATGGAATATCGCCAGATACAGCTCAAGCTGGCAAATCTACCCGCTTATCTTGACTGGGTTCAGAGCCATCCTCAGGAAATCGATACCTTGTTTCAATCGATACTGATCGGGGTGACTGGATTTTTTCGCGATCCAGAAGTCTTTGCTGGCTTAGAAGCATCTCTGGCGCAGATGCTTGAGAAAAAGGAGCCTGGAGAGCCGGTTCGCATCTGGGTTCCGGGATGTTCGACGGGCGAAGAAGCCTATACCCTGGCCATTATTATTGATCGACTGCTTCAAGCTCAGCAATTGAACCCTCTGGTTCAAATTTTTGCAACGGATCTCGATCAAGGGGCTTTGACTCATGCCCGCAGGGCGAATTATTCATCCGAGGCGCTCAAACATCTGTCAGCGGATCTAATTGAAGCTTGTTTCAATCACAAGCAGGGCGGTTTTAACCTAAAAAAGCACCTGCGCAACAGGGTCCTCTTTTCTGCGCATGATTTGACTTCCCAGCCCCCCTTTCTCAATCTGGATCTGATTTCTTGCCGCAATTTGTTGATTTACTTTGACTCTGAGATTCAGCAGCGTATATTTTCGGTTTTTCATAGATCATTGAACCCCCAGGGAATTCTGTTGCTGGGGAAGTCCGAAAGCGTGGATTCGGTAAAGCGGATATTTGAAGCGCTCAATTCCGAACTCAAAATCTATCGGCCGATCCCTCAGGCTCACGTTTCCCAACAAAAATTTCAGCCTTCTCCGATGAATTATGTTTTTAAAAGCGTCGCGCCCAAACAGGCACCTGAGAAACACGCCTGGTGGGAGTCACACTCTGAAATGTTGGCTGCTGTCTTTGACTACCCGTGTGTCCTGGTTAATGAAGAATTTGAGATGGTGCAGGTTTACGGAGATGTTTCGCCCTTTCTGAGCTTGTCTCAAGCGCTGCTCACAAATCATTTGCTCGAGATCTGCCGACCCGAGCATAATCTTGAACTCAGAAGCTTGTTGGTTCAGGCCAGGCATGAAAACAAAGCCAGCTCGGGTCATTTTCGACGCTTAAGCGAGAGCCCCAAAGAATTACTGCGGATTCATGTGCATCCGGGCTCGCAGAATAATACAGCCCAGATGCTGGTTGTATTTGAAAAAGTCGAACTTCCCTTGCTCTTAAGTTCACCTGCTGAGGGGATGGAGTCAGAGCAAACGACCCTACTGGAGCAAGAACTGTTTGCCCGCGAAGCGAGAATGAATATTCTGCTTGAACAACTTGATCTGGCCCATGAACAACAACAGGTTTTCAATGAAGAGCTTCAATCGGCCAATGAGGAGCTTCAATCCGCCAATGAAGAGCTTCAGGCAATGAATGAAGAACTTCATGCCACCAACGAGGAACTCAATCTCTCAAATGAAAATCTGGCCAGCAGCAACGAAGACTTGCAATCCAGCAATGAAGAGATACAGATTGCTTATGCTGAGCTTCACACAATCCATGCTGTGCTTGAAACAAATGAAGCCGAACTGCTGAGTTCGAGCTCACATCTGAGTACCCTGCTAGAAAATACAGTTCAAGCGTTTATCCTGGTAGACAAAGAATACCGCATTCTCAAATGTAATCAACAAGCGGTTAAATTGCACGAATCCCTTTATCAGCAGCCCCTTTTAGAAGGTCTGCTAATTATCGACAGCTTCTCAAATGCGGTTTTGCCGATTCTGCTACCGCTATTTAAACAGGCCGCCCAGTTAGGCGAAAGTCAGCGACATGATCTAAAAGTCAAACTAGGCGAGACTTCTGTCTGGCTGCGCTATGAACTGATTCCTGTACTCGGCCCAGCTCAGCAGTTCCTGAGCCTCGTGATTTCTTGCCTCGATATTACCCTTCAAGTCGAAGCCCAGCTGGCCCTTGAACGCAGCAGTCAATTGATCGACTCGATTTTTAATGCGACCGAAGTGGGTCTGTGTCTACAAGATGATGAAGGGGCATTTCTCAAGGTCAATGATAGCTTTTGCAAGATATTTGGCTATCAGAATGCAGAGATGCTGACTTTACACAACTGGGAGTTGGCCCCACTGGCCCAGCAGGAGCGCGTCAAACAAAGCAACCTGGAGTTTAGCCAGAGTGGTTATCTGCCACCACATGAATGGCGCGTTGTAAGCAAAGAGGGTCGCTTGATCGATCTCTATGCAAGCGGTCAGTTGCTGATCCTACCCGATGGCTCACATTGCAAAGTTGCCAGTTATCAGGATATTACGGCTCACAAAAGAGATAAGACCTTACTCAGTGAAACCCTGAAGATGGCAGGTATTGCCGGCTTGGAGATTAACTTGCCTGGCGCTGAGATGTTTTGGACCTCTGAAATTAATGCTATTTTTGGTCAATCTACCGATCAGCCGTTTGATGCCGAGAAGGCTCTGCAGTCTTATTTGCCAGAGTCCAAAGCACGGCTGGAAGCGGCATTGAATTCTGCTGTCAAAACGGGGACACCTTATGCTCTTGAACTCGAACTCCGGCGTCAGAATGGGGACATTGCCTGGGTACGCTCAAGCGGCCGGGCTATTCAAGAAGACGGAAAAACGATCCGGCTGTATGGAGCTATTGAGGATATCTCTCAGCGCCGTCAGGCCGAAATGAGCCAGCACAAGCTCTCGCTGGTGGCCCAGCAAATCCCAAATATGGTGTTGATTACAGATGCTGCCTTTCAGATTGAGTTTGCCAATCCCGCTTATTTAGAAGAGACTGGCTACTCGCTGGCAGAGTTGCTCGGGCAATCTCCTTTGTTTTTACAGGGAATAGAGTCTGACCCTGTTACCCTTGCGCGTATCGTTCAGGCCATGACACAACAATCTGAAGTCCGCGAAGAAATACTCTTTTACTCCCGTGAGGCCCAGCCTTTCTGGTGTGAACTAGTGATTACGTCTGTGGCTGCCAAAACGGACCAGCCAGCTTGCTATATTGTGACGCAAACCAATATCACCGAGCGCAAGCAACGAGAAGACCTGCTCTTGTTTCAATCCAAAATTCTGGCCCATGTTAATGATGCGATCGTGGTGAGTAATCTTGCTGCTCAGATCACTTATTGGAACAGCGGAGCAGAAAGAATTTATGGCTATAGTCAGGATGAGATGATCGGTCAGTCAATCAAGAATCTGGCGCCTGATTTTGATTTAACTGCATTTATTGACCAGTGCCAATCTGGAGAAAACCCATATTATTCCCATCAGATAGTCGAACGACATCGCAAAGATGGCAGTCAGCTCTGGTCGTCTTTGCGTTTGATTGTGATATATAGTGATGAGCATCTTCCAATGGGTGTGATCGGTGTCTCGCGGGATGTGACCGAAAATATCCGGATTGAAACCGCCCTGCGTACAAGTGAGCAAACTTTTCGTGCCCTGGTTGAGAAAAGTACTGACGGTGTAATCGTATTGGATGCCGTTGGCAAACCAAGCTATCTCAGTGCTTCAGTCGAACGTATGTTGGGCTACAGCGCTGAAGCGCTCAAGTCAGAAGTCTTGATTGATCTGGCTCATCCGCTGGATCAAGAGCTGATAAAATCTATGTTGAGTTTTTTGGCCAAACATCCAGGCAAAAGTGTCCTGCATGAGTTTCGTCTTCGCCATGCCAACCAAAGCTGGATTTGGTTTGAAGGTACGACCTCCAATATGTTCCACGAGCCTACTTTAAATGGCGTGATTTGCAATTTTCGCGATATTACCCAGCGCAAAGCATCAGAGCGCAGCCTACAGCAGCACGAGCAACTGTATCGTTCGATTGCCGAGAACTTTCCGGGTGGCATCGTGATGGTGCTCGATCAGCAACTGAATTGCATCTATCTAGAGGGTCAGGATATAAACCCACTGCTGCGACAACCACTGGGTCAGAATTATCTCGCTGGCTTCCCTTTAGCTGCCGCTGATCTCTTACAGGAGCACCTGAATCAGGGCTTGATCGGAAAACAGCAGGGATTTGAGCTAATTCTCGATGACGCTTGCTATGACTTTAGTGTTGTGCCGTTGCGCGAGAAAACTGGCGACCTGAGTCGTCAGCGCAGGGCACCTGTCAACCGATTACTGGTCGTGATTCAGAATATCACAGCCAGCAAGCGGGGAGTCGAAGAGAAGAATCTGTTGATTCAAGAGTTGACCAGTAAGAACGAAGACCTGAATCAGTTTACATATATCATCTCGCATAATCTGCGGGCCCCCGTCGCCAATCTGAAGGGTTTACTCAATCTGATCGCGCTCGAAAATCTGATTCAACCAGCTGGCCTGGAGATCTTTAGCCATTTCGCTCAGACAGTCGCCAATCTCGATCAGACTATTTTGGACCTCAACCACATTCTCAATTTTCGGCGTCAGCGCGATGAAATCTCTCAGGATGTTGACCTTGTTGCTGAATTGGCCAGGACTCTGGAGAGTCTCACCCCCTTTGCCCCGCAGATCCAAAATTGGGTGCATAGTGATTTGACTATTAGCAGTTGTTTTTCTATCAAATCTTACCTTCAAAGTATGCTTTACAATCTAATTTCCAACGCAATCAAATACCGCGACCCACAGCGAACACCTGAGATTCGAATTACAAGCGGTCGCAGAGATCAATGGGTCTGGATTGCTTGCCAAGACAATGGTCTGGGTCTGGATTTGACGAAGGTAGAGGATAAGATTTTTCGACTTTATATGCGTTTCCATCCCCATATTGAGGGCAAAGGAATGGGCTTGTATCTGATCAAGACCCAGGCCGAAGCCCTGGGGGGTGGGGTTGAAATCAGCAGTGAGTTAGGCCAGGGGACACGCTTTTACGTCTATTTTAAAGAATCTGTCAGGGTCAAAGAAGGTCTGAAGTGCTAAAAAAGGTAACCATTATTGACGATGATGCTATCAATAATATGATTTGTGAAAGGCTTTTGATACACGCTGGCAAGGCCGAGGTAATTCATAGCTTTCTACTTGCCACCGAAGCCCTGGATTGGCTATCTGGATTACTTCCTGAGCAATTACCGGATTTGATTTTGCTCGACATCAATATGCCTGTAATGGATGGTTGGGAGTTTTTGGCTGCTTTGAACGAAAAAGGGCCTCTAGCTCAGATCAAAATTATTCTATTGACCTCATCAATTAGGGAAGATGATCGGGACAAAGTCACAGGGTATGCCTCACTGATCGGTTTTCTGAGCAAACCATTGAACATTGAAGTTCTGGAGCACTTACTCAGCTAGGAGGCCGAGCATGAGTTTACAGGAGGTGAACTGAGTGATCATGGGCTGGAAAATCATTGGGCTGGAAAATCATGTTGAGGCTGTGGTTCTGATAATTGGAGCTCAGCTCGGCAAAAGAGATTTATCTGATAGATAGCCGAAACTTGAACCCATTGAAAGCCTAAATTCTGTAAGTAGAGTCATTTGCTTTCAATTTTTAATCTCACTCGTTTTTGTGCTTGTTAATTGTTATCGATTTATATATTTATAGTTTGTCGTAAATATGTGAATTATACTAAATATATGCCTGAAAATAACATATTTTCGATTATATTTGACTTTTTGTCTTTAAATCATTTACACTTGGGTTCATGCTGTCCGTTTTTAAAATAACATTACATTATAATGTAATCCAGTGGTGAACTCAATAAAAATTAGTTTTTAGATGGAGTTTTTTGATGATCATTAGAAAAAAAATAAATTTGTTTTTAGGCCTAAGTTGTGGCTTGCTAGCTTGTCAAACACCCGCAACATTGGAGCAAAATACAGAAAAATCTTCTCTATCACTTGCAGCTCAAATCGATTTAACAAATACAGAAAAATCTAAAGTATTTAATACAGCTAACGCTTCTCAAGCTGCCGCTTTAATAAACTCACTCAGACAAAGTCTCAAATTGACTGACCACAATGGTCCTAATATCTCAGGCTATTTACGTCGCTTAGAACTTATGCAATCAAAGATCAACGCCGGGGATTTGGATTCTGCCGTTGCAATGTTGAAATTAGAAGTGGGCATTGTTAAATACCACCATTTAAACACGTTACTCGATACCCCTGAAGAAGGCGCCATGGTGAAAGCACTTTCGCATATTATCTCATTACTCGCAGACCCATCTCCTCAGCTGTCTGACGCAGAATTTAATCAAACAATTAAGAGTATTGAGCAGCGTTTGACTTCTACTGATCCTTCAACAGCAGTGACTGACACTGCAAAACTCGCGACTTCGCAGCAAAGATTGTCGACACCATCAATTTTT
>JBBKWI010000219.1:0-36187 GCA_037968875.1 Candidatus Sericytochromatia bacterium | reverse complement strand
CTGGGTCGAAAGCGGGATTCAGTTTGAATCAATGATGGGTGACGGTTCAGCACCAGAGCAAGGCTTCATGGGCAAGCTATTTGGAGCTGGCAAGCGTATGATGACCGGCGAATCCTTGTTTATGACCCATTTCACCAATCACAGCAGCCTCAAACGACGTGTCGCCTTTGCCGCCCCTTATCCGGGCAAAATCATTCCTCTCAATATGGCAGAAATGGGTCAAGAAATGATTTGCCAAAAAGACGCTTTCTTATGTGCGGCCCAGGGCACAGAGATCAGTATCGCTTTTAGCAAGAAACTAGGGGCCGGATTTTTTGGCGGCGAAGGATTTATACTACAGCGTTTGCGTGGAGATGGTATGGCTTTTGTCCATGCCGGTGGCACCATTGTCAAAAAAGAACTCAAAAATGAAACCCTGCGTGTAGACACTGGCTGTATTGTCGCCATGACCCCTGACTTAGATTACGATATCGAGCGGGCAGGCAATCTGAAGTCAATGTTTTTTGGGGGTGAAGGCCTGTTTTTGGCGACACTCAAAGGGACAGGCACTGTTTACTTACAAAGCCTGCCATTTTCCCGCCTGGCAGATCGCATTTTAGCCAACGCTCCCCGAGCCGGCGGCAACTCTCAAGGCGAGGGTTCAGTCTTAGGTATGTTGGGTGGCATGATCAACAAAAACGACTAAGTCACTTTAGCTCTAAAATGAAGACAAGCCGCCAGGAATTAATATTCTGGCGGCTTGTCTGTCTGTATTTGAAACTTACATTTTCAGATTTTTGGGAATTAAAACGTGGTCAATCACATGCACCACGCCGTTGCTTGCCATGACATCCGTTTTTAAAACTTTGGCATTACCAATCATCAGCTGATTGCCCTGGGTCGCAATCATTAATTTTTGGCCCGCTTCAAGGCTCAGGGCTTCGGTCATTTTCATGACCTGACTGGCAGGTACTTTCTTAGCCACGACGTGATACATCAAGACCTGACGCAATTTTGCTTTGTCTTTTTTGAGGGCATTTAAAGTCGCTGCTGGCACTTGTGCAAAGGCTTCGTTGGTGGGTGCAAAGACAGTATATTCGCCATTATCCAGAGTCTCTGTTAGACCAGCATCCATAATCAATTGATTCAGGGTGCTAAACTCAGGGTTTGAGCTAGTCACCACCGTGATCGTTTGCGTTTGATCATCTGTCATTTTGGAATCAGTGGCAGTCGAATTACGCTTCTGATCCAGACTGTGTTGAGTCGTGGTTTTGACGCTGCCATTTTGGTCAGCCATGCCGTGTTCAGACTTCAGGGTCACGCTGCCGCCGTCAACAGTGGTGCCATGCCCCATATCCTGATTATCAGTGGTAGTAGTTGTGGTTTCTATATTAGTAGCGACAGTGGTATCGGTTTCTTTTTCCGGGCTACAGGCCATCAATAGGGCTGCGCATAAGAGTGAGAGAGTGAGTGCGTTTTTCATAGTAAAAGCTCCTTAAGGATTCTGTTTACAAGGCTATCTGAGGTATAGCCTTTAACACAAGCGACCGAGCATCAAGATAGTATAAAGATTGCTGGAGAAAGGAGTGGGTTGAGTGAAATTAAGACTAATTTGACGTCAGATCAAAGCCCATATGAGCTTATTTAGCTGAACTTGCGCCTGTCTGCTGAATACGCAAGGTCGCAGAAACACCATAATGATCAGAGAGTACAAAACCATCAACGGGCTCCTGATACGCAACGGCTGCTGTCAAAGGCGTGATCAGAATCCCTGGTTTTTGCAGCGTAAAGATATAGTCGATCCGTTTGGGCGTTTTATCTTCGTCTTTATAAGGGTTTTCTGGAGCCGAAGTATAACCCGGCAAATCCGGATGCACTTCATGAAAAATATCATAGAGGGGTAAGCGAGCAAAAAGGTCAGCATATTCAGGAGAGTCTGACGGCGCATTAAAATCTCCGGTGATGATCACAGGATAAGCGCTTCTGTTTTTATGTAAGATTTCCTGCAAGACCCGATTGTCTTCTTCTAAACGAATGCGTTGTGAAACCGGCTTGTTTTCAGCCTGAAAATGAGTCGTATAGACATCGATAGGCCCGATTGTTGGGTGATCTATACGTGCCATCATGACCCCTTTGCGCGCCAGACAATCAGCCACGGTACATTTATTAAAGGCCATAAAGTCTGTTTTGATAATCGGGAAACGCGAGAGGGTATAGAGACCACTGCCCAAACGCAAAAGTCCACCATTATCCATCCGGGCATGATGCGCAAAGCCGCTGGTTTCTTTCAGAATTTCGATATCATCTGAAAAGGTCTCTTGCAGGGTCACAATGTCATAGGCATTCAAAGTCGCACCCAGACGTTCGAAGCGTTGCTTGCGATCTTTCGAGAGCGCTGGCAACCCCCAGACATTATAGCTTAAGACCTTGACATCATCACTTACCGCGTCAAACTGAGCAGGGGGGATCGGTGCGGCTGCTCGATCGGGCAAAGGCGTGGCGTTGGGGCGAGGTATTGTGGTGCTAACCGCGCCTGTGTTTTGATTTGCAAAAGGCGATCCAAAGGTATTGTCTTTGTCAAAGGCAAACTGAGCAGGTGCGCTTGAAGCATTAGACTGGGATCCAGGTGCGTTTTGACTATAGCTATCATAGCTGGATTGTCCATAGCTGGAATCAGCATTTGAATAAGCAGTATCGTTGTTGCTAAAGCTATTGCCAGTGCTAGCAAAACCATTATTGCTGTCATAAGCACCTGTATTATAAGGAGCCTGATAAGTGTCAGATTGCTGTAGATAAGGCGACATAGCAGGATTCATACCCGACTGCCCACAGGCCGTGAGAGTCAGAAATGCGCTTACTAAGATGGCTTTAAATGCTGTCATTTTATCCAAACCTATATCAATCCTTAACCGAATTATAGGCAAAAGACTAGTAAACTTGCTTCAAAGCCAAAGTTATTTTAAGCAAATATTAACCAAAATTTAGCGAATTATTTCAATACAATATGACGACAATAAAACTAACAAAGTAGAGAGATTATAATATGAAACGAATCATCGCCAGTACTTTATGCCTTTTCGCCCTGAGCGCCTGTAATCAAGCCCCTGCGTTGCGTCAAGCCCCCAATTTCAGCTCCAGTGTCAATGCACAGACTAATTTTAATGCCCAACGTGGCGATACTGAGGAAAGTCTCTCAGCCCGCATTGCTAAAAATATCTTTCAAGAAAATTATGCTGACGATGTCAGCAATGGCCGTGCACCTGAACAAATCTCTCTTCCTCGTGGCGGCGCCATTTATGAAAGCTTAAACCGCCTCTCTTTGATGCGCAAAGCGGTCTATTTATTATCAGACAAAATAATCAAACGCGAATTTAATAAGCCCGGCACGCCGGATCAAGTCCCCGCCATTACAGCCAGCTCCTTCCAGGAACTCAAATCTCAACTGCAACCAGGAGACATTGTGCTCTGCGGCAATAATGGTTCTTTTGTACATGGCCTGATCTATTTGGGCAATGACCAAATTATTCACGCTCTGGCTCAGCTCAACCAAAAAGGTGAGTTTCTGGGCGTGATCAAAGAAACCCTGAGCGGCTATGTCCAGCGCGTGCAACGCGATCAATTCTTGGTCTTACGCAAACCTGGCATTACCGCCGCTGATGTGCAAAAGGTCTCCGCTTATGCCCATGATCAGCTTGGCAAAGGCTATGATTCCTTATTTCTACTCAGTACCAAAGATCGCCTCTATTGCACTGAGATCCTCTATCATGCTTTGCAACAAATCAGCCAGGCCCCCCGGATCTTCGCTCACCGCGCCAAATACGGCTGGGATCTCTTTACTGTCGAGGACATCATGGACTCACCTGATTTAGAAACCGTCTGGAGCTATAATCGTCAGCGCCCGGCACCGGGTCGTTTGCATAAATATTAATCCAACAAAATCTAAAAAGCCCGCTTCAGTAATCTGAAGCGGGCTTTTTGCTGTCAAAATGAATGACGATCGGGTCTAGTTCGCTCCCTGTACCCAGGAACCCTGAACCAGTTCTGGGAATTGAGAGTACATCGTCTGATTGCGATAATCACCCGCTGTAGACGGGTAATAGGGTGCTCCTACCAATGGGTTTTTCTCTAAGGAACGGTCAAAGAAATACTCACGCCTGATTTTGAAATAGCTCGAAAAATCGGGTGACTTCCTTGAGTAAACAGTTCCGTAAATATTGAGTTTGTCTTTACGGGACTCAAACGGGGGCTCGTCGTTACAGAGAGTCGCAAAATCAATTTCAAGTAGATTCTTAATCGGTACCCCGTTGAGATAAGCATGCACACGCACCTGATTACCCGCAACCATCTGGCCATGGATAGTCAGGTCTTCGGCAAAAGTATCGGCCGTACCGCTGCCACTACACAAAATCGGGCCGTCTGCTCCATAGCCATTACCCATTGGAATCACCGAGATCTTAATATCATGGGTAGCAAACAAGCCCAGGCCATCGATAGAACCGATCGGCACCCCACTGGAATTGCGGTTGCGCACGCCATCTGTTTTGGTCACCCACTCCACCAGCGGGTCAACAATATTGGTGATCGGGCCATTGACCACATTAGAACGTGTATAAGGTGAGGTCGGTCGAGCGCTCAATTGACGCATCTGGCTTTTATCAGTAGGCAAAGAGAAAAAGTCATTGTGGTAGAGCACGTTACCCACAATCAAAATATCACCCTTACTATACTTATGATCTTGATTGGCCGCCGGAGGTGAGGTCGTATAAGAAACAATGCTCAATTGGCCATTGACAATCGTGGCGCTACCGACCGGATCAGTGACAAAGCCAGGTAAAAAGTTCAGACATTCGGCAGCATAGCCCGTGCAAGTGTTGCCCTGGGGTATAAAATTACCCAGCATGACCATCGCGTCACGCACCAGAATGACTTTACCCGGCGGAATTTGTCGGAACAAATAGCGCCGGTAATTTGCATCCAGACTGGTTTTAGAGACTTTCATATAGTCCGGAGAGCTGGCGTTATCATTCACCCAAATACCGACGGTTTTCGTATAGGGATCCGTATCCGCCACAATCAAATTGCCATTCTCAGTTCCGGCTGTATAAGTCATTTCATGAGCCCCAAAATAATTGGCTCTGAAATCCACTTCATCCACAGGCGTCGTATTGGTGTTGGTGTGCGTCGCCGGGAACTTACCCAGAATATAGCCCTTGCTATAATCCGTAGCATTAAATGGCGCGGAAGCCAGAGCGCTACCATCCAAACTGGTATCCGGGTTGCGTGGCAAAGTCGCACCGAGAGTCAATTGCAAATACTTATTCAATTGCTCCAATTGATTCTTATAATTGGCAGGCCCGGTCTCAGGCCGTAAAAAAGGCAATTCATGCAGCCCTGTACTGACCGGCCTAAAACCGGGGCTATTAAAGGTTAAATAGGTATTGGGCACAGCAGGTGTGGCCGGGATCGGATTCGCCGAGATATCGACACTAGCACTAATAGGATGCGTATGGGTCCAGCTCGTATTATCATATTCCCCAATGCTTATTCCAGTTAAATTTGCCCCCATAACATTACCATGGCCATGACTTCCCTGGTACAGCGGCCAGCCAGCCCCCCAGGCATGCGTATGACGGTATTTATAAACAGGCGCAGTACCTGAAAATGTCATTTTGTCGTGGATTTGTACCGGAGCGTGCGAAATATAACGCACTCTATACTCGTTGGTCGCTCCTGGCTCTGAACCCCCATTCGCTGGGTTTTCAAGTCCCCAATCAATTAAATTATCGCTTCTAACGGTGACGGCAGTAGTTGGATAAATCGTGGCCCCTTGTTTAATTTCAATAATAGAACCGACTTCGAAGGGCGTGTTAAAGGGAGAAGCAATGACATCCATGCTGGGTGGCATTCCCCCCGTGCCGCGTGTCAGGTTTTGCGTCACAAGTGTTCCATCTGATTTACGGAAGGTCACGGTATACGTCGAAGTCGTCGCAGGTTCCGGTCCAGGTGGTGCCCAATCGATCAAGAAATATTTGGCATAAGGAGTATAGGCAAAATCGGGACCCGGAATGTAAAGTCGTGGCGAAGTCACATTGTATTGCACGCCAATATCATTCATTAAAACGCCCCAGAATGGGCGCTGGGCAACTTGAAAATCAGTGGTATTAGCAGATGAGCCACGATTAACGCGATAGTCGCCATATTTACTATCTTCACTTTCCCATTGGAAGGTGAAGTTTTGATTGGTATGAATCGGCCCATAAAAACCACCGTAGTTTTTAAAGGTGAAAGCAGCATTATCCCACTCATTATTGGCTCCGATTGAAATCGCATCGTTGGACTCCAGCATATAACCCGCTGGGCCATCATCGTTGAGATTACGAGTGTCTAATTGCAGTACACCATAGACGCTCTGAGAAGCCCGATTGGGCAGTAGTTCACCCTGAGCATTGGTTAGGTGGGCAGTAATACGGACACCCATGAAATTACCGGGGCAGGTGCCCGAGCCATTTTGGTCGCAGAGTTGGTTGCCGTATTTATCGTAGCCGAGTTGCTCAGTGCCGTTGACAGAGCCTGGCACAAAACCCAAACTGGATCCTGTTACCGTTTTGTTGGCAAAAATCGGGCGTTTCTGGCCAGTTTCGAGGGCGATTTCATAGGCTCCGACCTGACGTGAGGTTGGATCGAGAGGATTTTCGTAGACCGGAATAAATTTTGCGATCGAACTGTCTTCGGGAATGCGCTGACAGCGTAAATAATTAGGGTCTGTAGTCTGACAATTTTTGACAATCGGCCGCAAAGTATTGCTGGCATCTTTTAAGGCCAACTCAGACCATTCGCCACCCACAGAAGCCAATTTCGCCCGAACTTGTTGAAAACCGATTTCAGCCACATAGCCTGCGGTAATCGTGTTTTGCTCAAAACCCGTCCGTTGCACCTGAAAGCGTACCATATACATAAAGGTCAGGGCCAAAATCGTCACCACAGCCATGATACTTAAGACAGCCGGGATCGAAATCCCTTGCTGTAAGCGTTGGCTAATTTTTTGCTTATTCATTCGCTGCGTAATCTCACTTCCGTACTCAATTCAACCCCCGGACGTGGGGTACCGCCGCGTACTGCTCCGCTCATCACAATCCGAATCGCAATCCCTTTACGAAAATTGTCATTGATAAAGCGGTTCAAAGCGGCATTGCCGTCATTAGTTTGTATTGTGGTCAATTGCGTATCTAAACTTGCGTTCATGGCCTGTTCAAAACTGGGATATCTAAACTGAATGCTGAGCACCTCTTTGGCAAGTACCGAACGTTGCGGCACAGGCGTGTTTTGAAAATTAACGCTGGTGGCGATCATCGGACGCTGCACTTCACGCAATAAGTCGCCATTGGCCAGCAGGCGATACGTCACACGCTCGATGATTGAAGTGCCACCCGGGCCAGGGGCTGGCGCCCGATAAAAAACCAGTGAATTGCTTTCATTGGCTGTCGGATTGGGATACCACTTATGGTAAATATCCCCTGGCGTGGCCTGAGTGGAAAATTTGCGAGCTGCTGGCACGGTGGGTAAATCGATACTGCCTGCCGTATTGGCATAAGGCGTCAACTCCAGGGCGCTATAAGGCAAGGCCGGTAAATTGGCCCAGGGCAGGCTGACATTATACAGTGGAGGCGCAGCGACAGAGATACTCTTGATCTCACGCGTCATCCGGCTCAGTACCTGCTGGGCCCGGCTGGTATTTTTGGTATCTTGCTCACCCATTTGGATCGTGCGTGACGTGCGAAACAGAAAAGCGCTGGCCGCAGACAGAATCGTTAGCCCGATCACGAGAGCAATCAGCAATTCAATGATTGAAATGCCTCGCTGCAAGCGAGTTTTTTGTGAGGTCAATTGAAACGCTAGCAGATGCTCTGATTTGTGCATTAGTTAAGTGCTCCTGAGCGAGCCAGTGTGGTACCCATTGTTACATGGCGACTGGCAGATCCTGGCCAGGTGATTTTGACAGTCACCTGGATCAAATCATCCGAAGGTGCGGGCGTATCGCCTTCAGAAAAAGTATACAAGCGCTGCACTTGTAAAAGTTTAGCCCCTGTGGCTGGCGCTGTTAAAATCTCACCTGTTTGCTTGATATAGAGAGATTGCCCCTGCAAGTCATTGAGCTGTATCGTCGTAGGAGTCGTGCTGTTGACGATCGCATTGGCTCCATCAAAACCCGCATTACGCACAGACTCGACAATGCGCTGACCCGCTTGTACCGCAGCAGATCTTTCCTTATTGACCTGACTCTGCTTGAGGCTATAGCTCACCAATGGGGTAATAAAATAAATTGCCAGACCGAGCAAAATAGCCGCCACGAGCACTTCTACGATCGAGATACCGCGCTGTAAACGCCGCTTCATGGCTGACTATAGGGATTATAATTATTTGAGCCTGTCGACGCTGTCGACGGCTTAGGGCTCGCTGGCGCAGTGCTCGGATCTGGTGAGGGCTGATTCGCTGCGCTACTGGCACTGGCTGGCGTCTCAAAGGCTGGCGGCGGGGCGACAGAGCTCTCGGTGACTGGCGCAGTCAATGGGGTGGCAGCACTGCTTGCTGCTTGCGCGTATTCCGGAAAATAAGCAGAAGGGAAATTGGGATCAGCAAAATCGGCGGGTTTATTATTTGAGAGCATCACGGGCAAACTATCCGGACTCGGAATCAGTTCGTTATTACGCGTAATCATTACCGCCAGCCCTGACTTAGTACGTTTCCAGCCTTTCAATTCAGCTGGGGTGTAATTGAGTGTACTGCCGTCCTTATAAGTTAAGACAACAATAGATTGATCTCCATAAAATCGCTTTTCAACGGCTACTTGCTGGGTATAGTCATAGACCTTACCTTCAGGCTGGTAATCGGCTTCAAACTGCTTAATTTGAACCGTTGTACTGGGGGTTTTAGCCCCCTGCGCTTCCAGATCTTGCCGCAAGTCTGCTGGCAATTGAGAATACAACTCACGCTGACTCACTGGCGGCTTGCCTGAAAGGCGGTTAAAAAACCCAGAAAATAATTGCTGGGGCAAGCCTGATGCCAATAATACACCCACCAGTACAAAACCAGCAGCCATACCAGCGACCTGGCGATTTAAAGCATTTTGATACCAGAAGCGTTTTTTGTCTGGCAATTGAAATAAGATTTTGGCAACGGTTTCTTTGGCAAATTTATAGCTCGGATCCAATCGCAAAGCAGTTTCCAGCTCGGACTCCGTAAAGGTAAGCCACTCTTTTTCGGCATAGGCAATCGCTAAATGCACCCGATACAAGGGGCGATGAGGATAAAGACTGGCGACTTCTTTGAGTAAGCGCAGAGCCAGATCCGTATTATGATTGCGCCAGGCGCGAATGCCTTCTTTAAAGAGGATCTCAACGCGATCTTGCGTCGGGTAGTTTTTACGACCTAAGACCTGGATATCGTAACGGCTGCGCATGATCGGATCAGATAAGACTTCATAAGCCTGGGTTAGCGTCAGCATTTTTTCGGCAGATTCAATCCGCTCTGATTCAACAGGATGGCGTAAATCTAAATCTGCAGACTGATCTTTAAAAGCTTGCTCAATGTCTAATTGAGTAGCTGCTGCTTCCAGGCCCATGGCTTCATAGAAATCATGAGATAAAAACGCCTGTTCTAATAACATACCTGATCCTCTCTTCTTTAATTATAGAGGCTTAAGCTTTAAGATTGCAGACAAAAGGTTAAATGCGGCATGCGGTTGAGTAAAGGTGAGGTTAATTTTTCGAGATTAGCTCTTGCCAAAGGGATCTAAAAGACAATCAATTCTTTGTTTTGACCCGGAAAGCCGAGCTTATCCACTTGATAAGTTTGATCTGAAAAAAGCCGGACGCGACTCAAGACGCCTTCTTGTTCATGAGAGACATAGAGTGTGCGTTGATCCTGGGACAAAGTTAAATGACGTGCTTCTTTATAAGGCAGCGGGATAGGCTCAAGCTTAGTCAAAGCAGTCCCTCTGAGCTCAAAGCGCTCAATCCGATTATCGATCGTCGCATACAAAAATCGGCCATCCTGAGAAATAACCGAACTATAAAGAATGCCGACGGCTTGTTCGACGGCGATCTGGCGGGCAACAGCATTGCTCTCGATATCAAAAGCATAAAGGTAAATTTGGCCTTGCAATTGGTGAAAGGCATAGAAGAATTCACCCTTGGGAGCCACAAGACCCAGGTTATTACCAAAGGGAATACCATGAGAAAAGGTCTGGCGACTAACGATTTGCTGGGTTTTGACATTGATCGCAGTCCGTGTGATCAGATCATCGCCAAAAATAAGGCTATAAATCACATCTTGACGCTGCGACCATTCCAGTTGGCCCGCTTCCAATTTGGTCGAAAGATACTTCCAGCCACCGGTACTCAGCGGGTGATTAACCAAAACACCATTGCCCTGTCTATTTGCCGAAACATAGAGCTGGTCTTCTTTGACTTTAAAATCAACAGGGGTTAAGCCTGCCTGTGAAAAAGAGACCGGGCGACTCAAATTGAGATTGGTCACATCGAGTTCATATAAAGTATAGCGAGGGTTTTCAGAGCCCGATCGCACCGATAAATACAAACGGTTGGCGGCCTGATTGCCATCAAGACTAATCACACGACCAGGCAAAAATACCGAGCGCACCAGGCGATTGCTGAGGTCCATGACTTTAATCGTGGATTGATCTTCATTGCGGGGCTCGATCACACATAAATAACGATCTTGAACCTGGACAGATTGATTCAACGCTTGCACAATCGGTGCTCTGGCAGTCGTTGTGGGCGCACAAGCACTGGCCAGTGTCAAAAGACTGAGCGCTGTCAGGGTCCAGGAAAAGCTTTTCATTTTAGCTTAAGCCAGCCAATTGATAACGTGTTTTGAGATCACGGTACACATTTTGCCAACCATTATTGGCAGCGACTTTAATGACCAGTTCAGCTTCGCTTGCAGTGGTGCGGTGGCGACTGGTGACCTGACCATTTTGTTTGACAACAGTCTGGACGGTAACCGCTGAACCGCCCACAGGACGGCGGATCAATTGGTAATCTGTCGTTTCGCCATTGTCTTGCTCAATAGTGACAGTGAGTTCTGTTTGGTCTGAATTATAGCTAAAGTCTGATTTAACCACACCGCGGCTTTGAAGCGACTGGGCATTGACGGCAGGATTAAAGAGCGGCTGATTAGCTCCTTGTGGAGCCAAAACTGGCGTATTCTGACAGGCGCTGAGTACCAGGGCGGCACTTAAAAGAACATAACGCATAAAAAGCCCCCAAAACTGAAAAGATATGATCTTAATTTATCATAAACTTAAAGTAAATGCAAATAACGCTTAATCAAGATTTAAATCCCCAGTAGCTTATCAAGGGCTTCAGAAATTGACTTATTCACCACACCATAGGGGTGTTGTAATTTCATCTTCTCTAAAGGCCCGATCGCTTTGTTATTGCCCAGGGCACCCAGTGCTCGAATTGCTTGCTCCTTGACCAGTAAGGCAGGGTCCTTTAAAGCCTGTATAAACAAACCATAGATCTGAGAACGTTGGGTTTTTAGCTGGCTCAGCGCGTTCACCGCTTCAAAGCGGACTTCCCAGCTTTGATGGCGAATCATTTTAGCCAAAATCTTGTAAGCGCGTGGATCCTGAAACATCCCCAATGCCTGCACCAAATTAGCTGTGATGGCAGGCTGAGCCTCTTGTTTTAGCTGATTAATAATTTGCCGCATGGCCTCTTCATCACCCACCAGTCCCAGACAACGGGCTGCATTTTTTACAACATAGACATTGCTATCACGCAAGGCTTTTAAACTGAGATCAGCCAGATTTTGGTGGTGTTTTTGAAAACGCAAGGAAATATCGTATAGAGCCATTGCTCCATTGATGCGCACCAGATCGGACTCGTCTTTTAATGCTTTAGCTAAAAAAGATAAGACCGCACCAGGATCAGTTGAAATGGTTCCAATCGCAGCAATGGCAGCCACTCTGACGTTTTCATTATAAGCATCCAATTGTTTGCCCAGAGCAGGGACTGCTGAAGGATCGTTTTTGAGACTAAGAACCGTACAAGCCTCAATTTTAACGTAAGGATCCATCCCCTGCAGCAGCGCGCAAAGTTCCTCGGTGACGCGGGGATCAGAATAGCTACTTAAGGCTAAAATAGCAGAACAGCGGACCAGTACACTTTCGTCCTGACGGGCCAAATCTAGCAAGAGATCCAAACAATCGTTGTGTTGTGCATAAGTTAAAAAAACTGTGCAAAACCATCGCGCTTTCCAGCTTTTACTCAGCATATAAGCGCGAATCTCGTCCATATTTTGCGGTTTGGGTAATTTATTAAAAACAATGGGTGCCAGTACAGAGGCGCCAAACTGTCGCAAAGCCCAGGCAGCACCCAGACAAACATCTGTATTACTGTCAGTTGACATCACCTTAAAAAGCGGATGCACGCTTTCTGGCCGCCTGATAAAGCCCAACACCCAAACTGCATTTTTGCGGATTTCATCTTCGGCCCCCATGATTGCTTTGATCAATAATGGGGTCGCGGCCTCCGCATGTTGGGTCAGGTGCTGCACCGTTTCATTTAAAAGATCGAGATCTTCTGATTTGAGTTGTTGGATCCAACGACTCAAACGCTGTTCGAGTGCAGATGAGTGAGTAGATTGTACAGGAGAGTCTTGAGAAAAGCTTTGCATGACCTAGCGTTTGTTTAAACGCCTAATATCTACAACCTTGCCATCCTTGATCTCAAGTTCGGCCATTAAGCCTGAGCCTCGAAAAATAAAGGATTCTCCAATTTTTAATGGCATTGAGCAGCCAATGCGCTTGACCAAAGCGCCTGAGGTAAAGGCAATTTCTTTACCCACATCTAGAATCTGATCAGGGACAGAATCCATCAAGGGCTGAAGATCGCGCTCAGAAAGCTGATCCAGCGTTCTGTTCTTCAAATGTTTTTGTAGAGTTTCAATCGACTGAGGCGTAGATAAAGCCGCATTGACTTCCTGAGAAAGTATCTCTGTATATAACATAGAGACGCTCGCTCGCAACCGAACTTCACCCAGGATAGCAATTTGACTGAATCTACCTGATTGACCTGTGGCCTGACTACCTGGCTCAGAGGCCTGCTGTTCGCTAGCATCTGAGTCAGTCGTTGTTTCCGCATCCATCTCTGTATTCACTAGACCACTCCTTTGGTAAAGCGCGAAATTAAACTGCGCACGAAAGGAATATTCTCCATTTTCTTTAATGGGACTAGCAAAATACCTTTAAACATATTGCGTTGAAATTCTTTTTCTTCTTCAATACGGCCAGTCACAAAGCGATCCGTATTGGATCTGGCGTGTTCTTCTGAGAAACCCGTGATTTCTCCGGTGGCTTCCCAGATGCCATCGTTACAAGCATATTTCAGTTTTTGCTCCAATTGCTTGCTAAACTCAATTCGCTTCTGATAGTTTTTATAGTAAATCGAAAGCATAAACAAGGCAGCACCCAGTGAGTAAGCCGCTAGTTTCATTGAGTAGCCCATATTGAGCTTGCCATAAATAATCTCTGAAGCAATAACTTTGAGAGCTTCAGCCATCATTTTGGGATCATCATCATGAGGTGAGACAGCCATTAAGCTGGTGACCAGCATTTTGATAGCGCCCTGAGTCTGAATATCGTTTTCTTTGGAGGCTTGCAAGGTTCCCTGGATAATTTCACGTACAATTTCACGAAACTGGCTAGACAGAATATCCGGGGCTTCTGCCATCGCTTCGATCGATTGGTTCAGCAAGGTTTTTTGCATATTTGGGCCCATACCGTGCTCCCCATTGGGGTCAGCATTGGCAGAGACAGCAGTGAAAACAGCAGCGCCAACAGCTCCAAGGCTGTACATTCCGATTTGCTCGCGAATGCTGCGTTCTTGGGTTTTTGTTTTTGCTTGCCCGACAGAGCTAGGCTGGAACATATCATTGGATTGGCCATCGAGCACTTCAGCGCCCTTCAGAATCCCGACAGAAGAGCCTCGGCCGGCATTGGCTGATTGCACCTGAGGAATGCCCCCACCCCCACCGCCTAAAGCAGGTACACCAGGAGCAGTTTCTGGCACGCTAGCAGCTTTATCACCAGCCTTGCGTTTGCCGACTTGCCGGGGACGCCGACGACGACGTCCTCCAGGTTGCTCGCCATCGCTCTCTTCTTGATCACGTTCCTGATCTCGTTTGCCCTTGACCTTGTCATCACGACTGTCTTTTTCGTTGGTGTCGGTTTCTTTGGAACGGGTAATCGTAGAGGAAGGGTTATAGTGATCGCCCTTAAATTGGGCTGCATGTTCACCGGCAGGCTTAACATCCAACATTTGACGCGTGGATTCTTCGTTATGCTGAACGTGCCCACCAGTTGCTGTACTTTTAGAAGTCCCATCTTGCTGGGTTTTGACCAGTGTATTTTTAACTTCTGGGTTATCAAACTGGGTTTTTGCCGGTGCTGCATCGGCATTCTTAGAGGTCGAAGCTTCCGTATGACCACGGGCATTGGTTTCTACGGTTTGGGGACTCGTACTATTCCGCTGAATTCGGGTTACGGCCATCTGTCGATTTCCACTCCTCTAGTATGCGCTTTTCTTTTATCATACACTATACAGGGATATCACTTCAAACCCTTGTTATAATTGATCGCATATTCCGAAAATTAGAAAATATAAATGGGGGCGATACATGTCAATTTCCAGTCTCCCCGCACTTTCAATTGTGATCACCAATAACTCTTATTTGTCTGATCTGCACTTACAAATTCAAATTGACACCCTCAACCGTCAGACCAGTAAAGACTTTCAGGTTTTTTATCTCAATCAGGCCAAGCGCAATCACGAACTATTGGCTGCACTGCAATCCGCTCACTTCGCATTTAAGATTATCGACTTGCCTTTCCCCTGGTTGGCCGAAACCTGTTGTTGGGACCTGGTATCAGTCATGGGACATTTATTTGAGCAAGACCTACATGGCCCCTATATGACTTACCTACACAAGGAATGTATACCCGCTCCTGATTTCGTCGACAACACCCTCACAGGTATTCGCGCTTCAGAGGCCGAGTTTGGTCAGCAGGCGATCTATCGTTTGAACCAATTGCGATGTCAGCAGCAAGTCAGCGAACTCAGCTTGCTCTACCCCTTGCAATTGGCCCGTTCAGAGCCCATCTATTGGATCGCCAGAACTCCATTTAACCCCCAATACACCTTTCAAGCACGGGCCTGGGAAGAAGACGCTTTTGCGCTGCCTGTCGCATTGATTCGAAAGACTCAGTTATTCTCCTGCGTTCGCTTCCCGCTCTTTTTTCAGGATCTTTTTGATATTTTCCAGCTCTTACCTCAAACGCCTGGTTTTGAAAAAATCCCCTTTGTGCATCTGGGACAGCCCGTGATTTACCACCTGAACCACGAACGAATATTTAAAGAGTATCGTCAGGAGTTTCTTAGTGAGATTCGCAAGCAAGAGAATTTATTTGGACATTTAGCCTTATTTGAATTAGCGGAAGATCGCTTTGACTATAATGAGGGGTTCAAACAGGGCATACGCGAGATCCCAACCCATCTGCATCGTTTTGTGCGCTATATGCGCTACTCAGAAAAAGGCACAGTGACTCTTTGGCACCGTGCCCTTGCTCAAATAAATAAGCCAAATTAATCTATAGATTCAAGTTCTGATTCCCGATTTGCTAAACTAAAGGGATGGCTTATTTTTTAGAATGTCCTGCTTGCCAGGCACCCATGCCCCGTGGCTCAGCGCGTTGCCCATCTTGTGATTTATCTGTGGCAGAAGCACTCCAACGCAGTGATAAGCCAAAGAGCGAACAACCACCTCTGGCGCTTTACGAAGGCCCACCGCCGATCTTAAGCGTCTGGCAGCAAATGGTGATCGGTGGATCATTCTTTGCCGGTATCTGGTTTGCTCTGTTTCAAAACTGGCCAGCCAGCATCTGTTGTTTCGTCGCTTTATGGTGTCTGACCCCCGCCAGCGCTGAATTTTTGGCAGATCGATTATTTGCCAATCGCTTGAACCCAGAAAAAGTCGAAAAGCTTGGCGCTGTTATATTTTTCATAGGCAGTGGCCTGGGTTTATTTGGATCCTGAGAACCTATTTCGAAGCTTTGACTAAATCGGCATACGAAGTTGTGTGATGCAAAGCAATCCCTGTAAACCCTTTAAAGACCGACAATTCCTGATTCACAATCGCCAGTGTTTCTTGCAAGTGAGGCAGAGAGGAAGAGACAAAGCTCAAGTCTGAGCCTGCCGTCTGGGCATAGGGTTGCAAAGGCCAAAACCAAACCTGCTCAGGAGCTGTCCAAATTTGATCTGCTGACAAGAAAGTCTGTTGCCAGATCTCTCCCTGACGAAAAATCACCAAACTATTCTGTTTGGGGCGCTGACGCTGGGGCTTGCCACGCAGCAGAAACAATTGCTCGTCTGGTAAGTCCATTGTTTCAAGACCAACCAAAACTTGCTTGCCTGCACGGCTGGCATAGTCTAACTCCTGAAATGCAGCCGCTAAAATGCCTGCTTGCCCCCAAATTTGGGTGCGATAGTCCATCAAAGCCAAATAATCACTGCGGTCCTGAATCAGCTCATGCAAAGGCTTGCTGTGGCCAGCAAAGTCCAGCCAATTGAGTTTCCCTGAAAATTCATCAGGCTGATCAAACCAATGGGGAATAGCCACCCCAAAGCGCAGCCCTGTCGCCTGTGTACGGCGGTAGATCTGTGAGAGCAAGCTCAGATAATCATTCAGCAATGGCTCTCGCCGCCAGCCAAAAAATCCAGGCAATAGATAGGGCTCAATATCATATTGTAAGCCGTCAAAACGCGCTGCTGGCTCCCAGATCTGATTGTGCTTGAGCACCCTTTCAAGTGTGGCCAGGACGCCAGCATGAAAGGGTTGCTGAGCATAACGAGGATCACCCTCTAAAGCTTCTACTTGCATGCCCTGAGCATGAAAGGCACGGATGAGTCCGGCCAGAGCGACTGAGTCAAAAACAACTTCACCCGGCAGGCCCACGGCTTGCGCTGGTAATTGTAGGAAAACCCGTTCAATGGCTTGCTGCTTTAAAAAAGCCAGAGTCTGAACTTGCTGCTGAGCATCTTTGAGCAAGTCTGCTGTATTCCAAAGCCAGATCGCTTTGAGCGCAGGAGCTTGCGACTGAGAAGTCGCTAAAGGCTCGATCACAGGGCTGGGGGATTTACTTAATTGCAGATTCCTCAGTTTAAGCTGCTGGGGGCCATTGCCAATCGCTTCAAAAGCCAGGCTGGCCAAATGAGAGCGATCGAGACTGCGGATTTGTGCCAATGGTAAGGCATAGCTTTGCCAGTCGGACACCGCTGAAGCTGGGGAAGGCACGCGAAATGACGCCAGCGGCCCCAGAGACAGAGAGTCGTCTTTTTGATGCCAATGGCGATCGGCCAGTTTCAGCGTGAAATCGCCTCTAAATTGAGCTTCAAAGCTTAGATAGGGGCTACTACTTGCGTCTAAATATTGCCGTTGCTCTGCCTGATCTGACATCAATTGAATCCAGGCTCCAGCATAACCCGAGCTCGCTTTGTCAGCTTCAAGCAAAAAGGCCTGATTTTGAATCGAGACCCTAGCCTGAGAAGGGGCTTTAGAAAAAGCCCCAAAGCCCCCACCCAGGCGATTGGGCAAGCCATGCGCAAAGCTGGCAATTAAAAAAGCATCGTCCTGCTCATTTGACGGTGGTGCCCAATTGCTGCTTTGGCGAATTTGCCGCTGCGGCTCTTGCTTTTGGATCCTCCCCAAGATCGAACGTTGGTACTTTCCTTTTTCCCAGATCGTTGTCACAACCCCAAAGCGGACTTGATCCGGACTAGCTAAATCCCAGTCTGCTAACGAGAAGGGCTGGGAGTGGATTCCTTCAGTACGCATGTTTTCAGCAAAGATGGGTTGACTGAAAACAGTCAACCCGCCGCTGAAACAGAGTAAGCTCAAACAAAGTGAAGCCTTTGAAAGCAATCAGGTGACCTCAAGCAGTTCTTGCTGGTAGTCTCGCCAATTTTTTCGGAAGCGTTCGATGTCTTTACTCGGGGCAAAGCAGACCAGTTTAATACGCTCTTGTTCCAGATATTCTTTAGAGCGTATTTCACCCAGGTCATAGACCATTGAGATCCAGCGGGCTTCAGAGAGCGGCAGTACAATCGTGGTTTCTTGAAATTCGGCCGCAAATATTTCTACAATCAAGTCTTTCAATATATCAACGTTTTCGCCACTTATCGCTGAAATCGAAACATAAGGTGCATTTTCCGGAATGTATTTCCAGATTTCCGGTTCAGTTTCTAATTGATCCATTTTATTGAGCACGTAAATCGTGGGCTTGTCCTGGACTTCCAGTTTTTCGAGCACTTCATCCACGGCTTGCATTTGCTCTTTGAGCACAGGCGAGGTGATATCCACGACATGCAAGAGCACATCTGATTCACGGGCTTCTTCGAGGGTCGAGCGAAAAGAGGCCACCAAATGGTGAGGTAGCTTGCGCACAAAGCCGACCGTATCTGTCATCAAAAACTTATGCTTATTGATTTCGGTTTGTCGCACGGTGGAGTCCAACGTTGCAAACAAACGGTCTTCGACCAAAACATCGGCCTGGGTCAAGTAATTAAAAAGGGTCGACTTACCCACGTTAGTATAGCCCACCAGCGCCACTGAAAACATATCTCGACGCCAGCTATTGCGTAAATGACGTTGTTTTTCAATGGATTTGAGATCCTCTTCAAGTTTGTTGATCTTTTGCTTGATCAACCGGCGATCGATCTCGATTTGTTTCTCACCCATGCCGCCACGCATGCCGACGCCGCCCGCCTGACGCTCTAAGTGACTCCAAAGCCGCTTCATGCGCGGCATGAAGTAACGCATGCGCGCTAAGTCAACTTGCAACTTGGCTTCACGGGTTTTGGCCCGGGCCGCAAAGATAAATAAGATCACATCCGAGCGATCCATGACCTGAATCTCCAGCGTTTTTTCAAGGTTTTTTAATTGGGCTGGACTGAGTTCGCCATCAAAGATCACAACATCAGCGCCCAGGGCTTCAGCCAGATCGCGGACTTCTTCGACTTTGCCTTTGCCTATATACGTTGCCGGATGGGGCTTTTCACGGGATTGCCAACAGGTGTCCAAAGTGGCCACGCCAGCCGTATCAGCCAAAGAACTTAGCTCATCTAAGGAATAATGCACCTCCCATTCAGGGGCGCCTGGCGTATGAATGCCGACCAGTAACGCTTTTTCGGCAGGGGGTTTGGTATCAAACAAAATGATATTCCTTCGGTAATTAGATTGGTTCTTGCATAGACGCAGACTCAGCCACTCAAGTTCCGCTGAGGGGATCGCTGCCTTCTTCATAATACTGTTTGACTTTGGGATCCATCCAGCGTTTCCAGAGCGGGGGGACCAGAGCCACCAATAACATAGTCGCATAGCCAGCGAGCAATTGTGGGCTTTCTTCAAACTGGCGCAGCACCTGATAACAATGCTTGTGTGTGTTTCATATTCAGCCTTTTGCAAAAATCTCTGCAACCCCCTCAACTAAAGTAAGGTCGATTGGATATACTTAATTTAAACCCAGCCATTTTATTACTTGATTATCCGCTTCAGAAAGTCAAAACATGTTTAGCCACTCGGTTGTATTATGAATAAAAATCGTTTCTCGAAGTCCCTGCTTACACTCTACTCACTCAGCTTACTGACAGCGATGGGTGGGCTCGCAAAAGCAGAAAGCACACAAACTATGTCTTTACAGTCCTTAACAGGACTCCAAACTCCAAATTGCCAGAGTCAGCCTTTGGATCGTTTTTATGAAATCCTGGGTGCTGATTATAGCCTAGACACCCCTTCAGGGCCCCTGCTAATTCATGGACGTCAATCCTGGCAAGCTTTGCAGCCCATCACCCAAAATCGGCTCTGGGCTCCCTACCCTCAGCCTATTTGCCAGCAGCTCAAACGCATAACGGTTCATCATACCCACTCGATCTATTCGATTCAATCCTTACAGGTCTTTCATCAAACCCAGGGGGATCCCAAAGCGGATATTGCCTATCACTTTTTTATTGACCGAGATGGTGAGGTCTATGAAGCGCGCCCGTTGGGCTATATTGGCTCGCATGCCGAATCTGACAACCACCAAAATCTGGGAATTGTGCTCAATGGAGACTTTCAGAAGCAAGCGCCACCCCCAGAGCAACTGGCTGCTTTAAAACGCTTATTATATGGTCTAAAAGCGCTTTGCCCGTGTGGCTTTGAGCAAGGCTTATGGACCCATCAAGAGCGGAAACGGTTTGTCTTTCCTGATCAAAAAACAAAACAAACCGCCTGCCCAGGCCAATATCTGGCTGAGCCAGTTTTTGATTTTGCAAATGAACTGAGTTTTGGTCCTACCCACAAACGGGAATACATCAATGAGGAAATAGCAGAATGAATGGTATCAGTCCGGCCGTCTATCAATTGATTATAATCATGCATACCTTGATTTCAGGCCTTTTATTAATCGCCATTTTAACCAATTTATTTGGCTACTCTGATCCGATCGCTTTCAATTTAAAATTGATCATCGGCTCTGTCCTGGCAGCTGACTTAACTTTGTTTCCTTTATTACTGAGAGGGGCTATTCGTAAATAAGTTACAATTAGATCAGAGAGTCGTCCTTTACAGTCCTCTATAAACCTTTATTAGTCCATCATAACCAATCTTCAGGGACTTGGTTCAGGAGAAAATCAGCATGTTAAAAGCACAGCAGTATATTGAGCCCGAAAGACTTCAGCGTTGGGTCCATCAATGGGATGAAAAAACCTATACGGATTATTACGAAAACCAAATTCAAGATCGTTTAAAAAAGATTAAAGTGCGTTCGAGCATGGAAGAAACAATCGTAAAAATCAAGAAGCTTTGTGCTGATATTGGCGAAGAAGGTAATTTTCAAGATTTTTTGAAATTGATGAACCGAATTATTTTTAACTGCTATTTCAAAATGGGCAACTCCGCCATGCATATGGCTAATTTTTATGAAGAAATCTTGGTTCCGGCTGATCAACACACACGCAACCGGATCTATGGCTATCTCAATGGCCAACAACAAGTCGGCCAATTGCAAATTTTCTTTCAGAATCAGCAAGTCGGTCATCTCGGCGAGCCTTCAGATATGTTTCATCTGATTTTTGATGCCGAATTTATGACTGAAGAAGAGCTTTTTGATGAAGACGCCGCCCTGCTCGACCACGAAGAATCTCCCCCGCCTTTTTTAGTTGCTCGCCCTGATGAATCCCAGTTAACAGTCAAAATTTGGAAGCCCGAAAATCTAAATATGGGAGTCGACGCTTTTGTCGATCTATTTTTGTATCATTGCTCCACCAAATTAGAACTAAACTTTAAACGGGCTGCTTTTGACGCTCCCCTCGATCGCCGGATTGAGCCCCTCGATGAAGATATTCAGATCTCCGCCATTGAAAGTGATGCCTTGCCCTTGCTGTACTTCAACTCAGCAGCACATAATTTACCTCCCCAGATTATTTTCATGTCGTACTACCATGTCATGAGCTATTATTTTGACCGGGCTGTTCATTCTGTCATTCGTAGTAAAATGCAAAACATGTTTCATCGTGAAGATCTCGATCAGTCTCAGCAGCTCAAAAAAATGGCCCAGGCTGTCTATAGCCTAAAAGAGAGCTTTAGCGAAAAAGAGTCCCTGGCACTGGTCTTAAAGCCAATTGCCATTCCTGAAAATTTAGTGCGCTGGCTCGATCAAAAACCTTTTCGCAAACGTTGGCACACCCAAGCCCATGACAATTACAAGCAATTGCCTCCCCTCAGCGTCACTTCTGAAAAAGAATTATTGCATTCACTCGTCGAGCGCATTTATTCAATCAAAGCCACACTGAGCGCTGAGCGTGAAAAGCAAGAGAGTTTTATCTGGCTGCAAGATTTAAACGCGCCCCTCTTACAAAGAGAAACCGCTCTCTTAAAATGGCTAGCTGCACGTACCCTTGAACACTGGAGCCGGGAGTCTCAATCATGAAGGGACGCATTGTATTTAATGGCAATATTCAGCTAGAAACCGAATTTATTCAGCGATTTTCAGAACAATTATTAGAACCCAGTCATGTCAACCCGCAGGTCAGAGAAAGTCGCAAAATTCTGCTGATTACTGCTGCCTGGCAAAAACGGGAGTTTGATGAAAAACATTTGCGCGAAAAACTCTACCAGATTGGCCATCAACCCAATTATAAGGGTGAGAATGATCTCAACTTACAGAACCTGGGGATTTATCATGCCTTTAACCAATTGCGTGAAATAGATGCCGATTTGTATCAACATTATCACGCCAAACAAAAGGTGATTCAGCAAGTAAAGCGATTTTACCGCGAAAAAAACTCAGGTCTAATTCGCATCTTTCAAAACCAATTGAGCTTATTGCGCGAGACCTTCCCCCCCATTTCCCTGGCTCAAGTACTGGCCTATAGGCTTGAGTCTGGCCGTCAGAGTTTATCTGAATATAACCCCTGGGAAACCCTCTATCATTATGCCTGCCAGGATATTCAAGCCAGCATTGATAAATTACGTGAACACGATCAGCAAATGCTAAAAGTCTGCCACGAAATTGACGATGCCTTTTTTGAAAGCTCACAAGTCATGCAGCACCCCATTTATATTCAAATTCGTGAAGAACTCAAGCGCAGAATCGCCAGCGCCAATTCTATCTTTATTTTTGGCGGCCATATCGCTGTGCTCTATAATCGTCTGAACTTCTTTCGCTTGAGAGAAGCCTTTCGCGATGCCCTGGACAATGGCACCAATTTTTACACGGTCTCAGCCGGGTCGATGACACTCTGTGATTATTTAGTTGTCTTTGATGAGGACTCCACCGAATGGAGTGGAAGCGGACGCATGCATGATTTTGAGCTCTTTGATCGCGGCTTTGGATTGGTGACCAAAGTGCAATTGTTTCCGCACTGCAAAGACTATATTGAAATGGATGATCCAGATACGGTCGCTTATACGGCAGCTCGCTTTAATCGCAGCCAATGTGTCGGCCTGGATCAGCGCTCATTCTTGAGTATGGAAACCTACCAGACAGAGGGGCGTGAATATGAACGTTTTACCTCTGTTGGGCAAGACGAAGGCCTGTATTTGTTTGGCACAGATGGCAAAATAGAAATCAAAAAATACGGGGATGAACTGGTACTTCCCGGCACCCGCAACTGGGAATTAGCTCAGGCTTAAAGAGCGATCAGGCCAGGGATTTTTTGAACGAGCTCATAAACGTAAACCACTTCTTCAGCTGATGCCAGTTTCATCCAGGCGTTGACAGAAGTAAATTTATTATTTCGTGAATGTTTGTACTCTAAGCGATCGGTATTGAGCAACTCAGTCAGTGACGAGACCTGCTCAGTCGGCACAATAAATTTAAAATGGAACTCTGCCGGCCAGACGTATTCTTCGTCAAGTAAAGCTTTAAATTTTTCTTGCATAATTGCCCTTTCAGATCTGATGCGACTGTAGGAAGTTTAAAACAGTTTCTAGCCAGGCAACAGGGGATTGCGTGTGCGTATTGTGACCAGCACTGAGCCTACGGCAATCAATCTGTGGATTTAAGCTATTTATCTCACTTGCAATCGTCTGGTATTTGCGGTCCTGATCGCCATACAAAAATAAAACATTGTGCTTCATTCCACTTAGCAGGGGCCAGTAATTGGGCTGCTGAGCAGCGCCTGCTTGCAGTAAAGAAACAGCCAGAGCCTGAGGATCGTTACCCAAGCGACGCTGATACATCTTTTCAAAACCGGGACTCTCAGAAAGCCCTCCCCAAAGTGGCGCAAGATACCATCGTTCCAGAAAAGCAGGGAAATCAGCAAGCAGATCCGCAGCAATTTGCTGATCATGACTGATGCGAGCTTGACGCTCGCTGGCATGGCGAAAGCCTGGAAAAGTGGACTCTAGCAGCAGGTGCCGGATCCGATCAGGCGCCCCGGCCAGTAGGCTCAACGCTATGCGCCCTCCCATTGAATACCCGAGCAAGTCAAAAGTTGGAATCCCCATTTGACTGAGCTCAGTAAGCAGGGCCGGTGCGATCTCGGCAAAGTCCAATTGCAAAGCCTGATTTGAGCCATGGCCAGGTAAATCAGGGCAAAGACAATAAAACTGCTGACTCAAGGCCGGCAAAAAGCTTAACCAGTCTTTTTGAGAGCCCATGAATCCATGCAAGAGCAACAGGGGGCGCTGACTGGGGTCACCGACTTTAAGCCAGCTATCTAACGGCACTAAAAGCGATACCGCAAGCTGAATTCAAGCACGTCTTTTAAATACGAACGAGAGGTCAGGGTGCGTATCTCAGATTGGGTAATATTAGAGACATTGGTAACCCTGTTATAACGTCCCAGCAAAGACCATTGCGGTGAGATCGGCCATTCCATATTTGCATAAAATGTCAGACGGGTATCTTCACGAAATTTTTCAAAAGCGCTCTCTTCGCTCCTTGGCAAAGGCAAGCCCGTGATCGGATTGATACCCAAACGATATTGACGATAAACATCAGGCTTTGTATAGAGTAAAAAGTCAAAGGAGGTGCCCAACTCAAAGTCTAAGGGACCCACTGGAAAAGCCATGCCCATGCCGATCTGATTTTGGCTGCGTGAATTGGCCGCCCGAAACTCAATTTCAGTCACTTGTCCTCCGGCGGGCTGTTGCAAGCTACGCAAATTATCGCGGGCTGTCACTTGCCCAAAGCGATAACCAAAGCGCAGCCAGGAACGGCTGTCCCAAAGATAAATATATTGATCCAGGCCCAGACCCAGACTAAAATTATCTCGCTCCTGGAAAGAAGTATAGGCCTCTGTCGCCAGATCAACCCAGGCCCGTGTAATCAGACGTTCACTTTCATAAAAGGTCAGGGTTGGACGCAAACCCGCTTCTGTGAAGAAAGGTTGACCCGCTAATACCTGAACATTCGTATGGGTATCAATATACAATTCAATCCAATCTTTGATCGGGATTCGATGAAACAAAGATAAACTATGCTGCTGCAAATTATAGTCATAAGAATTGAGAATTTGAGAGGGTGAATCATTCAAGCCCCAGTAGAGATTGAGTAAATAGTTATAGCGCAAATTGGTAACTGAGTTAAAAGCATAATTGAGATTAAGATTCATAGCAGAGCCTAGATCTTGGATCGCTGAATCACTCTGACGCTCATTGACTCGGTTATTGCCCGCGTCACCATAATTAACGTTAGAATCCCCAAAACTGCCCAGCGTGATCGAACCCGAAAAGGCCCGAGACGGTAGATTATTGGCCAGTTGTTTAACGACTTCGAGATTCTGGCGGGCTGAGTCGGCATATTCTCCAGCGGGTTCAATAGCAATTGCTCGCTCCAGATAATCGCGAGCCAGTTTAAAATCTAATTTTTGATAGGCAGAAATCCCCATAAAATAGTAAATCTCAGCAGAATCCGGCAAGAGTTTCAAGACCTCAGTAAAGGCTAATAAAGCCAGATCGTAGTTCTGACTTTGATAGGCATCTAGTGCCTGCTGATAATCCGTCGACTGATCCCGCAATGTCAGCAATAATTGTTGTTCTGCCTGGCTGCGTATTTCCACCGGAGTACGCGGATCATTGAGCACCTGATTGAGATAATCCTGAGATCGCTCCAGATGATTAGCATAATAATGGGCCAGGGCCAATGAGTACAATAAATTAACCGGGGCAAGCTCTGGATAGCGACTCAGGGCATTTTCAAAAGCGTCAATCGCCAGTACATAAGTATTTAAGCCATAATAAGATAAGCCCAAATAATAATAGGTTTCTGGTTCTTCTTCGCTAGCGAGAGCCAGCAAAAGCTGATAAACAGCTTCTGTCAACTCTCCCTGATGATAATGAGATTTGCCCGACTCAGTTAAAGGCCCGGCCTGGACAGAATGGCAGAGCAAGCTGGCAAACAGCCCCAGTGATAATGCAATGCGAAAGCCCAAAGCTCAGCTCAGGACGCAGACAGGGCAGTCAGCTTCTCCACCAATTGATCAATCGCTGAGACGGGGTTCATTTCAGTTAAATTAACCAGCAAATGCCGATCCATTTCTGGAAACCAACGCTTCAGGGAAACACCTGGTGCGATCTGATCTTGATGTAAAGCTTGCAAAATCGGCTCTATAGGCTGTTCTGACTCGAGTACAAATTCATGGAAAAAGGGACCTGGATAAGATAGTTTCCAACCCGGGATTTGACTCAAACGCTGCGCAGCATAATGCGCTCGCTGAAAACAAATTTGCGCCATTTCTTGCAGTCCGGCTTTGCCGATTAAGCTCAACCAAATCGTGGCTTGCAAGGCATTCAAGCCCTGATTGGTGCAAATATTACTGGTCGCTTTTTCACGTCGAATATGCTGTTCTCGGGTTTGTAAAACCAGGGTATAAGCCGTTTTTCCGTTATTATCTTCGGCGACTCCGCACATGCGTCCAGGCATCTGACGCAAGTATTTCTCACGGGCAGTAATAAAGCCCAGAAAAGGCCCCCCAAAAGAAACCGCATTGCCAAAAGCCTGGGCTTCACCGGCAACAATATCAGCGCCTAGCACACCAGGCGCTTCTAAGAGCCCTAAGCTGACCGGGTCATTCATAATCACGATCAATAAGCCGCCGCGTTCATGAATCCATTCGGCCTGCGCTTGTAAGTCTTCAATTTGCCCCAGAAAATTCGGGTACTGCACAATCAATGCGGCAGGTTGATCGAGTATTGGCAAAGTACTTAAGTCCAACTGTCCTTGCTCGGCTGGAGCAGAATGCAATTGATAATTAAGAGGCTTGGAATAAGAAGTCAAAACTTCCCGGTATTCTGGATGCAAGGTAGGAGAAACCAAAACGTCCTGACGGCGTGTAA
This sequence comes from Candidatus Sericytochromatia bacterium, assembly GCA_037968875.1. Classification (GTDB taxonomy): domain Bacteria; phylum Cyanobacteriota; class Sericytochromatia; order UBA7694; family UBA7694; genus JBBKWI01. The sequence continues at coordinate 9,307 of JBBKWI010000219.1, read as the reverse complement.
TACGGCAAGCCATGCTCATGGCTTCTACGGCTGATGTCGCCCCTTCGTAATTAGAGGCATTGGCGATATCTAAGCCGGTCAGAGTACAGAGAGCAGATTGAAACTCAAAAATGGTTTGTAAGGTTCCCTGGGAAATTTCAGCCTGATAAGGCGTATAAGCGGTTAAGAATTCTGAGCGACTGCCCAGAGCTGCCAGACTGGCGGGCAAATAATGACGATAGGCCCCAGCTCCTAAAAAGCAATTGGCCTGTGTAATTTGGGTGTTTTTAGTGGCCATCGCCGACAATTCTTGCTGAAGCTCCAACTCAGACAATTGGGTCGGCAGATCCATCTCGAAATCCTGCAAGGAGGCAGGGATTGGAGCAAAAATTTCAGCCAGACTCTCATAGCCAATTTGACTTAGCATTTCCTGACGTTCTTCGCTGCTATGCGCTAAATAAGGCGTATGCATTTATTGGTTCTCCAAATAGTCCTGATAGGCTTGCTCTGTCATACAGGCGTCTTGCTCTTCGGGGCGCTCAGGTTTCATTTTTAAGAGCCAGCCCGCAATTTGGGGCGCCTGATTGACCAACTCCGGTTGTGCATCTAGCTCCGTATTGATCGCTTCAACAGTACCGGTAATCGGTGCATAGAGTTCAGAAACTGTCTTAACCGATTCAATCTCGCCAAAGGGCTCGCCTTTTTCAAAGCGCTGACCGACTTCAGGCAATTGAACATAGGTAATTTCACCCAATTGCTCAACAGCATACTCTGTAATTGCAATCGTCGCCTGACCGCTCTCATCAATTTGAAAGCATTCGTGTGTTTTGGTATAAAAAAATGTGCTCATGAATTTCTCCTATAAAAGGGCAGCTTAACGATTTCCGCTTTAAAACGCTTGCCCCGAATATCTACTTCTATACTTATTTGTGGGTCAAAAATCGGCAAATCCACATAGGCCATGCCAATCGGATAGCCCAGAGTGGGAGAGAGAGAGCCTGAGGTCACTTGACCCACGGCCTGCTCCCCTTGATAGAGAGTATAACCTTCTCTCGGTGCGCGCTTGCTCTCAGGCATGCTGATGCCAATGCGCTTTTTAGTCAAGCCCTGTGCTTTTTGTTGTTCAAGGGCCTCACGCCCAATAAAATCGGCCTCTTTATCTAGCTTGACGCTCCAACCCAGACCGGCTTCCAAAGGCGTGATCTGATCATTGAGCTCATGGCCGTATAAAGGCATAGCGGCTTCAAGTCGCAAGGTATCCCTGGCCCCCAGCCCCACCGGCTCCAGACCATGAATCTGACCGTGCTTGAGCAAAAGGTCCCAGACAGCACATAAGGCATGGTGCGGAACATAGAGTTCAAAACCATCTTCACCGGTATAGCCACTGCGTGAAATCTTAAACTCACAACCAGCCAGCTCGATCGTGCGAATACTAAAGACAGGCAAGGCACTGCGATCTGTCGGTTGCAAGACCAGGTCTGACAAAATCAAACCCGCTAATGGACCTTGCAATGCCAAAATCCCGGTTTGATCGGCCAGTGATTTCACTTTGGCATCATAATCGCGAATTTGTTCTTTAATCCAACGTAAATCAGGCTCTCGATTAGAGGCATTCACAATGACCCAGAAGCAATCTGCTTGCAAGCGGAAGACCAGCAAATCATCCAGTATCCCACCCTGTGGATTACAGAGTTGGGTATACAGGCCTTTGCCATCGACTAAGCGCGAGATATCATTGGGGAAAAGATGATCCAAAGCAGCCAAAGCTTGTGCCCCCTGAACTTCAAAGACGCCCATATGCGAGACATCAAATAAGCCGGCTCGCTCACGAACAGCGGCATGCTCTTGCAAAATGGAATGGTATTGAACGGGCATATCCCAGCCGCCAAAGTCTACCATTTTGGCCCCTAATTGCAAGTGCTGCGCGTGCAGCGGTGTGCATTGCAGTTTCATGACAAGCCGTACCAACCCGTAATGGGTGACGGATCATTCAATTCAACATAGACCGATTTGGTTTCTGTATACATATCGAGAGCACCCGCGCCGAGTTCACGACCAAAACCGCTCTTTTTGTAGCCACCAAAAGGCGCTTCAACAGGCAAGACATTATAGGTATTGATCCAGACATAGCCAGCCTGAATACGACGGGCAAAATTATGGGCCCGTTTGATATTCTGACTCCAGATTGCTGAAACCAGTCCATAAGGAGTATCATTCACCAGATGAGCGGCTTCGTCTTCGTCTTTAAAGCGCATCACACTCAACACCGGGCCAAAGATTTCTTCCTGGGCGATCCGCATTTGATTATGCACATCGGTGAAGATTGTGGGCTGAACAAAGAAACCATTCAACTTCGACTTCAGCAATTCGCCACCAAAGGCCAGTTTAGCGCCTTCTTTTTGGCCAATTTCGATATAAGAAGCGACCTTATCGTATTGCTCCTGAGAGACCAGCGCCCCAATCTGGGTAGTGTTTAAGGTGGGATCGCCGACACGCAAAGTTGCGATGCGGCTAATCAGTTTTTCCATAAAGGCGTCATAGATGCCTTCTTGCACAAACAAGCGCGAGCCTGCGGTACAAATTTCACCCTGATTAAAGAAAATCGCAAACAGGGCGCCATTCACGGCTTGATCCAGGTCGGCATCATCAAAGACCACATTGGGAGCTTTGCCGCCCAATTCAAGAGAAACACGTTTCAGATCAGGCGCAGCAGCTGCCATGATCAATTTACCGACTTCGGTTGAGCCCGTAAAAGCAATTTTATCGACGAGTGGGTGGCGTACCAGGGCTTCGCCTGTTCGGCCATCACCGGTGACCACATTGACGACGCCATCAGGCACGCCCGCTTGCTTGAGCAACTCGGCCATGCGCAGAGCGGTTAAGGGGGTTTGTTCGGCTGGTTTTAGGACAATCGTGTTGCCTGCAGCCAGAGCGGGCGCCATTTTCCAGGCGGCCATCAACATCGGGAAATTCCAGGGAATAATTTGGCCGCAAACGCCGATCGGCTCTTTGAGGGTATAGGTTAAAGCACCCGGAACCGGAGTAGCTGTGCCGGCTAAAAAGCGTGTGGCAGCAGCATAGTAACGGAAGCAATCAATCGTCATTGGCAAATCTACAAAGCTGGATTCATTGATCGGCTTGCCATTGTCTTCGGTTTCAAGAGCAGCCAAGCCAGCAGCGTTTTCTTCGAGTAGATTGGCAAAATTATTGAGGATAACTGAGCGCTCTGCGGCAGGTTTATCACGCCAAACACCACTCTGGTGAGCCTGATGGGCCGCTTTTACAGCACGGTCAACATCGGCTTCATTGGCATGAGAAACATGGGTAATGACCTGACCTGTGGCCGGGTTAATGGTTTCAAAGGTTTCTTCGGACTGGGGATCGACTTCCTCACCCTGAATAAATAACTTGGTGTATTTGGTCTGATTTACCGACATGATAAAAACCCCTCTAAGCTAGTTTTGATAAGGAACACAGTATACCATATGCACAGCCGAGAGCATCAAGGGGACAAAGGGCTACTCAAGTCAAAAAACTAGCCCACCCGGAACCCTCAAGCTAGTTTTTAAGCATTTTAAGCGCTTGCGCATGACTGGGTTGCAAGCGCAATACTTGCTTTAAGGCCTGCTGCATGGCTTTTTTGTCACCCTGGCACTATGGGTACCAGGACGATTAACTGACTTTAAAAATCAAATTTCTAGCCCGTTGGCTGCCAAAGAAAAACATCAGCGGTAAATGTAAGCGTTGGCCCCACCACCATTCGTTGTGTAAGGCCCCACGATCTTCTAAATAAGCCAGGTCAAAACCCTCCCGATAACCTTGCGCTTGCAAAACGTGCTTGAGATGACGGGTTTGCGCTAGTGCCGGATTGCTGTGCACACGCCCGCTGCGGCGAATGCCTTCACGGGTGCCCATATCCAACCAAACCTTAAGACCTATTGGGAAGTGTGCGGCGTCTCGCATCGCTTCGCCTCGGTTCCACCACAAAGACGGGGAAACCACTCCAATTTTGCCAAACACATGCGGGTAATGCAGGCCCAAATAGAAAGAGATCAGTCCCCCCAGGGATGAACCCATCACGGCTGTGTTTAATCGATCGGTCAGGGTTCGAAAGCGACGATCGATTTTGGGTTTGAGTTCTTCGGTTAAATAGCGGGCATACAGCGGCCCCTGGCCACCTTCACGACGGCCCCGTCGGCCACGCATAGCCGTCCAGGTATACTCAGAATCACGACCAAGTGTATTGTAGACGCCCACGGCAATCAGAGGCTGAATCAGTTTGAGGCTAATCAAGCGATCGAGAACCTGGTCAAGTCCCCAGGGCATGCCCCCAAAAGCTAATTCAGGGAAGAATAGATTATTGCCATCATGCATATAGAGTACCGGGTAAGCCTGATCTGGGCTCTGATCATAGCCTGGTGGTAAATAGAGATCCACGCCCCGTTGGTTATGCAGATACTCTGAGGAACTTTCCAACCGCAGAATTCGTCCTTTTTGAAGACGTTCAGGAGAAATTTGAAGCTTTTTATTGTCAGATTTGATTTTTTTGATTTTGTACATGGTTTGAAATTACTAAATAATGGAGTTCGACAAACTGCTTCAAATTAACAAAGCTTTTATATCGAAGTGATACCTTCTTAACCTGAATTATAGCCTGACTCACGTAAGATAGAAAAGAAAGCAACAAAAGAAGAGGTCTGCACTATGTTTTCCAAAAGCCGCAAAATGATTCTGAGTTTATTATCCGCCAGTCTGGTGACAGCAAGCCTTGCCTCTTGCTCGCAAGAAGAACTGATTAACCGAGCCACAGGCGCAGTCATCGGTGCGGGAGTTGGATTAATACAAGCGCAATTTATAACGCCACAACAAGAAGTTGAGATGGGTGAGCGTATTCGACAAGAAGTCTTTCAAGAATATAAAATCTATACACAGTCACCGGCTCTGGTAAATTATGTTCGCACTATAGGCCAAAAGCTAGCGAGCAATGCCAAGCGTAAAAACGAAATCAATTATCGCTTTGACATAGTCGAGAGCGATGAAATCAATGCCTTTACGATCCCTGGTGGCTCAGTCTTTGTGACCACCGAACTTTTAAAATACCTCAATAACGAAGCCGAACTGGCAGCGGTACTGGGTCACGAAATTGCCCATAATGACGAAAAGCATGCCGTTGAATCGCTCCGTCGGGCAATGATCGCTCAGGGCGCAGTACAAGGTGGGGGGCAAAACTCAGCTATTTTGCAAACCGTAGCCAACGTGACTCTTGACTTAATTCTGAAAGGCTTTAGCCGCAATCAGGAAATTGAAGCCGATAAAAGCGGCACTATTTTGGCCGTCGATGAGTCTTATAGTAAAGAGGCCTTGCTGGGCTTCTTACAAACTCTGCTCAATGTTTCTGGGGGCGAACCCAATGGTTTAGTGCGTTTACTATTAACTCACCCGGCCACTCAAGAGCGCATTGATGTCTTGCGTCAATTTTATCAAGAGAGCAATATCAATGTCGCCAATCCCATTTTCAACACTGAGATCTACAAGCAAAAAATAGCCGTTTTGCCCGCACGTGCCAAACTGGACGCAGATACAAAACCCAACAATTAAAAAGCTGGGGCATAGCTCATTTTTACAAGCACATCTAACTTCGTTATAATAGAAGCAAAAAGTGTGTAGCAGTATGAATAAGTTGACGAGCGTAAGATTGCCCCTCAAAGCAAACCCAGGCCTCGAAATCCCCCAATTGGGCCTGGGCGTTTATCAGACTCAACCGGGTCAAAGTACCCGACAAGCTGTCAGGTGGGCATTGGAAGCCGGTTATCGGCAGATTGACACGGCCAGTGTTTATCAAAATGAAGCTGATGTCGGCCAGGCGATCCGAGATTCAGGTCTCCCCCGTGAGTCTATTTTTGTCACCACCAAACTCTGGAATGACGATCAGGGTTATGAAAGCACATTGAAAGCTTTTGAACAGAGTCGACAAGCTTTGGGGTTAGAATACATCGATCTCTATTTGATCCATTTCCCTGTCCCTGGCAAGCGCCGCGAGTCCTGGCGCGCTTTAGAAAAACTGCAGCAAGCCGGAAACTGCCGGGCAATCGGGGTTAGCAATTACAGCCATCGTCATCTCTATGAGATGGAGTCTTATGCCAATCAAGCAGCAGCCGTCAATCAAGTTGAATTTAGCCCTTATCTCTATCAACAGCGCTTACTCAAATACTGCCAAGTCCTGGGAATTCAATTGGCTGCTTATAGCCCGCTAACCCGTGGAGAAATGCTCAACGATCCGCCCTTATTGGCCCTGGCGCAAAAATATGCCAGGTCAACAGCTCAGCTCTTAATTCGCTGGGCGATCCAGCATCAGCTGGTGGTCTTGCCCAAGTCTGTTCATCAGCAGCGTATTCAGCAAAATGCAGCCGTCTTTGACTTTGAAATATCAGCTTCAGATATGCAAGCACTCAATCAACTCAATCAAGATCGGCATTTCTGCTGGGATCCTTCAGACGTTGAGTAAACTAATTCGCTCGATATAAGCCGCTATTGGTGCCAATATACATTTTAAGTGGATGCAAGGCAGTCGAACTCACAACTGAGTTCGCAGGCAAACCCGTACTAATATTTCTCCAGTGAAAATGCTGAGCCAGGCCATTGTGAGGAGCTGTATTGGATGTCGGATCAACACCCGTAAAAATTTGTGCTGGCGTTAACGATAGATAAATGCCATTTTTGGTAGAAGCATAAATTTTGTCGCTATCCAACGGATCAAAGTCCAGATCGAGAATCTCCATATTACTCAGGCCCACATTGGTATTCGCTTCTAGAACATGCACCCCGCCATCACCATCGTATTCGTTGATACCATTATGCCCAATTTGCTTCCAAAAGCTATTGGAGGGAACGGCATCTTCGGTCCGTCGCCAGACGCCTGGCAAAAATCCACCTGCGGGTGCGCCGGCTCCAATACAGATTAAATTAGTGATGAAATCACGGGGAGGCACACAACTGCCTCCGGTCGCTGTTCCGTACTGCAGACCCGGAGTGACCGGATGATTGATTAAAACCGTGACATCAACGGCAGACAGAAAATAATCCTGGGATAAATTATTATTAATACTCACCCAGTTTAAAGCGGCCGGATCAGCCAGACTGGAGCGGTAAACGCCTTTCCCTTTGGTGCCGGCATAAATATAAGCCGTGTCCGTGGCAAGTTGAGGGTAAAAGAGCGTGATCGAGCCAACATCTGTAGCCGCTAAACCCGTATTCACTGCTGTCCAGCTATCGCCTCGATTGGCACTATAAAACACCCCTCCTGTGCGGGTCCCGACAAAAATTTGCGCGCTGTTTTTGGGGTTGACAGCTATCGAGCGGACATCCAGACTCGTTAGACCGGTATTGGCAATAGCCCAGGTCAGGCCATTGTCGTTGGAGCGTAACAAGCCTTTGCTAGTAGAACCAGCATAAAGTCGATTGCTATTTTCAGGGTCAATCACAATCGCCTGAACCGATCCCGCTGTCGCTGCTTTGCCCGTATCAACCTGGGTACAGGCAGGCACGCTTTCATCACAGCGCCAAATGCCGCCCAAAGAAGCCCCACCCACATTGGAGCCATAAAGCACCAAATCGGGTGCCTGTACTGAGGCCGTAACAGCCAAAACGTTTTCGGTATTGCTACCCAGGGTGGCCCAGCCGTTTGTCCAGTCTGATGCCGTTAATGTTTTGACAGTAACTGAAGGCTGGTTAACAGCGGTCTTGCCGCCAACAGTAAGGGTGACAGCCGCCGCTCCAGCAGGGGCATTGACTGGCACGGTAACTTTCAGTTGCGTGGCACTAACGACCGTGATTTGATTGGCAGGGATGGTCACTCCGCCAATGCTCACGACATTGTCAGCAGCCTGACTTGCAAAATGGGTGCCGTTGATCGTCAGTTTTTGGCCAGGGAAAAGATCAGCTTGCACCAAACTTGTCAGTGTAGGCTGAATCCGTTCGGCTTGAATATTACCCAAATCAAGGGTACCAGCTTCTGTGACTGTCACACTCGCAGGTAAGCCTGGAACAGTATAGCCAGCCGGAGCATCCACAATCAGTTTCCAGGTGCCAGCCGGGACCTTATCAAACTGAAAGTCAGCATTACTTTGACCCACAATAGCGCCAGTCGCCGGGTCACTTAAACGCAAGCTGACTTTGTCATCGCCCAATAAACCCGCCACTTTGCCTTTGACAGTGCCACCAGCATTTAAATACGCTGGATTCGCCGGATTCATGGCAGTGACATTACCGTTGAGTGCCTTAAAATCATTTAAAATAGCACTGATATTTAAGAGCGAAGGATGGTTAGTGTAAGTGAAATTGGGAAAAACCCCTCCCGCACCCATCACCAGATCGAGCTTGGCTTGTAAAGCTGGCGCATCCATTTCAGCCAATAATAGATTCAGGGTTTGCTGCAATAAGCCATCAGCTATTTGGCCGACCGGTGTCGAGCGATAAGAGAGCTCAACTGTCGCTGCGGTTTGAGCAGGAGCAATCGTAAAAACGGCTGCCAGGGTTGAGCCAGGAATCGCCTGACCCGCCGCATCATAAGCCACGATCATGGCAATTCGGTTTTCACCAGAGGGGACATTCGTAATACTGGTATTGACCTGGCAGCCCGCTGTATTATTACAGCCGACAGCTGCAATCGTTTGATTTTGCCCTGCATCAGCAGCGGTCGGGTAAAGCGGTTGATTTAAGCCAATCCCACGAATCGAGACTTGTAAGCGGGAAAACCCATCATAATTGAGAGCCTGGGTCTTAAATGCGTTTGCTTGCGCCGGATAAGTGATATGAAAGCGTAATTCCGGCGATTCTCCCGGCTTTGAAACTGGCAGAATCTCTATTCGCCCGCTAGCAACAGGTTTTGCAGAGTCTATTCTGCCTGGATTTTGGCTATTTTGAATGGGGTTGACTTGTCTTTGTTTGCTTGAATCAGTTCCCGACAGGGCCAAGGGATTCGGCTGGCAAGCCAGCAGGCCAAGGCTCAAACTGAGTAAAACATAGAATTTCGACGATGTTTTGACTTTCATTATTTATAATTACCAATCACGGTGACCGTCGCCGTTTGATGTTTGACAGTGATCACTTGCGTTCTAACCACCGCTGGATTAACGCCATCCGAAACCGAGACCTGAACGGTATAGTCACCCGCTGTTGTCGGTGCATTCCAAACCACTGCAGTGCCATTGGTCTGAGAGAAACTGGCATCGCCACAGGTATTGCATGACCAGCTATAAGAAGCATTCGTTAAGACCTGGTCGTCAGTAGCTGCGGCAGTTAACTGAACCGGATAACCCAGTCCCGTCAC
>JBBKWI010000218.1:0-29846 GCA_037968875.1 Candidatus Sericytochromatia bacterium | reverse complement strand
ATCGGTCGATTGGTAGGCACCACGACAACAGGTAATTTATAGATTTTGCCAAATTCAGCTTCTTCGGTAACCGCGGTTCCGGTCATGCCTGATAATTTGTGATAAACACGGAAATAGTTTTGCAGGGTAATGGTTGCCAGGGTTTGGGTTTCATCCTGGATCTTGATCTGCTCTTTGGCTTCAATCGCCTGGTGTAAGCCATCTGAGTAACGGCGACCGGGCATTAAACGACCGGTGAACTCATCGACAATGACCGCTTCGTGCTCACCACGCTCGTTGGGGCGCACGACATATTCGATATCCCGGCGATAGAGTTCTTTGGCTTTCAAAGAAATCAGCAAATGGTGAGCGTACTCTGGGTGTTCAGCCGAAAACAAATCCTCGATATTGAGTAGGCGCTGGGCTTTAATAATCCCGCGCTCAGTCAAGATCACGTTTTTCTGCTTTTCATCAACCAAATAGTCACAATCCTGCTCGTCTTCTTCATAGTCGACTTCGTCGAGCAGTTTTTTCTTTTTATTGTACTCTTTTTGTTTGCCTTCTAAATGCTTGGCCATTTTCTGAAATTGATTATAGGTATCCGCAGCCTGAGCCAATTGTCCTGAAATAATCAGCGGGGTTCGGGCTTCATCAATTAGAATCGAATCGACTTCATCAATAATGGCGTAATGCAGTTCACGCTGCACACATTGCGAAAGATCTGTCGACATATTGTCACGCAGATAATCAAAACCAAATTCGTTATTGGTGCCATAAATCACGTCACCATGGTAGACCTTGCGGCGTTCGTGTGGTGTCAGGTGATTCAGAATCGCCCCGACTTCCAGGCCTAAAAAGCGGTGAATCTGGCCCATCCACTCCGCGTCACGGCCTGCCAGGTAATCATTAACGGTGATCACATGCACGCCGCGACCGGTCAGCGCATTGAGATAAGTCGGTGCGGTTGAAACCAGGGTCTTGCCTTCACCGGTTTTCATTTCTGAAATTTGGCCCCGGTGCAGCACAATGCCGCCGACCAATTGCACATCATAGTGACGCTGGCCCAGAACCCGCTTTGAAGCTTCACGTACAGTCGCAAAGGCCTCGGGTAACATTTGGTCTAAAATTTCGCGTTCTTTTTCGAGCTGCTTATCGCGCCCGCGAATGTCTTTAATGGCGTTTTGAATAGTTTGTTTAAAGGCATAGGTTTTATTGCGCAGATCTTCATCACTCAGAGCTTCAATCTCAGTTTCCAGATCATTGATGCGCGTGACAATCGGAAGTAATTTATCGATTGCTTTTTTGTGGGGATCACCCATTAACTTTTGCAAAAGCTTCATCATGGTGCGTGGGGTCCTTTTTGAATTAATTCTATTCTATTGTAACGCTAAATGCCCCCTTTGCAGTGAAATAGCAATCAGGCATCTAAAAATCTGTTTAAAATTTAGTCTAAAAATGACTAAGCCCGCGTCAAAAAAAAGCCTGCATTCAGGCCTTTAGGACAGTTTATTAATCAATTGCGTGCTCGAATGTCCAGCCACAAAAGGCAGAAAACAGGCCTCGATACCTAAGCGCAGAACGGTTGGTGCTTCCGGTAAGGTTTCGAGTGAGTAGTCCCCTGCTTTGGCATATTTTTGGGGCATGATCGCTTCAATCAGCAGATCAGCCGTATCTTCGTCAAAAATAGTGACGGCATCAACACAGCGCAGGCCAGCCAAAAGCTCGGCCCGATTCTCTTCGCTGTTGAGGGGACGCTCAGGACCTTTAAGTTCACGCACAGAGCGGTCACTATTGACACCCACCCACAAAAACGCGCCCAAAGCGCGAGCCGCTTGCAAATAACGTAAATGGCCAATATGCAGAATATCAAAACAGCCGTTGCTTAAAACCACTTGCTCAGGCCGTTGCAAAGTGGCGATTTCAGAAAAAGGAATGATTATGCTCATGCTCTTTATGATACGCAAGCTGAAGCGGTTCTGGCAAACCAGCAAATTGTTACACTAGAATCATGATCCAAACAGAGCATCCATTGGAAACAACCGAATTGAGCCTGGCAGCACCACACGCCTCTCCCTGGATTCGCAGCTGGCGCTGGGATAGCTTTTGGATGCTATCTGGTTTTTGGTTGCCTGGTCTTTTTTTATTATTGCCCCTTGCTCAGGCTCAGTTATTGCTGATTCCAGTCATTTTGTCACTTTGGATCGCCCATCGATTTGCCAGTTTCTATCTGGCATCTTGCGTTGTTGAGTATCAAAGTGTTCTCAAGACTCACTCCCGTTACTTTTTGGCATTACCTGCTGTGCTCCTGATCCTGGTCGGCTGTTTTTTATTAGCTCCCGAAAGCTGGCTGCCACTCCCGCGCCTCTGGCGAGTACTTTTGCTAGCCAGTTTGGATTATTTTTTTTCGCTTTACCATTTTTCAGTTCAGCATTACGGGGTACTGGCTGTTTATCGCAGCCGACTGCCCCATGGGCAACGCGACCCTGGCTTACTGCGCTGGGATTGGTGGCTCTGTCTGAGTGTTTCAGGCCTGTTGGCCATCGTGCTGGATCTGGCTTACGGCGAATTTGATCCGCTGCGCAACCTGGGGATAGAAACCCTGGCCAGCCCTCCCAGCCTGTTGCTGATCAAATCAGGCTTATGTCTGGCCCTTTTACTCTATTGGCTCAATAGTATGCGTCTCTATCTCAGCAGACAACAAGGTCTCGCCAGAAGTCTCTATCTATCGAGCCTTTGCTTTATGACAGCGATCTCGCTCTTTGTGAATCCAATCTTGTATTTTGCCATCATTCAAATTCAACATTGGCTGGTGTCTCTGGGGCTGACGACGCATATGGCCAGGAATTCAAATCCGTTAGTAACAAGTGACTCTGGGAAGGGAAGCCAATGGTACCGGAGCTGGAATTGGGTCAATGCACGTGCCTGGGGACCTTTGCTGGTCTTAGTGGCCATCTCACTGAGCCTGGCACCGATACTCGAAGCGGACTATTTTATCGCTCATGATTTTGATCAAGCGGTGCTCACAGGTCAGACCTTCTTATTGAGATTCAAAGACTCAATCTGGATCTATATTTTTGCGACTGCGGCTTTTTTCAGCGCTTATGTGCACTATATCTATGATCGCGGAGTCTTTCACTTTTCAGATCCGCTCACACGGCAGGCCGCGTTGCCCTTGCTTCGTCAAAAGCCCTGAAGAGTCACTCGCCGAGATCTACTCAGTCTGAAGCCTTTTCAATTTTTTGCAGAGCATAAAAGACATAGCCATATTCAGCGCCATATTGTCGGTAGATCTCGATCTCTTCCAGAACCGTTTTGAGATCTTCTGAACTGGCAAAACTTGAACCTATTGCTTTTACTTTTTCGATTTGCTCTAGCAAGGGGTCATAATAATAAGACCACCAATTGGTTTCAGGCAAAATCAGAGTATCCAGGACCTCAAAACCATGCCGCTGACTTAAAATCATATTGCCCGAAAGCGAATTCATCTCAGGGTAATGGGCTTGCCAATACTGATCAGCAGCAGGTGAGACCTGCTCCGTCAGCCAGGTCAGATGAGAAAAGACCAGAAAACCGTCAGGCTTTAGCAAGCGATGAATATGTGTCAGTGCTTTTTCAAAGCCCATCTGATAAATCGCGCCTTCAGACCAGACCAAATCAAAAGATTGATCAGCAAAGTCCATTAAATTCATATCTGCTTGTACAGGAATAATCTGTTGATCTAACAATCGAACAGGAAAGCGCTCACGTAATTTATCTAAGAGATACGCTTCTCGATCGAGAGCAGTAATTACGCTTCCGGGCAAAACCTGATGTAAGACCTGCGTTTGAGCGCCCGAACCACAGCCGAGATCTAAGATGCGAGCCTGAGAGGGTAAATCATGCCGTACCTGATCCAGAGCCTTGCGCGTACAGGCATCACTGCCTGGCCCCTGACGTGGCAATGATCCAAATAAGCTGATTAAACTTTCCATACTATTCCTCTAACTAGTCGTGCTAAAATACAGCACCAGGCCCTCGTAGCTCAGTGGATAGAGCAACGGTTTCCTAAACCGTAGGTCGGACGTTCGAGTCGTCTCGGGGGCGTTTTTTTCCCCTTTGAAGACGGTGCCAGATCCAAAAACCCAATCCCGCCAAGACAAAAGTTGGCAAAATGTCTTTAAAAACAACTCCAGCGACTTTATGCAAACTATCGCTGTACAAATACCCTTGTTGAAAACGATAAAACACACAGATAGCCAATAACATAAGGGCTAGCATAAGTATAATTGCTGAACGCTTAGAAGAACGTGATAGAGACCCATTTTTTATAGAATATTTGCACCACCAGCCCGGAAAAAGCCACTCCAGCATCAGCAAACCTAACAAATAGGCGCTGGGCTCCAGGCGCGTATAAAAGCTGGTAAACAAAAATGACTTGAGCTTAAGCACAGCGATCAGTGGGTAAGTCAAACTTTGACTAAGGTACAAGGGCAAAACAGCCAGAGCCTGAGGCTCAGTTAAATAATGCGGAATCGTACGCAAGAGGCTGGCCAGCTCACGGCTGCCCCAGATCAACAAAACGGTCAGCAGCAGCTGATTTTGTCGCTTTGAAGTCAAACCGGATAAGACATAAGCCAATAATAAAACAAAAATGATGTTTCCAGCGAAGGGACCCGCTAAGATCTGGAAATAGCCCAAACCCGTGAGCAAAGCAATCGCGAGACTTAAGCCCAACAATGTAGAATACTGACCGACCTGGAACCAGCCACTCCCTAAAAGTAACAAAAGCGCACCCAGGCCCACCAGTACAGCCCCGTAAAAACGCCACCAGCCCTGAGCTTTTAAATCAGACAGATCGGTGTCTAGCTGAATTCCAGACCAAATCTGACGCCAGAGGGTTAAATCAAACGGCTCGGTTTGATGATTGGCAGTGGCTGAAACCCAGACCTGAGTATAGGCAGCAGGGGGATGTATACTGTCATACAGACCCGTTAACCACTGTATCTCAGACTCTACCGCCTGACCCGACTGTGGCTCCATACCCATGCCGTAGGCAGCCTGAAGCCCCAGCCCATTAACGACTTCAGCAACAGTTGTTGCCCCCATTGAATGGCCGACCAGAGTGAGCTTATCTGCCTGTACAATCGATTGAGAACGTAAAAACAGGATTGCCGAAAGTAAATCTTGTTGATGATTTTCAGCCGTATCGGCTGCCGGGTCAGAGTCACCATAGCCTCTGAGATCAAAGCTCAAAGCTGCCACTCCAGATTGCGCCAAACTCTGGGCAGCACTGACAAAGGTATCCCGATCAGACATCACCCCATGTACCAGAATCACGCCAGGGATTGGCGTTTGGATCGACTCTGGCAACCAGAGTGTTCCCCGCACGGTATCTTGACCCACGGTCCAGGAAACATACTGGAACGTCACTCTTAAGGGGCGAAAACTGAGGCAAAAAAGTCCACATAACAAACAAAGAACGCCGATAAAAATCAAGCATCGTGTTCGTTTTATAGCAAACAACATGTCATACTGATTGGGAATCATCACCTCATCATGCAGCAAAAATGATCAATCAGCAAGCACTCAAACAATTACACAAACAGGCCCGACGACAAAGCATTCGCCTTGAGCTTGAGACGCGTCCTGAAACCTGGCAATGGGCCTTTGCTTTTTTAGGCCACTTGTCTCAGGTTCAGTCAGACAAACGCTCAGCGAATGGCTTACTGGCAGTACAATTCCCTGATCTTGAACAAGATCTCAATTGGTTAGAGCTACCTGCTGAATGGAAAAGCCCGAGTTTTGTTCGTCTGCAATATTTGGCTGGTCCCAGTCGCTATCTAGCCTGGGAGATAGAGCTACAGCCACAAGCAGTGACTTTTGTACAGTTCACGCATTTGCCTGCCAAATTGGACCCACTCTTCCAAGATCAATTTGAGCAGATCAGTCAGAAACTCGAACAAGGTTTAACACAGCTAACAGCAGGATTTAAACAACTTGAAGCACTCCAAAATCAACAGTCCACAGATATCTCTCCCTACTTTGAAGCTCTGCGAAGTATCTGGGGGAAAGTCGAACTGGGCCAAATTGTTTCCTGGATGAAAATCCCCCTGGCTTCAGTACTTGAGCAAGTGGCGACTCAAATCTACAATCAAGAATTGTGGCCGGAGTGGACCTATCATCTGGCAGGAGAGCCCCGCAGTCAGCAAATCAAAGAATGGCAAAATCAAATTGATTCACTGCGCTGGCAAACCAAAGTCGACTTAAAGCTTGAGCAGGTCTATCTGTGTCTAAGAAAATCAGATTCGGATCCCAATCTCTTTTTAGCTCTGCAGCAGAAGTCTCAACAATTGCTTATTTTCCCTGGCCAGAATCGAAAAACCGACTTAAAGTCTACAAGCTATTGGCAAAGTCCTGCTTTGAATTTAGCAGCCACAAGCCCTGTCCTTCAGACTAGCCCCAAAATCACAGCAATCAATTTATCGCAACAGATAACTCAGGCTACAGGGCCGATCTTGACTCCAGAAACACACTGGAGTCATCAGGAAAAGTTTCCCCTGTCCCTACTTTTAAACAACTTGCCAGGAACCCCGTTTACAAGTGCAGCCGAACTGATTGTTTTTAAAAATTGCTGGCCATTTTTAAAAAACATCTGGCCAAAACACAAACTCCAATTCGACAAAATGTTACTGCTTTCGATTTCAACATCGGCACGTTTCCCGGCTGCCTGGTTAAATCAACTTGAGCAAAATTGTCACCAGCAGGGTGGCGCTATCTTTGAGCAAAGCTCACAAGGCGCTTTGCTCATGCTGCCCCACACGGCCGGGCTCGATTACTTAGCGTTTTTAGCACAATCGCTACAAACCATGCATCAATTACTTCAGCAAAAAATTCCATTTCAAGTGCTTTTACACCGGGGAGAGGTCGAGCTGATCTTACATGAACAGCGCTTTCGACTACTCGGGCAAGGGGTCAGGTTTTTGAGCGAGATGGCCCAAAAATTTGAACCCGACTCCGGATTTTTAGTCTCTGCTGCCGTGATAGCAGACAGCGAATCGCAACACCGGCTCCACCAGGCAAAATGGCGGATTTTTGAGTATAATCATTTGCGCGAGCAGGCCTTATTCCTTTTACAGATTCCTGTTCAGGAATGAAGCAGCCTCTGTAAATGGGCGTCTATCCAGGCATCTTGTGCTTCATGATCTTTTATTTTAGCAAACGATTGAATCAGTAAATCGTCAGACTCCGTTAACTGAGGAGCCTGACGGGTCTGAAAGAGTTCGCTAAAACGAGGCTTTAACCAGACCAGATGCGGGCTCAGTTTGCGGTGTTCAAGCACTCTTTCTAAGCCCATGCGAATCGCACGGGGATGCAGAGCCTGTATTCTTTCAGAATCAGCACTGGGTTTATTCGTCATTTTGACTCTCCGTAAATAAGCGACTGGCCAATGATGCCAGAATCGGTCGAAATTCAGAAAATTGATTCGCAAGCTCAACACTCGACTGCTGCTCCAAACTGTTTTGCAATTGCTGGAAGTCGGGCAAGACGAACTCGCGATCGCTCTGGGCTTCCGGCTCAGAAACCGACTCTCTGCTTTGCAATTGGAATAAAAATCGCTGGACACTTTTATCTTGAGGCAATAAGCGATTGGCATACAAGAGTATTTGCTGCGCACGCTTCCATTCGTCGATCACACAAAACAAAAAAGCCAGCGCCAAATAAGCGTCAACCTGCTTTGGATCGAGACTCATCAAGCGATAAACTAAACTAACACTGAGCTGCAAATGTGCTCTTGCTGTAAAATCCGATTGTTCAGCACGCGCAAGTGCAGCTTGTAAAAGCAGCAAATGATCACGGTAGGATGGATGCATAGGTGTACAAACTTTTTGACTATCATAACATGCTGACAAGAGGTAAGAAGTGGAATTATTAATTATTAGACATGGCCAGTCCCAGGGCATGTTAGAAGATCGCCATGAAGGCAGAGCAGACTTTGAATTAAGCGCCCAGGGCGTCGAACAAGCCGAAAAAGTCGCCCGTTTTATTTATCAAAATTACCCCCTGGAGCGGATCTATAGCAGCCCTTTACAGCGTGCCCACCAAACAGCCTTACAAATAGCAGATCCGCTCGGAATACCCGTTTATGAAAGCGAAGCCTTGACCGAACGGGATAATGGCAGGCTTTCAGGCATGAAACGCTCTGAGGCGCTGGAGGCTTATCCCTTTCCAGAAAGCGGTCGACAGTATTACGATTCTTTTGTTGGCGGAGAGTCTGAGCTCGATCAACGTTGTCGGGTTGAACGATTTTTGGCCGAACTTTGTGAAAACCCACCCGCTCGCCGCATTGGTTTGGTCTCTCACGCCAGTACGATCAATCTCTTGTTTCGCACATTTTTGAATCTACCCTTGAACTGCCCGGTCTATTTAAGCACTGCTGAAGGCGGTATCCATTTTTGGCATATTCACAATCGTTTCCAACAGATTATTTTTAATAACTACCAAAGTCATCTCTAAATCCCCTTGCAAAAGGTTAAGTTGGGTGTGATATTATTAAGTTATGTAAAGAGCGAGGATGTGATTTAATATGCTGATCAAACAAGAGCTACACGAAATGCTGGATCAACTTTCTGATCAAAACCTGGAAGTGCTGCTTCAAGTGGCACGAGGGCTTCAATCAAATACACAACAGCCGGCTGAAATGATTGCTTCAACTAAGCATCAGGCTTCACCGATCCGCCCCAAAGGTTTTCTGTCACTAGCAAAGCGCGCACCGCAAGAACGCTTAGCACTCGCCACAGAATATAGTCATGCGATGCAACAAGAAGATGGTTCTGAAAATCAAAACCTACTCAGAAAAGTCATGTTTATGCCCCTGAGCGAATTACTCTCCTGGGTGAATCACCCCCCCAAAACAGACATTGAACATAAACCTGTTTAAGCTCCCTGTTTATTTACTCGCAGGTGGCCGATCTTCTCGCTTCGGACAAGATAAAGCACGGGCTTTTGCTGGCCAGCAGAGCTTATTAGAACATGTTGCTCAACAAACACAGTCTTTCGCAAGCTCCGTAACCGTGATCGCAGCACAGCAAGATCAATATCTCGATCTCGGGTTTCGTACTCTGGCAGATCGACGGGTTAACTTAGGCCCACTCGCTGGGCTAGAGCGTTCCTTAGAAGATTGTCAGACAGACTGGCTCTTACTCGGTAGCTGTGACACCCTGGGCATACAAACCTCAGACTTGAACCAATTATTCCAGGCTTCCAGAAAAGGAAAGCAAGCTGTCGCCTGGCGAGGGCATTATTGGGAGCCCTTATGGGCCCTCTATCACCAGAGCCTGCTCGCTGAAGTACAGACCTGTTTGGCTTCCCAACAACTCAGCATGCAAGCACTTTTAAATCAAATTGCAACGCAAGCACTTCCCAATCAGTCTTTAAACTGGCTCCAGATCAATCATGCTGAAGACTGGCAAAAAGCACAAGTATTTTTAAAAGAGGCCTCACTAGATTAGCTTATGCTGCTCTCTTCGGCCCCTTCAACTTTAACTTATTCTCAATGAAGCCAAGCTAATTAATATGTTAAGCTAAGCTGAATTTAGTCACAATAAGCGAGAGCTTCTTCATGTTTGATTTTCAACAAATGAAATCAATGGCCAATCAAGTTTCTGAACTCAGTCATCAACGTCATCAACAAGCAGAAAAGAATCTAAAGCTTGGGATTCAAAGTATAGAGAGATTTGAACAGTCTGGATTTCAAAATATCCGCCTCGCTAAACAATCTTGCCAACAGCTGATTCTTTCTTCGAGGACTAATCTCCGAGATATGCGGCCTCTGCTTGCCTTGATTTATCTATTTGCATTGATAGGCGATCATGATACGGCGCAATTGTATATCACCCTCGCCCAGGACATTGACCCGGATGATACTTATTTGCTATTCATGCAAGATTTTTGTTACACAATCAAGTCAGGCAAGCCAGCTGCTTCAGAGGATATTGATTTTGATACTTTGCACAACCGAACGCAGCAACAGATTCAAGCTTTACTCCAATACATACATCAGCAACCGCTTTCAACCCCCACAATTGATGAAAAAGAATTAACACCATTAAAAAGCAACTGGGAAGACCTGCAAAAAAATATTCATACGTTGATAGCAGATCTTGAGGTGCTTGAACAACAAGAAAATACCAGTGAAATGCATAAATCGATCTATGTGCTCAATCAATGGGTTTCTCGTCAAGAAAAATGCCTACAAATATCACAGAAAATGCAAGCGCTAAATCAAAGCATTTCTGAACAAACCTTGCAAATTAGAGATCGATATATTGAAGTCAAAAATACGTTCCAATTAGATCAGGTTCAGAGTTGGGAAACGACCTTAGAGAATCAATTTGATAACTGTGACCAGATCGCAGATCAAATGGATGAACTCGAATTACAGCAGATCAAGCTTGATTGTTTATTACCTGCTTATCACCATTTACTAGGCATCCTTGAAGGTTTTCACGATCTGATTGATGACAAAAAATCCCAACTCTTAGATGAACCCCCGGCATTAGCAGCTGAAAAAGTATTGATTTAACGACTTAAATTACCCAGGAGCAACCCATCAGCATGTCAAGCTTCAATTTACGCCCCACTTCTCCATCACAGATCCCGATCGGACAGCAACCCCATCAACGGGTCCAAACAGGACCGCTACAAACACCCACCCCACCCCCACAACCAGTTATAAATCGAAGTGAACAGCAATATGCACAACAATTTAGTGCTCGCAGCAACGCGCCTCAAACCAAAGATATAGAAAAAGCCAACACAATCATTGAACGTCAACTAAATCAGCCGGGTGCTTCTGCTCAGTGCAAAGGCCGATTGGAGCAGTTTTCGGATTTACTTAGCCAAAAATGGGACCGTTTTTTTGGTTCTTCTCCGCCTTTAACACAAGATCAGTCTTCTCAAATTCGCGCTTTAATGAATCAATACAGTGTGGGCTTCTCTGACCACAATCAGGATTATACTCCCACGGATAGTGTTGAGAACGAGAGTGCTTTTGTAGAAGTTAATTTTACAGATCTTCATCAATTTGATCAGAGTCTATCAGACGCATTAAAAACAGTAGCAAACGCAAATGAACTCCTAGAACTCAGCCCTGAAAGTATTCAGCAGACACAATCCATACTCAAAGTGCTGGAATCTAAAGCTCAAAGCAACTTTAAAACCCTGCCGACACTTGCGATTACGGATCAAACAGCGGCCAGAAAAGATAACCTGAGCGATCTCCAAAATAACTTAGTCATCCTCAGCGCTGATCTAAATAATCACCAAAGCTTTAATGATATTGATAGTCAAGGCCATTTAGCGATTGATCAAGGCAGACGCATACTCGAAACTCCTGGAAATCAGACTCTGGGTTTAGAACATGTCTCCAAAATCGAAAGCTGTTTGACGGTGGCTCAGCAAAAACTGACAGAAAACACCCAGGCCAAGCTAAATAAGCAAGGGAGCCAGCTCCAACCCGCAAAAATAGCCGATCTAAAAGCCAGGATCGATCAACTACAAAGTGATTTAGATCTAAGAAGAGCGAAACCGACGACCTCCACGCTGAAGCAAGAGATGGAGACCCATAACGAAGTTCGAGCTCAGCAGCAAAAAGTTGACCTTGAAACTGCTGAGTCAGAGAAAGCGGAACAAATAGAAACCGCCAATCAATGGCAACAGAGCGCTCTAAAACTAGCCGTTGATACATTACCAGAAACACCTCAAATCACGGCTATCAGCAGCAACGCGCAAGAAATTTCGGGACAAACCCTTGATTTGAGCGCTAAAGCAGTCAAACACGTCACAGATCTAGCAGATGAAGTCGTGGCTGAAGTGAGTCCCGTAAAAGACCAGATCTTAAAGGGCCTAAGTTTACTTAGCGAGAGTAGCCAGGACGCCCAGGCTCAGGGTAGTCTGCTGATTAAGCAAGGCCTGGAGCAATTACAGACGATTCAAACTAAAACAGGAATTATTGTCTATACAGAAGGGCAATCTCTGGTCTTGAGCAGCGGAAACAAAACAGCCGGCAATTATCAGGAGCTAACGCTGAGCCAAAAAGATTCTCAATGGGTCGTTAAACAAGGCGACTTTTTGATTCAACAAAAGAGCACAGCAGAGCTAACCATCACGCGCGGAGACGAAACCGGAGATCATCAACAGTTTAAGGTCACACCCGAAAAAATAACTTTGACCGTTGTGCAAGGAAACTCTGAGACTCAGGGTGAGGTTTCTGGCAATAAACGAGCAGGTAAGGCCTCAGCAACGACCACGCTCAGCAATATTGGCGGTACTGACTGGGGAATGAAAGCCGGGGCCTCTATTTCTTGGGAACGCAAAGATGAACGCCTGGACGATGGGCGTACCAAACATGTTCGCAGCATATGTGGGCAAGGGACTGTGGGAGCCACGGGTGCACATATAACAGCATCTATTGGCGGGGGAATTTCTACTAACACGATCTATCTGCGCAGTCCACGTGTAGGCGAAAATGCCCAGGGGAAAGTTAGAGCGATAGACCCACCCAGTCTTGATGTCACCCAGAAAAATCCCAGCAAGACACTGGCATTGACCGGAGACACGGTTATTTATAGTCGAAATTTCAATTTAAATGCCTCAGTCGGCTACCAGGACCCCACCGGTTTTCACGTCGAAGTGTCGGCAAGCTATGCCAAAGAAATGCGCATTGGAATTCAGCGTCTGGACGGGGATCCCCCACTGTTTAGAATGCGGATTGAGCCTGAGACCACCCAGGCAACAGTCGACTTATCAGGAGGCTGGGGGCCTTTCTCAGTAGGCATTGGTGCTGGGAAAGCCGCTGCTGTTTTTTATGAGTTTGATCTGTCTGAAGCCAAAGTCAGCGAGATCCTAGATACAAGAACCTTGCCCGTGATGCCAAACCCCAAAGACTATCTGGGTGAAAAAGGAACCCCAATCACCCAAGAAGCTTTTATGGCCTTTAATGCGATTAGTGGCGATGGAGTTAAACTGGTTGAATTTGGAGCGTCTAAGAGCATAGAGGGTCATGGCTCAGTCAATGCAAAAGTTGCGACGGCCCGCATCAGCCTGGAATCGTATCAAAACCTGTCAATCCAAGAAAACCACGCCAGTTTAGAGTCAGGGCGCACTCTGACAATTAGCAATAGCGCCTGGTTTCGCGGGGATCAATCCAGGCAAAGCGATCGCCTTCATGTCACATCTACCCATTTCACAAAAGACAATCAGATCGAGCAGCGTTACGATGGCTTACGGGCGGCTTATAAAATAAGTGACACCCAGACCTCTCATTCGGATCTCAAAGAGCGCTTGACAGCAACCAATTTACTCTTGGGACGCAGTCCTGAGCATTCGCTTCAATTGCCCAGCCGAGGGACAGATTTCGCCCAGACAGAAATTTCAGTCGCTGTTGAGATAAAGCCTGAGCATATCAGCCAGCTTGCGGCCTTGCAAATTGAAGGTGAACCTGACAATGACGCCCTGAACATTCGTGCTGTGGCCTATTGCACCGGGGTCGACCCGAGCAAATTATTAAAGCTGATTGAGAATATTCAAGTCAAAAATATCGAAATCAAACAGAGCAAAAGTCTGAGCCCTGGAATGCTCGTCAAAACACATATGAGCAAAGAGCAAATGCTCTGCAAGCTTCAGGGTGAGGTACTGGGTGAGTTTATAGACAGTCACACATTGCAAAGCATAGCCGCTCTGGATCGCTTATTGGGCGGGCAAATCGCCAGCAGTAATAACTCCAGTAATGTTTATGATCAACAGCTGACTGCGATTGGAGCCAACATATTTAAGCCCAGCTTAGAAAAAGATAAAACCTGGGACGATTTTGGACAGATTGCCACCCGCCAACAGCAACTTGCCGGTTTGAAAAAGGATCTTGAAGGGAGCGGAAGCATCTTAACTAACGAAGTCAAAACCAGCCTGCTCCAAAAAATAGAAAGTCAAAGCCAAGACATCCAGGAACACCTGAACACGCTATTGTCAGATCCAACACGCCGCAATACGGTCGTGAGCGCACTGGTTAATGGCTCGTCTAATAGCAGAGTCATGACCTCCATTCGGAATACGATTGCCGATAATATCGGCGTTGTGGATCACCACCTGCATATTGCCTCGAACAAAGAGCTCGTGGGCTATATAGAGCAAGTCTTCAGCGCCACAATCAAGGCGCATACACATAGCAGCGGAGTCATCAGTTCTCAGATGGCTTATCGCCAAGAGCTGGCCGGGCATATCAATCAGATCCTAAAAATAGACGATCCTAAAATCGCAAGCATGACTTTAGGGCTTTTTAAAGCAGCGGATAAAGAAGGTGGACTCGCCGAAATCTTAGCGGGCATCAAAGACAAACGAATGCCCCAGCTGGTCGCAAACCTAAGCGATCAACAAAAGCAAGAACTTGCCTTACTGGTTGCCACCGCCCACGATAGCAAGCGCCAGAGAGTTAACAAGGCCCTGAGCCAAGATCAGCTCATCGTCAAAGCAAGTGTCGCTGTATTGGACCAGGAGCTGACAGACTTGACTAAAAAGATGGCGCTAGAATTTAAAGCCGGAGCCGAAACAGATCCTGGAAAACTAATGGAGCTGTATAAACCTGCGATGCGTAATCAACGCGAGTTTCACCAATTTATGCAAAAAGTGTCCAGTGACCCCAAATTTCCCCAGGCAGAAAAAGCCCGCTTACTCAGTGCCTGTGAACTGAATATCGCGATTCTAGATTCTCGTTTGGATCAATCACAATTAAGCAAACTACAACAAGTCTCGCTCCTGAAAGGCCTGATGAACCCAGACTTTCTTGACTATGTGGGCAATTCCAGTCGAGCTTTACTTGATGGCTTGATTGAGCAAGGTAAAACGGACTCAGATCAGTTAATTGACTATATTCAACCCCTGCTCAAGGACACAGACAGAACAGGAAAACAACTGAAACAAATCTTGACGACTCTCGGCCAGGATCACCCAGACAAATTAGCGACGGCACTGGTCAAAATCCCTATCGACAGCCTGACGCAAATGGTAGAGCCCAGCTTAAGCGCTCGCTTGACAAGTCAACTGGCTGAATCTCGAGAGAGTCTGATTGAAAAAATTTCTGAGCAGCTCAGCTCACAACTCAGCTTCGAAGCAGGCACAATCAGCGATCAAGCGCTACAAGGGGTGATCACGAAGGTCGATGGACTCGACTTAGCAGCTCTGAAAACAGAAATTCAGGCCCAATATACTGAGCTGATGCCCGAGTCGATACGTCAAGGAGCAGAGCAAGAACGCGAACAGTGGATCACAGAACATGCGCAAGAGCACATCGGCCAGGTGATTGACAAAGCGCTTAAACGTCTCAAATCAGATCGTGTGATGACACCAGATGAAATGCTGCAACTGGTGCTTAAGGCTCAGGCAGAGCCCACAAGTACACCAGTAAACAAACTCGAACTAGGCAAACAAGCAGAAGCGCTCCGCCAATTAAACGGAACCTATGAGAAACTCAGCAAAGCCTTTGTTAAACTGCAAACCTTGAGCACTGGCACGAAGAACAGCACAAGCTATATTTCTTTACAAAGTGAAATTGCACGTTTAAAATCAAAGCAAGAAAAAACAAAAGAAACCAAGAGAACAGACCCTGAAATTATGAGCTTGGCTCAGAAAAACATGATGAGGTATGCTAGCGGCAGCGGCCCAAACCTGGCTTACTTTAAGGCCATGGCCCATATTTCCACGAAATTCGAAGCGCTTCAGGGACGTCTGGCTGGTGCAAAATTACAGCAAGCGCTCAATCAAAATCACAGCCAGCCTCTGGATGTTTCCCTCCACAGCATGCAAGCCCAACTGACAACGTTACACGCGAATTTAGCCCTGCTAAGTCCAGATGAACGCAAAGTCATGTTGGCAGCACTGGTTGAATCACCCGGTTTTATGAACTTTCAGACAAATGACGGCTCTCAGAATTTAGTCAAAGAGCTCATTAAGCTTGCTGAGAAAGATGGCCATTTGATAGATCTCAAAGAGATCTTGTTTGAAGATCCCCAAAATCACGCCGGGAGCTTGTTAGCGATTCTTACTAAGTTAGATCAAAGCAGCCAAACCGAGCTCTTTAAAACACTACATGATGACAAAATCAAAGCCTTAGCGAAAGGCCTTAGTTCTCAAGGTAAAACTGAATTGATTGGTTTATTGCGTGAAGCAGCCGCAAATGATACCCTCCTGGCTCCAAAGCTAGAAGCTCTGCTCAATCAGAATAAAGACTATGAAACAGCCCTAGCAAAAATGAAGATAACAACGGTAGAGTTCAAAAACCTTCCCACTCAACCCGGATTTAGCTCCCCAGATATCAAGCTTGTGTCCCCAGATCTGGTGGAACGTTTAAAAGCAGATTTCAAATTATTGGCTCGGCTTGAAACCATTCAAACCAAATTAAACGGTTTAGAGGAAGCTTATCGTGAACCTCACCTCACAGAGATCACAGCCCAGATTGATCTCCTTAAAGCAAAGACCTCTCTAAAATGCTCTGGCCACACCAAAAACCAGGAGCGTGAAAAACAAACAGCGCTTGTCAACACACTGATCAAGGGCAATCTCGGCACACGTTCAAACCTGGTCCTCAATCATTTAATCGATAGTCTGGACAATCCTGACGATTTGGCAAAAATAACCCAGGCTATTTTCAAAGCAAATCCCGATAAAGTTGAAGTATTAAACCAACCGATCTTCCGTATTTTGGGAGCTGTTAGCAAAGCCCATCGCAATGAAATGCTACAGTCTTTGTTCGCTACCAAAACAAGTATTATGAGTACTTCTTCTTTGGAAATTTTGGCTGAAAAGGCAGAGGAGACGACGCAGTTCCATCAACTTCAGCAGTGGGTTAAAGATCTTGACGATTCCGCCCCGTCGGCCCTTATGAAGAGCATCCTTGAGCGCGTGTCAAAAAATAGAGGTCGAAGCTTTTAAATGGGATTGATCGACTCGGGGAAAAACAGTAATTATAATGACTTGCTATTTGATAAATTTTGAGCTACAGTTTTATTGATCGGGTGAGGTATTTTTGTGAAGCATCTGCTTATTCCTGAAACTCAGTTGATGTTATTTTCTAAATTGCAAGCGCAATTTAAGAGCTATGATTTCGAGCTTAAAGCCTGGTCTGAACAACAGCTAAACTCACTTGATTATTTTCAAAACAGCCCAAGTTTAGCTCTTTGCTTCTGGGAGCAAACCAGTTCACACTGGCTAAAACAAATTCAAGCCAGGCTCCCCTGGCTTCCTATAGTTGTTATTTTGAACCCTGAGCAAACAGAACTATTTCCAGAAGAGATTGTCCCATCTGAAATATTATTTACTCCCCTCAACCCCAAAGAAACCAGCTTCAAATTAAATCTGCTGCTCAAAAGAAACCAAACAGCGGAAACCATACCTAATCAATTTCCGGAAATGTTTCAAAAGCATCACGCAATTATGTTGCTAATTAACCCCGAGAACGGACGAATTGTAGACGCCAATTTAGCTGCATCACAATTTTACGGATATCCACTCCAACGTCTAAGACAAATGAAAATTTCAGACATCAATACGATGGATCCTCATGAAATTCAATTGCAATTAAGCAAAGCGGCCAAAGAGCAAGGCAATAGCTTTGAATTTGAACATCGTCTGGCAAATGGAGAGCTCCGCAGCATAGAAGTCCATTCGACGCCAATGACTATCGCCGGGAATAAACGCTTGTTTTCAGTTATTTCGGATATTTCTGCCCGCAGACAAGCGCAGCAAGCGCTTTTAAAGTCAGAATCTCGCTACCGTGAAATTGTCGAAGCTTCAGAGCAAGGTATTTGCCTGATTGATCATGACGATTTGATTCTTTTTGCAAACCCTAAAATGTTAGAGATTCTTGAAATTGAAACCCAGATGCAACTCATCGGCTGTTCTTTTGCTAGTTTTATGATCAAAGAAGATCAGCCCCAAATATTAGAGCTACTGGAATGTCGGCCTAAAAAAAAGGAACACTCCCAGGAGTTTAAGCTCCAAACCACGCGGGGAAATCAATGCTGGGTGAGTTTATTTGTGACCCCACTCTATGATGAGTATCAAGTCAGCAATAGTTCATTGCTTATGGTAACCAATATTACTGAGCAGAAGCTCTGGGAGCAAACCACACAAAAAACACTCCATGAACGAGAGCTCTTACTCCAAGAAATTCATCACCGGGTGAAAAACAATTTCCAGTTGATTATTAGTTTATTGCGTATGCAGGTACGCAAGACTGAATTTCCTGAAGTCAAAGCCTCACTAAAAAAGTCGCAAAACCGGATTCGTACCATGGCTTTAATCCACGAGCAATTGTATCTTTCTAAAAATATTGCCCAGGTCTATTTTGATGAGTATCTCAAAATTCTGACCCGTGAATTACACCAGGCCTATCGCCCTGAATCCAGAGCCTGTGCTCTGCGTTTTAAATTAGAAAGCCTACATCTTGAATTGTCTCAGGCCATACCCTGTAGTTTATTGGTTCACGAATTGCTTTCAAATGCCTTTAAATATGCTTTTACGGAGCAACAGATAGAGCCAGAAGTCTGTATTTGCTTATACCAGGAAGCCGACCGCATCTATTTGGAAATTCACGATAACGGGATTGGCTTTGATTATCAAGCCGATCAGAAATTAAATTCCCTGGGCCTACAATTGGTTAGACAGTTAAGTGAGCAAGTCAATGGGGATTTGTCCTGTGTAAATGATCAGGGCACGCATTGGAAAATAAGTTTTGATTTAGAACGATCTAAACACACAAATTTAGCTCATTAATCAAAAGACTGAGCGTATTCCTCTGGGCTCGCCCTAACGGCTGATATGCTTTTGTTGTATAATTCCCTTAGTCAAATCTGCTGATTTTTGATTAGATCATTGAGAAGGGTGTTAAACATAACGGTTCGGTATGGATATTCGAGAAATGATCAAGACCACCGTTGGTTTTGGTGGCAAATGGGAAAATGATTTCAAATTTCGTATTGATCCACTAACCTACGGCTATTTAACACCTATTGAGCGGGTCGAGGTTGAGTTCGGTGGCATTCTACTGAGCTCTAGCCCTTTAACCAATACTGAGTGGTGGCAACATCTGATGCCTGCCATGGCGATCCCTGAATCCGTCGCCTATAATCAAGAAGATGTCGAGGATGGCTTTATCGAGCTTTCGGCAGGGCGCTTAAGTTTGCTCGAAGACGATGAATTCATTGAGCATCACTTTACCCGTCTCTATACTTATTTATCACGCGCTATTTCAATGGTAGAGCGCACCAATGAAGTTCTGCAAATGGGAATTGGCCTGGAAATCGATAAATCATCGATTCGTCTGCAGGCTCGTATGGAAACCGATCAAGAACTTTTACTGCGAAATTGTGAAGCCTTTAAAAAGCTCTATACCAAGATTACGGATATTCATGGCAAAGTCGACACTTCAGCTTTGCCTGACCCTGGCAATTTCAATGGTAATGATA
Organism: Candidatus Sericytochromatia bacterium; assembly: GCA_037968875.1. Classification (GTDB taxonomy): domain Bacteria; phylum Cyanobacteriota; class Sericytochromatia; order UBA7694; family UBA7694; genus JBBKWI01. The sequence goes on along the minus strand of JBBKWI010000218.1, from coordinate 10,374 downwards.
TTGAAAGTATTATCCAGGAGTCTAAATACTATGCGCTTAAAGAAGCAACACGCTTAGAGGGCATTGATATTTTGTCTTATATTGTCAATAAGAAACAAGGCAGTATCGAAGAAGATGATTATATTCTGCCAAATGATCATATGATCTATAAACTCTACCCCCATTGCATTGAGGCCTTGCGATCAGGTACTTATATGGGACGAATTGGCTTTGATAAAGGCGTAAAACCTTTACAACAGTTCTTCGCTACAACTCTGGGTGGCGGGCGCTGGTAAAAGCATTTCCGACACAAACGCTTGCCCTATAAAGCCTTCAAAGTGCGGTTTAATCACTTCTTCAAAAAGAGATTCAAAAGCCTGAGGATCCGTTTGTAATCGCTCGATAATTTGAGTCAATAGCTCCACACCCTGTTCCAAACGTTGCGCAGGCGCTTGTGCTGCCTTAATCTGGGCACACGACGTGGCTACCATTTTTTCATCTGGCCAGACCAGGCTTTCATGCAGTTTTTCACCTGGACGAATCTGAGTAAAGCGAATCTCTATTTCATCTGGACGATAGCCTGACAAACGCAACATATTTTTAGCCAGATCTACAATTCGAATCGCTTGCCCCATATCCAAAATAAACGTTCGACTAGGACTCGTGATCACTGAAGCCTGCAATACCAATTGCACCGCTTCAGGTATTGTCATAAAAAAGCGGGTCATCTCCGGATGTGTGACCGTAATCGGACCCCCAAGGGCTATCTGCTTTTCAAATAAAGGAATTACCGATCCACGGCTGCCAATCACATTACCAAAGCGCACTACATTAAAGCGTTGCGGCGCCTCGGCATCAGCCAAATGATGGCAAATCAGTTCGGCAAAGTATTTGGAAAGCCCCATGATATTCATCGGTGTGACGGCTTTGTCAGTAGAGATCAAGACCGCTTTCTCAAGCTTAAAGTCTCGGGCTGTTTTCATCACATAATAGGAGCCCAGCACATTGTTTAAAAAGGCTTCTGTCAGGTTTTCTTCCATCAACGGTACGTGCTTGTGAGCCGCTGCATGAAAGACTTGCTCAGGACGGTATCTTGCAAAAATTTGCGTCAATTGTTGTGGGCTGCGAATATCCGCAATAATCGGCACCACTTTGTCTGACTGTAATTCTCGTTGAATTTGATAAATGCTATTTTCACCATGTCCAAGCATCAGCAATTGCTCAGGTTCATAGGATAAAATTTGCCGACAGAGCTCTGAGCCAATTGAACCTCCAGCGCCCGTGATTAGAATACGTTTGCCCTGAATCGAGTGTTTGAGATCCGTATCTTCTATCCGAACCGGGTCACGACCTAGCAAATCTTCGATTTGAATTTGTCGCAATTGCTCTACCTTCACTTCACCACTTAAAATCTGGTGGGTGGCTGGCACAATCCGCAATTGCACATTTAAAGGCTGGCAGATATCTAGATACTCTCTGATCGTCTGACGACTTGCAGAGGGCATCGCCAAGATCACCGTGTCAATTTCACGGCTTTCCACAATGTCAGCGATTTTTTTGCGTCCCCCAAAAACACGTAGATTATGCAATCTGGCACGCCATTTTTGTGGGTTATCATCGATAAACCCGACAGGGACAAAACCCATTTGGCGACGACGTAACATATCAGCAGCAACCATAGCGCCGGCATCTCCAGCACCGACGATCAGGCTGCGGAACTGAGTTTGATTCACTTGAGCCAGAGAGACCTCAGCAGAAAAACGACGCGAAAAACGTACGCCTCCAATCGCTAAGAGATAAAAAGCCGCTTCAAACACAAAAATCGAACGGGGGAAACCCGTAATATTAAATAAGTAAGTTAGGCCCACAAATCCAGCAGACCCCAAAGCGACGGCCTTGAGCATTGCAAAAAGCTCATGAATGCCGATGTATTTCCAGAGATGAGAATACAAGCCTAACAAATAATTTGACAACAGGCGCAAAGAAACCAACAACGGAAGACAAAGCCAGAAAGCCCGTATTTCTGCTTGCGGAATGGTACCCTCAAAGCGCAATAAATAGACCACAAGATAAACCAGAATACAGAGAATAGTGTCTACACTTATATGAGCAATCCGAAATAGAGGTATGCGCATACTAGCCAGAGAAACTGTGGCGGGCCTGCTCAATATCCCGATGAATTTGTACTTTTAAAGCATCTGGCCCTTCAAATCGTTGTTCAGCTCTCAAAAACTGGGTCGGATAGACTTCCAGAACCTGACCATAGAGGTCTGCACTAAAATCCATCAAATAGACCTCTAAGCTCAGATCTTCACCAGCAAAGGTAGGACGGATCCCCAGATTCAGAACACCCTTGTATTCTTTATCATTACCAGCGATACGCACCTTGCAAGCATAGACGCCTTTGGGGGGCAATTGTTTTTGAGATTGATCAAAGTCCAGATTAGCTGTAGGTACTCCCAAGAGGCGGGCAGCAATGCCCTGCCCCGTAACCACTTTGCCCTGGATTAAGTATTGATCGGCCAACAAAGGCAAGGCCTGTTCAAATACCCCAGACTTAATTAATGCGCGCGCTCGGGTGGAGCTAACGACTTGAGCTGAGTGTTGAAAGGCCGAAACAACTTCTACAGTAAAGCCCAGGTCTTGGCCTAATTTTTGCAAGAGTTCTGCATCCCCACGCGCCTGATAACCAAAGCGAAAATTATAGCCCACAGTAATGTGTTTGGCACGCATCTTTTTAACCAGCAAATCCCTAACAAAAGCTTCAGGCTGTATTTCAGAAAAGGGCAAATCAAAGGTTTCAAAAACGATTCCTTCGAGGGGATAGTTTCTTTGTAAAAGAGTGCTTTTCTCTTGCCAAAGCGACAGCAAAGCGGGGGTCTGATCAGGCCGTAAAACCTGAGTCGGATGATTCTTAAAAGTATAGACCCAGCGCTGTAATTCTAAATTTTGAGCAGTCTGAGTCATGCATTGGATGACCTGCCGATGTCCCAAATGAAGTCCATCAAAAGTACCCAGAGCAACAGCCGTATCGTGATGCAGAGTGGGGGTTTCAAAGCAAATATTCATAGGGCTATTGTAGCATGCTCTCCGGAGCACCTGCGAAGCCCACACGATTGCGTCCCATGTCTTTTGCCAGGTAGAGACCCTGATCTGCCAGTCGAATCAAATCTTCAATTTCAAAGGCATCCTGAGGAAAACTAGCAAAGCCAACACTGACCGTAATAATTAAGCCTTCGCCAGACAATTCAGCTACCCGTTTGACTAAATCCCGGGCAACAATCTCTGCCCCCTGAAAACCCGTTTCTTGCAAAATAACCAAAAATTCTTCACCGCCATAACGCCCCAAAATATCAGTGGATCGCAAGCGATCGGCAATGGTATCAGAAACTTTTTTGAGTACACGATCGCCCACCTGGTGCCCAAAACCATCATTGAGTTTTTTAAAGTGATCAATATCAATCATCAAGACCGAAAGCTCTCGACTATAGCGCTTAGAAACTGCATAACAATGTCTGAGACGCTCTTCCAGGTGACGGCGATTAAAAGCGCCAGTTAAAGCATCTCGAATAGCCAACTCATTAACCTGAGCATGTAAGTTGGCATTCTGCAAAGCGGTGGCAAGGTGAGTGGCAAAGATCCCAAAGAGCTCTTTAAAGCCATGAAAAGCAGATATTTCTTCAGAAGTTGCGAGCAATAAGCCACGCATTTGGTTAGAAAGTTGCAGGGTTTGCGCCAGCACTGCGCGGGTGTTGGGGAACAGGGGGGCTAAATCAGTAGAAGGCTCCTGAAAATCATGAGAGACCGTTTGAAACAAGCGCTTGTTCCAGAGTTTTTGCCAGAGCTCTGATTGCGGGAGAGCTTGCTCCAATTGCACTTCAAATTGATTAAAATGTAAGGTGTACCAATGCCCCAGACTTTTCTTTGAATCATCTTGCACATATAAGGCAGTCCAACTGGCATCTAAGACCCCCATCACCCCATCTAACGACTCATGGATCAACTGATCTCTTTGTTCAAAATGCTTGGAAATATAACGCGTTAATTCTGACAGATTATAAAATTCAGCTTCTGCCCGTTGCCCGTCTAAAGCCTGACGACTCAATTGATTTTGCTTTTGCTCATGCTCAAAGCGCCAAAAAAGCAATTGTTTTTGTTGCAAGTCAACCTGTGCCTCTGATAGCTTCAAGAGTACAGGTTCAAGGCGACTAAAAGACCATTGAAATTCTTCTTCTAACAAAGAGAGATAATAACGCAAAATTTGGCGTAGCTCTTGATAAATCGGTCGATGAACCTCTAAACTGCGGGTATCCCAACGGGTCAGCAATCGTGTCCAGTAAGCCGCCTGCTGGAAAACATCAAAATCTTGATATGCGCTAATTGATACCAAATCAGACCATTCCTGGCTAGAAAAATAGTGTTTCCAAGTCTGAGATTCTAAATAAGTTTCAAATCGTTTAAGTAACTGTTCAGTAAGCTGATGCTGTGTCATTGTCTTTACATATTCCCAGATGTCAGCGACTTAAAACACTGTGACTTAAAAAACACACAGATCTTGTCAAAGTAAGGCTGGTTTTTAGAGGCGGTCATTTACTACGTTGAATCATCTTGCTGGCCAATTGCTTTAAACCCTCCGTCAGCAGACTGGATTGCTCAAGCGCATTCAGAGCTTCAAGATAATTTTGTTCAACAAGGGCCTGGGCTGCTTCAACTCCAACTAAAGCAGGATAAGTCAATTTATTTTGGTCGAGATCTTTGCCGGGCGTTTTGCCCAAGTCTTCGAAACTCCCTGAAATGTCTAATAAATCATCGACAATTTGAAAGGACTGACCTAATTTTTCAGCATAAACTGTTAGAGCCTGCAATTGGATTTGATTGGCGTTTCCCACCCTGGCACCCATCCGCACAGCAGCCCGAATTAAAGCCCCTGTTTTCAATTGGTAAACTTTCAAAATGGCAGCTGCATCAGGGTTCTCTGGGGTATGCATATCCATCACCTGACCCGCACACATCCCGTGCGGCCCGGCAGCTCCGATCAACTCAGACACCAGTTGCAAGCCAACCTCCGCTGACTGTTGGGTTTGGAGCAATAGCTCTACAGCCAGGCCTTGCAGAGCATCTCCCGCTAAAATAGCCATGTCTTCACCAAAGCGCTTGTGATTGGAGGGCTGGCCACGCCGCCAATCATCATTATCTAATGCAGGCAAATCATCATGGATTAAAGAATAAGCATGAATCAATTCAATCGCACCGGCTGCTGGCAAAGCCTGCTGCCATTGGCCATTAACTGCCTGACAAGCAAACAAGCACAGAAGTGCCCGCAAGCGCTTACCCCCGCCCAAAACAGAATAACGCATGGCATCCCAGAGTTTGGCTGGCTCAGAAAAAGCCAATGCTTGCTCCAGTGTGCGTTCGATCTCCGTGTAAAAAGTAACTGCTTGATGAGCACTTGAATCTAACATGCACCCATTGTATCAAAGGATCCTGCCAGCAGTAATAGCTGCCCGGATGCTAATCAGGAGTAGCCGCGGCTCACCAGGCTATTCATGATTTCCCGCTTGTATTTTTGCACATGTGGCTGATTGGGGTGCTTTTGGATGAAATTATTAAAAGCGACAACTGCACTATAGACATTGGCTTCGCCTTCGGCCCTTAAAGCATCACGATAAAGCCGGTCGAGCTCTTCATCAGGTTCCAGCGGTCTGACCTTATCGGCCAGAGCTTCTAAAACCTCACAATGTGCAAAAGGCAATCCGCCCCGTAAAACAGAGACTTGTTCAAGAATTTGTTTATGGGCTAAATTACGATCGCCAAAATAGCGGTGGGTTTCCAGATAGGCCAGCATCGCTTTAAACTGTGACAAGACCCGATCATCGCAGGCGGCCTTAATATCATTGCGTTCAACAGGCTTAAAGTATTCGATATAAATTTGAAAGGCCTTTAAAACTTTGCGGTATTCGAGTGCATCAAATGCTTCCGGCTTTATTTTTTGGTCGATCACTTTCAAGACTTTCATTAAAGCTTGCGCCAATTCTTGCTGTTGTTGCAAAACGGCTAGTTTTTGATCGCGTTCTTTGTGACTTTGTCCGGGAGCACTATAGGCCATATAGATCGATGAATGAATACTGTTAAAGGTAATATTGACAATGAAATACTCGCCTTTACGCAAGGCTTCCTGGATCACGCTGTAATTGCGCTTGATTTCCGTTTCGATCAAATCAGTCGTCATGCTATCCAGGGTTTGTTGCATGGTCTGATAACGATAAACTTGCTGGGGTGTCATCATAGCGTGGTGAGCACCGAAAAATGACTCCCCTTCGCCAGTGGCTTCACTTAAGCGGCGCGTGATTTCTCCGAGATTAATTTCTTCTCGCATATATTGATCACAAAAATAGCCAAAGCCAACACACTTTTGGCCAAAGGACTGCAAAAAGTCGTCAACGACATCTTCAGTCGGTTGATGTGAATTATTGTCTATTTGCTCACTCATGCATATTATTGTGACACGCTAAATAAAAATCTTAATGTGACGATCACTGTTTTAATACCATCATACCAGCATGATCGCTATAATGACATTATGGATAAAGTACATTTTATTGGTGTTACAGGCGGATCTGGCTCAGGAAAGTCAACCGTCGCTCGCAATGTTTTAGAAGCTGTCGGTCCCGAACAGGTCACGTACGTACAGCAAGACTCCTATTACAAAGACCTGAGTCACTTACCTTACGAGGTACGCTCTCATTTAAATTTCGATCACCCTGACGCTTTTGACAACGAACTTTTCTTGTCGCATTTAGAAGCCCTCGAACGAGGGGAAAGTGTTGAGCAACCGCTCTATGAGTTCAAAAGCTTTACGCGCGTGGGCAGCAAAACAATTGTGCCACGCAAGGTTATTTTGGTCGAAGGAATTCTGGTATTGGCTGAAGACAACATCAGAGATCGCCTGGACATTAAAATCTTTGTTGATACGGACCCGGATATTCGGATTATTCGCCGACTCAGAAGAGACGTCCTGGAGCGAGGACGCTCCCTGGAATTTGTTTTGAATCAATACGTTGAAACCGTGCGGCCGATGCATCAACAATACATTGAACCGACCCGCCGTTTTGCCGATGTTGTGATCCCCGAAGGAGGCAGCAACCGCGTCGCTATGGATATGCTGATCACCAAAGTTCGCGCTTTGCTGCACTAGATGAAAGCTAAACTCTGGCTGAAGCGCATCGCCAAAGGCCTCGGCGCTCTCTTGCTGCTGGTTTTGCTACTAGCGGGCCTCTGGGCGCTAATTTATCGAGATGCAGCCGCTTATTTGCTGCAATCAGCCAAAGGGCAATCGCAATTGCTCTCTAAAGGGCGCCCGATGGCCGAAATGCTAGAAGATGCTTCTGTACCTGCTGATCTCAAAGCCAATTTTTTACTGGTGCAAGAAGTCAAAGCCTATGCTGAAAAAGAGCTCAAACTCAAGCCGACCGGTAATTATGAAAGCTATGTAGACTTAGAACGCGACTATCTGGTGATGGTCTTAACCGCTTCACCTGCCCTAAAAATGGAGTCCAAAACCTGGTGGTTTCCGATTGTCGGTACGGTGCCCTATATGGGTTATTTTGATAAAGACATGGGTGAAGCCGATCAAAAAAAGCTCGAATCACAAGGCTTTGAAACCAATTTTCGCTCTTCACCGGCTTATAGTACCCTCGGTTGGTTTACGGATCCCTTACTCAATACGATGCTGCAATATGGCGAGTATTATCTGGTCAATACGGTGATTCATGAATCGGTGCATGCCACCCACTGGATCCCTGGCGAAGTGACCTTTAATGAGAATATGGCTAATTTTATTGGCAATAAAGGGGCGCTGAAGTTTTACGCCCACAAATATGGTCGCGGTTCAGATAAGTTTAAAGCCGCTGAGCACAGCCTCAAAGATCAGAAAATTTTTACGGCCTATTTGCGTGAAGTCGCACTTAAGCTCAAAGAAGTCTATGATTCCGATTTATTTGAGGCCAATAAAAAAGAGAAAAAAGAGCAAGTCCTGGCGCAAATGAAAGCCCGCTACGCCAAAGAAATCGCCCCCCAAATCAAGTCAGAAGGCTATCAGGGCTTCGAAAAGAAATCCTGGAACAATGCGCTCTTGATGTCGTATTTGCACTACAACAAAGACCAAGAAAAACTCGCCAAAATCTATGAGCGACTGCATCAAGATATTCCACGCATGATGGAATTCTTACAGGAACCCAATGTGATGGACAATTTCCAATCAGATTAAGCGACTAACGCTTGATTAAATAACCATACAAAGCTTCACGCCGGGCCTTTTTATATTGATTTTTGGCTTTGATCCTGGTTTGAATCTCTCGCATTTGCGCTTTGCGTTGCTCTAAGTAGAGAGTTTCATCAGAGAGCTTAAGATAATTGCGCCAGCGCTTCTTGTCCAGAATACCGCTGCCCAGGGCTTCATTGACGGCACAATCGGGCTCTTTCTCGTGGCGACAATCACGAAAGCGACAATGACTAACCAGGGTTTGAATATCCGAGAAAGCGGCATCCAGGCCTTCGCCGCCTTCCCAGAGCTGAATCTCGCGAATACCAGGCGAGTCTAGCATCAGCCCTTGATTGTGTGGCAACAAAAATAGCTGACGATGCACCGTCGTGTGGCGGCCCCGTGCGTCGCGTTGTCGAATCGGCTGCACCCGTTGGGATTGCTGCTGCGTCAAGGCATTCAGCAGACTCGATTTACCTACACCCGAGGAGCCAATCATGGCCAGGGTTTTGCCTGGTGCCAAATACTCCCGTAAAGGCACCACTGACTCCGGATCCAGGGCCGATAAGACCAGCACCGGGATCTCCTGGGTAACCGTAGACAATTCAGCCAACCGCGCCGGAATATCGTTGCAGAGATCGGCTTTGTTCATCACCAGTACGGTCTGCGCGCCGCTGTTTTTGGCCAGCACCAAATAACGTTCGAGGCGCCGCATATTGAAGTCTTGATTGAGTGAACTCACAATAAACAAGGTGTCGATATTGGCGCCAATGATTTGCTCGCTCATGTCTTCGCCAGCCGCTTTGCGCGAGATCCGGGTCTGACGTGGCAATACCGCCTGAACTTTGCTGCGTTCGCCATTCTGGAAGGGGCTGAGTACAACCCAGTCACCCACGGCGGGGTAATCTGCACGGCACTGAGCACGGTAGCGTAATTTGCCTGAAACAACGGCCAGATTCTCGCCCTGGGGTGTGATCACAATTAAATGTTGACGGTGCTCAGCAATCACGCGTCCGGGCAAAAAACCCTGAGCTTTAAATGGCAAAAACGCCGCTTGAAAGTCAGCATTCCAGCCATAAGGAATTAAGTCTTGATACATATTGAAAACCCTGTGAAGATTGATTTGGGTCACAGGTCCCGCGTGAAGTTAAAGGATCAACAACACCGGGAAGCACCTGTGAATTGAAAACAAAAAGGGGTCAAAGTTTTTGTCATACGCAGGTACCTCCATTATTTTGATTATAGGGTTTAGACGCCAATCAATCAAGCATCTTGCTCTATTTTGCTAAAATTTAAGTTTCAGCGAGCCAGTCTTGAATCTGCTGATTGTAGTTTGTGCCGAGTTCTTTGATCATTTGCTTACAGGCTTTCTTATCAAGGAGCCCAATCAACTCAGGCTGATCTTTGCTCAAATCCTCAAAACAATCCTGTGCGAAAAAACTGATAATTTTCGGCATGGGTTGGGTTTCAGCAGGACCAAGTTTGCTGAGTACATTCTGCAAACGATTTTGAGTGGCATAGGTGTTCAAGGCCATAAGTGCTTCTCGATAAGCGTTCTTAGTAGGATCTGTATCTGACTGAGACGCATTTACAGCTTGACCTTCGGCCTTGTTTTCTCTCCAGCGACGGGTCTTATTTTTAAGGATCACCCGATCTCCATTGCGTAAAAAACAAGGATTAAGTGGTTTAATTACGACGCCTTCGCCTTTATTTTTGGCAATGCTGGGCAAATCTAATAGAACAGCAAGCTGGCTGTCAATTTCAGGGTCGAAAGCCAAAGCGGCTTCGAAACCACCTCGGAAGAGTCGTGGCGCAGCTATAAACTCATTTTGTTTAAATAAATCAAAGCTGGTATCCAAATCCAGGTAATCAGAACCGTTCAGCAAAATATCATAAGCAACAAAAATTAAATCGGGGTGATAAAAAATGCCTTTTTGTACACGAGTCACGTCATTCACAGCCTGCACATCTGGGTGTGGATAGGTTCCCCCACATAGTTCACCAAAGATCGCGATTTTATCTAAATCTGGATGGATTTGTTTTAAAGCCTGAAACAGAGCCAGTACCTTTTCACTGTTTGCTGCTAAAATTTTTTGAAAACCATAGAAATCCTCTGCTGGCTCCAAAAACACGCT
>JBBKWI010000217.1:0-5795 GCA_037968875.1 Candidatus Sericytochromatia bacterium | reverse complement strand
TCCTGACCATCAAGATGACTTTCAGCCATACATGGGAAAACATCATCGTCCAATGCTTCGATTTGCTTGGCTTCACGGGCGGCCACGTGACCGACAGAGCCCGCCGCATGGGTGGGCTTTAAGTGAATGGGAGACGGTTTGGCATTTTCATCGGTTTTGAGCACTGCATTGATACGCTCTAAAAACCGGATCGCCTGCTGTTTATTGTCTAGCTCTTCAAAGACCCCAACACGGATACCACTCATCTGGGCCTTGCGCTTCATCATCGCTTTGTCACGGAAGAGTAAGTATTTATTAAAAATCAGGGGATTGTCCATAAAGCGGGAATTGAGCATGCCCGCCCACTCGACGGTTTCTTCATAGAGCGGAATCGAATGACGGACATTCAAGGCTTTGAGGCCATCATACAGCTTATATGAGTCTTCAGAGAACTTATCGAAGTCCCAGGCAAAGGCTTCCAGGCCTTCTTTTTCAAGTCCGGCGACAAAATCTTTGGGTACCACATTCACAAAGTCATAGCCCAAGTTTTTGGCTGCTTCCATGGTTTCAATGCTATAACCGAGCAAGGCAATTTTACCCAGGGCATTTTTGGCTTGCATAGCTTCACTGCGTGGCTTTACTGCAGTATTTATCATAGTAATATATCCTTATAGTGCTGATAAGGTCAGAGACACTGTTTTGCGCTCTGTGCAGTGCTTTAGCAAGGCTAAAAAGCATGCAAGAAATAGGGAAGGACAAAGTCCTGGCCGGGTCTGTTGGTGTTTGAAAGAAGAGAACGTAAAATCTCTTGTGGCAGCTTAAGTCCAGACCGCCGATACCCGATGATGCCTGTACGGCATCTCGTTTCTACCAAACTCAGCATAGCACAAGATTTAACTTGAAGCGGAATGAGCCAGTCAGCGGGTCTAAAGCCGCAATGCTTTTTTGAGTGCCTAAACTTGCCCCTTCCAAAGAGTTAAACTTGCCCCTTCCAGGGGACGAGCCAACGCTCCAACAAGCGCATCAAAAGGTCAAAACCATAGGCAATAAAACCAATTACAAAGATCCCTGTGATCACGACATCCGTGGCCAGAAAGTCTTTGGCATTGAGCACCATAAAACCCAGGCCCGCGGTGGCAGCCACCATTTCAGCAGCGACCAGGGTGGTCCAACCAAAGCCGATGCCCACACGCATACCCGTTAAAATCTCAGGCAAGGCACCCGGTAACACAATATGCCAAATAATCTGAGCTTTGCTGGCCCCCAGGGTACTGGCAGCCAAAATTTTCTCACGGGCCACTGAGCGTACACCCGCACGCGTGCTGAGACAAATCGGTGCAAAGACCGCTAAAAATATCAGCACGATTTTGGCCAGTTCGCCAATGCCCAGCCAGATGATCATCAGAGGCAAATAGGCCAGGGGGGGCAGGGGGCGGTAAAACTCAATCATCGGATCGAGAACGCCCTTAAAAAAGTCGTTGGTGCCCATCAAAATACCAATCGGAATCGCAGTCAAGCAAGCCAGGCCAAAGGCTGTAAAGACCCGAAACAGACTGGCCTGAGCGTGCTCCCAGAGGGTTGAGTTGGCAAAACCGTCTTGCATCAGGCTGACAAATTTATTAAAAACGGCCAACGGAGAAGGCAAAAACAAGGGCTTGATCCACCCGTTGGCAGTTACAAACCACCACAAAGACAGTAAAATCAGGGTCGTCACCAAACTGATCACAAAAGTCGTGCGCTGTGAAAACTTGAGCATTAACGGATCTTTGAGTTCAGACATCAGTCAACTCCGTAGGGTGAATCAGTTCCAAAATTTCTTCGCGCAGGGCAATAAATTCTGGACTGGACTTGATCTTGCGGGCATTGCCTTCGGCCAGGAACTGCGTACTAAAGGGCAGTTGATAGGTTTTACTTATGCGGCCCGGTCGCGGTGTCATCACCACCAGCCGGGTGCCCATAAACAGCGCTTCTTCGATACTGTGGGTAATAAAAAAGACCAGCTTATGGGACTTTTGCCAGATCTTTAAGACCAGTTCCTGAATCGATTCACGGGTCATGGCATCCAGGGCGCCCAGCGGCTCGTCCATCAATAAGATCTTGGGGTCCGACGCCAGGGCCCGCGCGATTCCAACCCGTTGACGCATGCCTCCGGAGAGTTCATAAATCTGGTGACGCGGGAAAGCTTCCAGGCCGACCCATTCCAGGTATTTCTGAATCTGCTGTTCACGTTTGGCCCGTGGCATTTTTTGCAGACGCAGACCCAGGCCCACATTTTTGGAAACATTGAGCCAGGGCATCAGAGCGTTTTTTTGGAAGACAACCCCACGTTCCACGCCAGGGCCAACAACCGTTTCGCCATCAATCGTAATCGCGCCCGTACTCGGCGCCATAAAACCAGCCAGTAAATTCAATAGCGTGGTTTTACCGCAACCAGAAGTGCCGATCACGACCACAAACTCACCGGGCTCTAAAGTCAGATCGATAGCATCTAGTGCCAGCACTTCTGCTGAGCGCTTGGTAGCCGGATAGGTGACGGAGACCTGGTCAAAGCAAATTTGGCTCATGGAGCAGCAGAAGGGCTAGCAGCTGTTGTCTCAGCTGGAATGGATGCAGCGACGCCCATTTTAGCCAGAGCGCTCTGGGCATAGCTGGCATTCACAAACAGAGAATAGTCAGGCATCACCTCAGAAATCTTTTTCTCGGCTTTCAGAAAGCCAGCCGTATCAGCCAGAGCTTTGGCTGCGCCCTGATCTTTACCACCACCCAGCCACTCGCTAGAAACCTGAGATGCTAAATCTGGAAAGCGATACTGCGACAGCACCTGAACCACATCAGCGGCTTTGGCACCCGTGATTTTAGCAATCGATTGCACCTGTTCTGTTTCAGCCGTCCACTGGGCACCATGCTTCCGGTAATCGGCATCGGCGGCAGCAATCACCCCGATAAACTGTGCCATAAAGGCCGGGTTTTTCTGCGAAAAAGACTGCTGAGCAATCAGGCCATCAAAGGTCGGTCGACCCAATTTGGCCAGCTCACCAGAACTGATAATGACCTTGCCATTTTTCTTGAGTTGGTCTAGCACCGGGCTCCAGACAAAGGCCGCATCAATCCGATCTTGAGCCCAGCTGGCGGCAATCGCATCAGGCTGTAAATTCAAGATCGTCAGCTCATCCGTTGCGATTTTGTTATGCTCCAGGGCAAACAGCAAATGGTAATGGGTGGTTGAAGCAAAGGGCACGCCGACGGTTTTACCTTTGAGATCCTGAATCGTTTCAATCCCGGCGCCCTCACGCGCAATCAACGCTTCATTGTCTTCAATCGCTTCTAAAATCCAGACCAGTTCCAAATCGAGTCCCCGACTCATGCCGGTAGCAATTGGGCTAGAGCCAGCAACCGCCAGGTCCACATCCCCAGAAGCCATCGCAGTGATCACCTCTGAGCCCGAATTAAATTTGCGCCACTTGATTTTACGGCCAGTGACTTGTGCAAATTGCTTCTTTTCAATCGCTGCTTTCCAGGGGTTTAACATGCCCTGATAGCCCACAGTAACGGCAGGCTGGCTGCTCGGATCGGCTAAGCCACTGTCGTCAGAAGTGCTGTCTTGGCTGGGGGCACAGGCCAGCACAAATAGGGTCAAAAAGCTGATTATGACTGAAAATTTGAGGATACTCTTTAAATTCACTAGATACTCCAGATTATTTATCGGAAATACACAGCAATTTCAACGAAATTGGCGCATATAGGTTCTTAAATATGTACCAAGAGTGACCGAGCTTGTCAAATATTAGACAGGAGATCATTCTCTGCTGCTTTAAATCCTGCTTGAATTTGACGAGCAGGGCTTTCTGCTTTCTGTGACCGCAAGCCTGGGCTCACTTCAGGCGATAAGCCCTTTAGTAACAGGAGAAAACCATGACAATCCCCCCTCAGATTCGACGCTTGCGACCCGGTGAAGCCGCACGCTTTAAGCAGGTGCGTTTGCAAGCCCTACAAGAGTCCCCACAAGCCTTTGGCAGCCGTTATGCCGATGCAGTCCAGCGCTCTGATGCCTCCTGGCAAGAGCAAGCCGAAGCCAGCGCTCAGGGCAATCAACGCGCCACCTTTATTGCTTGTGTGGGCGAGCAGACTGTGGGCATAGCAGCCCTCTACCGCCACAACGAAGATCCCACGATCGGCGAGATGCTGCAAGTCTGGGTAGCCCCTGAGTACCGCAGCCTCGGGACTGCTGTTGATTTGATTGCCGCCTTGCTAGATTGGGGCCAGCAACAGGGTATGCAGAGCATCTGGGCCACAGTTAAAACCGATAATCTGCGGGCTTTGCGCTTTTATGAGCGACTGGGATTCAGCTTGCTGACCCCTGAGTATAGTCCAGGTGAAGATCTGCTGACAAAAGCCATTTAAGCACTTATTTAAGTTCAGCCAGGATTGTTTTGCTGCCACCATTTTACTGCAAATGTCAGACATGGTATATTAGGGCGATCTGTTGACAAAGGAGTCCCGAGATGTGCGCCTCTCTCTATCAGTCAGACCGTCACCTTTCTCTCGAGAGCATTCCCTGGGATCCAGAAGCGGTACAAAACTGGCTACAAACCTGGGCTGATTCAGCTTTGATTCACTGGCAAGAAAATCAAGCCTTCCCACTGCATCCCCGAGATCGTGAGACCGAAGGGGTTCAGCCCCAGGGCCTTTATTATGGCGCTTTGGGCGTCTGGCTGGCGCTGGAGCGCCTGTTAAAGTCTGGCTGGATTGACCCCCTGCGCTTTCCACCCGACTTACCTGAGATTTACCGTCAACTTTATCAAAACTATCTGGCAGCACCCGATACTGGTGAGGTCGTGCCCTCCTGGTTCCTGGGCGAAAGCGCTTTCTTGACGCGTCTGTGTCTCTTCCCTGAGATTTACCGCAGCGCCGAAGGTGCGGCTTACCAGGAACGCCTGAGCGAGATCTGCCGTGCCAATTTGCACAACCCAACCCAGGAACTGCTCTGGGGCGCACCAGGCACCTTTCTGGCCCCCCTGATGCTCTGGGAAGCCACCCGTGAACCCCATTGGAAACAGCTCTGCCTCGAACATATTGAAGCGATTTGGCAAGGGTGGCAATGGTTTGATCAACAAGGGGCCTGGCTCTGGCAACAGGATCTCTATGGCAAGCAAAAACTTTTTTTGGGCGCCGGCCATGGCTGGGCGGGCAATCTTTATGGGCTCTGGCGTGCTGCCGATTTACTCAGCGACGCCCAGTACAATCAATTGCGCGAACGCACCCTGAGCGGGGTCAAAAATTTCGCCCGCAGCGCCGCCGAAAACCCCACCAAAACCCATGCTGGCCCGGTCAATTGGCCCGGTCTGGCAGATCAAGATCAACCGATGCTACTGCAGTGGTGCCACGGCGCACCGGGCTTTATCTGGGGATTGCAATATGCTGATCTGCCTGAATTAGATCTGTGGCTGGCCAAAGGGGGCGAGGCAATCATTGCCGCTGGCGCTTTAGATAAGGGCGTGGCCTTGTGTCATGGCACCGATGGCAATGGCTATGCCCTTTTACTTTTGCATCAGCGTCTACGCAAAGCCCCTCAGGTCAAAGACTATGATTGGCTCGCTGCTGCCCGTGGATTTGGAAGCTGGGCCTTACAGCAAGCGCATCAAAGCCAGGCCGAACATGGCCAGTGGCGCTATAGCCTCTGGACTGGCGACGCAGGTCTGGCCTGCTTTTTGGTCGACTGTCTGCAAAAACAGGCCAGCTGGCCCGGTACAGAACGCTTCTTTTGAGCCCTGGCAGACCCTGAGGCTTAAGCAGCGCCCAATTGGCGATAGCCATTC
>JBBKWI010000216.1:0-10079 GCA_037968875.1 Candidatus Sericytochromatia bacterium | reverse complement strand
CTCAGAATGAGGTCCTCAACCTGGGTCCAATTGCCCCAAGATTTAAGGCTTAGACCAAAACCCAGACTATCTTCGGGGCTAGACCAGGTCATAATTTGAGAGTAGGACAGGTAATCTTTTTGGCCACAGCGGTGACCAAAATAATATAAGAGATCGGAACCACTCTCTTCACCCAATTGCTGACTGAGCAAAGCACATAGATGGGAAAAAGTGTCCTGACGCATCAGCACCATGTGATGATTACGCAGCACGGCTTCCTGGCGCTCCAGGTCAATCGCAAGCAATTTGCCTACACTCTTTATTTTTGGTTCCAAAATCGATATCCCTAATCAAAAGAAGCCAGATATCCCAAGGGACATCTGGCCTCAATCGGTCTTTAGCGCTTGGCTTGTTGAAAACGTGCATTCACGCTTTCCCAATTGATCAGGTCCCAATAGGCCTTGACCCATTCAGGACGTGCGTTTTTGTACTTCAGATAATAGGCATGCTCCCAGACATCAATCGTCAAGAGCGGAATATGACCCAAAGAAACGGGAGAAATCTGGTCATGGGTATCAGTCACAGCCAGTTCGCCTTGCTGATCTAAGACCAACCAGGCCCAACCGGAACCGAAATGGCCGGTCGCTTTGGCGGTGAAAGCTGCTTTAAAAGCATCAAAAGAGCCAAATTTTTGGGCAATTGCATCGCCGACAGCATCTTTAGCTTCGCCGCCGCCATTGGGAGTCATACATTCCCAAAAGAAAGCATGGTTATAGTAACCGCCACCATTATTGATAATACCCGTACGTTTTTCAGCGGGAATACTATCCAGGCTGGTTAAAATCTCAAGAGCAGATTTACTTTCTAAGCCGGCTTCTTTAACTGCGGCATTAAATTTATCCGTATAAGCCTGGTGGTGCTTGCTGTGGTGGATTTCAAGGTTCTCACGACCATAGAGTGGCTCCAGTGCGTCATAAGAGTAAGGGAGTTCGGGAAGTTCAAAGGCCATAAATTAAGTCTCACTTTCGGTATTGTTTGTTGTCAGCTTATGTGTTCTATTTCATAACCTGACGGGGGTTGAAGGGAAGCCCTAGGCGCTAAAATACGCTTTTAAGCCAGCTTGATCAGCTTTCATGCTTTTTTCGCCTTCACGCCAGTTGGCAGGGCAAACTTCGCCATGATTTTCGAAGTGTTGCAAAGCATCAACCATACGCAGAGCCTCGTCAACACTACGGCCCAGAGGCAGATTGTTTAAAGTCGCATGGTGCACAATGCCCTGTTTGTCTAACAAAAATAGACCGCGTAAAGCCACGCCATCTTCTTCAATTAAAACGTCAAAATCACGTGAAATCGTTTTATTAAAATCAGCAACCAGCGGGTAGGCTACGCCTTCAATCCCGCCCTGAGATTTGGGGGTGTTTAACCAGGCCATATGCGAAAAATGAGAATCTGTTGAAACGGCAATCAGCTGGGTATTGCGTTTTTCAAATTCTTCAAGCTTGCTCTGGAAAGCGTGCAATTCGGTTGGACAGACAAAAGTGAAGTCGAGGGGATAGAAAAACAGAACCACATATTTGCCCTGTTGATCTGAGAGCTTAAACTGCTCAATCACTTCGTTTTTGATGACTGCTTTGGCGGTAAAATCAGGTGCTTTTTTACCAATTAATGACATGAAAATAACCTCCAGTAAAATAAAAAGTCAGAATTTTACTCCGACTATATGAAGCAAAGTATAGCATAAAGCCTATTTAATTAGGCTTTGCATATAGCAAGCTAGATTGAGCCCATTAGCTTAATCTAGCTTGAGCTACAAACAAGTAATAATCGCGTTATTCAGGAATTTTAAAACAGACTGGAAAATTTTCATCAAGCAGTTTTTGCTGCAAGTCAAACATGATTTTTTCTTCATCGAGTTCGGCATGATCATAGCCCATTAAGTGCAAGAAACCATGCACCACCAACAGTGCC
The DNA here is from genome assembly GCA_037968875.1 of Candidatus Sericytochromatia bacterium. Taxonomy (GTDB): domain Bacteria; phylum Cyanobacteriota; class Sericytochromatia; order UBA7694; family UBA7694; genus JBBKWI01. The sequence continues at coordinate 8,132 of JBBKWI010000216.1, read as the reverse complement.
AATTCATACTCCAGAGAGTGGCCTTTTTCTTTGGCCTGCAGATCAGCCTTTTCAACAGAGACAATAATATCGCCCAGTAAAAAATTGACCATATCCTGAGGGAAGGACAAGACATCTGTGGGCCGGTCCATATCCCGATATTGCAAATTCAGATTGTGAATTGTGGCATTGTCAGTAAAGGTCAAGCCAACTTCGGTTTCAGCAGGACAGTCCATTGCTTTGCCAATCGACTCAAGATAGGCCACCCAGCGGTGGTTATCTGGTAAATAGGTGTCATCGTGGGGGTCACGTTCAAAATTAATATGAATTTCCATTATTTGGCCTCAAATTTAGGGTGTTGTAATCCAAGCAGTTCATGCACTTCGCCCATGACTTCTTGTGCAATTGTACGGGCACGCCTGGCACCATCTTGCAAAATGGCTTCGACTTCCTCTGGACGTGTTTTCCAATCTTCGTAGCGCTCACGAATCGGTGTTAAACGCTCGCTCATGCGCTGGCCCAGAATCTTCTTACAGTCCATACAGCCGATTTCGGCACGGCGACAACGGGGGGCAATATCTTCCAGGTCAGACTCGGTCGAGAAGAATTTATGCAGGCTAAAGACATTACAGTCATTGGGCTCACCTGGGTCTGACAAACGTTGGCGACGTTCATCTGTTTTAGCACTCTTGAGTTTTTTCTGGATGATCTCTTCGCTATCCGCCAGGGCAATATGATTGTTTAATGACTTGCTCATTTTTTGCTTGCCATCAAGACCCAGAATCCGTTTGGCCGGGCTCAGTAAGGGCTGAGGATCAGGAAAATAATCCACGCCGACACGCTGATTAAATTTACGCGCCACATCACGGCTCAATTCTAGATGCTGTAATTGGTCTTCACCGACCGGTACCGCCTGGGCTTTATAAAGCAAAATATCTGCCGCTTGCAAAATCGGATACGAAAATAAGCCAATATTGGGAGAACCATGCTGGTCGCTTTTTTCTTTGAATTGGATCATTCGCTCCAGATGGTTCATGGTAGTCACACACGAAAGAACCCAGGACAAAGCCGTATGCTCCAGCACATCGCTTTGGCGAAACAAAATACAACGGTCAGGGGTCAGGCCACAAGCCAAAAACATCATCGCTAGCTCTTGCACGCGTTGGGGCATCTCAGGAATAGAGTAGGGAATGGTTAAAGAATGATAGTCCACAATGCTATAAACACATTCATAGTCATCGAGATAGCGCACCCAATTTTCGATGGCTCCCAGATAATTGCCAATATGCAATTCTCCGCTGGGCTGGGCGCCACTAAACAGACGTTTTTTCATAGTCTCCTCGATTTATCACTTGTATTGAATGGATCGCTCTTAAGATCAGTCAAAGATCTTGGGCAAATGTGCTTAATAGTATAGCTTATCAGGCCCGGCTTCTGGGGTAAGAGCATTGCTCAAAACAGAAGCAACCTATAAGCTTTTGCATGGCTCTGGCTCAAAGGCCATCAGGTGCGCTACAATTTGAAGATGGTACAAATTGATCAACATACCCGTCTGGTGGGGCTGCTCGGCTACCCACTGAGCCATAGCTTTTCGCCGGTGATGCACAATACGGTCTTTCAAGCGCTCGAAATGAACTTTGCTTATTTGCCACTGAAGGTCCATCCCAACCATCTGGGTGAAGCGGTGATGGGCTTACGTGCTCTAAATATTGTGGGTGCCAATGTGACGATCCCGCACAAAGAACAGATTATTCCTTTTTTAGATGCCCTAACCCCTGAAGCCGAGTGGGTCGGCGCCGTCAATACGATCTATTGGAACGCCGAACGCCAATTGGTCGGAGATAATACCGATGTTTCGGGCTTTGCCCGCAGTCTGCAAAAGCTAGAGCTAGATCTCAAAGGCCGATCGGTAGCCATTATTGGCTCTGGGGGTGCTGCCCGTGCTGTTGCCGTCGCTCTGGCTCGCTTGGATGTCAAAGAAATTATCTTTCTGGCCCGGCGCTCTGATGCGGTGCAGCGCGTGATTCAAGATCTAACACCAGTCTTCCCGAACGTACTCTGGACTCCCCATACCAAACCCACGACGATTTTTGCTGAAGACTTAGAACGGGTCTGGCTACTGGTCAATGCCTCCCCAGTCGGCATGCATCCCCATATTGACGAAAGCCCGCTCAGCCGTACGATGGTCTCGATGTTACCCGCAGGAGCGCATGTCTACGATCTGGTCTATAACCCATCTCAAACAGAGCTTTTAAAACTGGCCCAGAGTTTTGGTTACCACGCTCACACAGGACTGGACATGCTGGCGTATCAAGGGGCCGCTGCCTCAGAGCGCTGGACGGGTGTTTTTCCACCGGTACAGCGTATGATTCAAACCATTCAAGAGCAATTAAAACTTTATGCAGAGCCCCAGTTTGAATAAATGGTGGCTGATTGGCAGCCTGGCTGAGCACCCGCTAGTGCCCTATTTAGCCCAGCGTTTTGAGGAAGCCACTGAGTATATTCAGCTCACCCCAAGTGCTGGAGGCTCGCTCAGTCTGGCTGAACTGACACAGCAGCGCTATCAGATAGGTGAGGGCATTATCTATCTCAACACGCCCTGGCGTTTTGCCCAACAGGATACCCTCGAAGAACACCTGACTCTCTCGCTCAACTTATTTCATGCCTGCCTCAAACAAGACGCGCGTCTGATTTATTTATCGACCCATGCGGTCTATGGCGAAGCCCATTATAGCCCCCTCGATGAGCAGCACCCTTTGCAAGGCTTCTCGCCTTATGCCAGTAGTCGCATGGCCACGGATCTGCTGGCCCAGAGTTATGCTAGCTCGTTTGATTTAAATGTCACCGTGCTCAGACTCTTCCCGATTTTTGGGCCTGCTTATTACCGACAATGGCTCCTAAGCTTGCACACCCATCGCGAAGCCCTGGCAGATCTGGAGCTTCAATTTGATCTCCTGCATCTAGAAGACGCGATCGAAGCCCTGCATCAAGTCGCCCAGCATCCCGATCTCAAGGGCCAGGTCTTCAATCTGGGCAGCGGCCAATTGTATAGTCTGGATACCCTTCTGGCAGCTATTCCGGCCGAATTGAGTCATTCCAGTGAGGCGCTGACTCTGGATCTCGCGACCACACGCAAGACGGCACAATTCTTAAATCAACGCAGCTCAGATCTCAGCCGTCTGCAACAAAGATTACCCTGGACTCCTCACAAAACAGCTCAGATTTTAGAAGCATCTCAGCCTCTGTCCTGAGGCTACCCAGTCTAAATTTTTCTTTCAAAAAAACGTTTATAAGTAAGCTCAAACTTATGATAATCTAAACACAATTGAGGTTAAAGCCAGGTCATGATTACTCTACATCATCTAAACAATTCCCGTTCTCAACGCATTTTGTGGCTTTTAGAAGAGCTGCAGCTCGATTATCAGATCCAGTTGTTTCAACGCGACGCCAAAACAGAATTGGCTCCCCCTGATCTCAAAAAAATCCACCCACCAGGCAAAGCGCCTATCGTAACCGATAGTGACCTGGTCCTCGCTGAATCCGGTGCAATTTTGGAGTATTTGGCTGAGTCTTATGGTGCCGATCAGTGGAAACCCAAAACAGGCGGTCCTTACGCCTATGCTTGAAGATCAGAGTAAGTTCCAGACAGTGCTCGAACCCAGCTTCAAGCGCATCACACTGATCTATAATCCGTCCTCTTGTTCCTGGCTTAACTATGCAGATCAAGCAGCGACAGAAGCGGCTCTCAAAGCGCATCTGATAGATTTACCCGTAGAGATCGATTTGATCGCTTTTGAACCTGAGAAATTAGGTCAATTGCCGCAACAGCTGACAGCAAACAATTGCGAAGCCATTTGGGCTGCTGGCGGAGACGGCACGGTGCTGGCCCTGGCCAGCGTTGCCAAAGCCTGCGATCTACCCCTGGGCGTTTTGCCCACAGGCACGATGAATTTGATGGGGCGCGATTTGAATATGTCCCTCGATCTCGACCAGGCCTTACAGCAATTGCTAACCGCCACGGTTTGCAAAATCGATATGGCCGAAGTCAACGGACACCCATTTTTATGTGTTTCCAATCTGGGCTTCTCGACCCGCTATACCCAAATGCGTGAAAATCTGCGTTTTCATTCAGGCTGGGTGCGCTGGCCCAAAGTCGCGAGGCATATGCTGGGCCTCTTGTTTAAATACCCACCCAAGCATATCCGACTGGTTAGCCAGGGCAAGTCGATCCGCCTCAAAAGCCGCTCGGTCTCGATTACCAATAATCCCCTCAACGAAAAAGGCGATTTTGTGCTCTGCCGCGATCATTTAGACTCAGGCAAACTGGGTGTCTATGTGATCCGTGAAAGCAATGCCTGGTCGCTACCGCGTCTAATCAGCCGCTTGTTGCTGGGCAATTGGAAACAAGATGTGGACTTGATCAGCCTGGATACGGATCATCTGAGTTTACATTTTCGCCACCACCGCAGAGTGCATGTCATGAATGATGGAGAGCTAATGAAAATGCAAACCCCCTTGCGCTACCATATGCGCGCCCGCAGCCTCAAAATATTGAAACCGGCGGCCCTCTCATGATCCGTCTGGTCCATCTTTCAGATCTGCATTTTGGCAGAGCCCAGCAAGCCCAAACCCAACAATTACTGGCACATCTGAGCGAGCTAGAGCTCGATCTGATCGTGATCTCAGGGGATCTAACCCAACGGGCGACCCACGACGAGTTTCAGCAGGCCCACACATTTTTGGCTCAGTTACCTCACCGCTACCTGGTAGTACCAGGCAATCATGATCTGGCAGCCTGGCGGCTCTGGGAGCGCTTTGTCAATCCCTGGGAAAAGTGGAAGCGTTATATTGCACCTGAGCTAGATAGCTGTGCAGCCGGCCCCGGATTTATTGCAGTAGGTCTCAATACTGCCCGTCGTTTTGGGCCACACCCGGACTGGTCTCGGGGGCGCGTGAATCATCGCCAATTGAGCTGGATGCGGCGCCAGTTTGATAAGCACCCGCCTGATCGTGTGCGCATCCTGGTAACCCATCACCCTTTTTACCTCAGCGCAACAGCCCAGGGTCGGGGTCTGCTCGGTCGCTTAGACGAGGCCTGGCCAGTACTCAAAGCCAGTTCAGCAGACCTATTGCTCAGTGGGCATCTACATCTGGCTTATGCTCAGAGCGTAAATGGCATGGTCGTTGCCCAGGCAGGTACGGGAATCTCGGATCGCCTCAAAGGCGGCGAAGCCAATAGCTTTAATCTGATCACAGCCAACGAGAAGCAAATTGTCTTACAAAATATGCTCTGGAGTGAAGCCAATTTCATGGCACAGCCACCACAGATCTTTGAGAATGGCGCACAGGGCTGGCAAAAAAACCGAGAACTCCCTCCATCAATTTAAAGCTCAGATCAAAAAAGCTTTTGGCTGAATTTTACAGCCAGCGCGAGCTGTGTCACACTGAAGACAGTTTGATTACGTTAATATAAAACTTGACGTTTTGTCAATATTAATTCAGGAGTACCACATGTTTCCCAAGCGTTATTATCTTTTATCCGCTTTCTTACTCACAGCTTGCCAATCCGGAGGGCTGCTTTTAGAAAGCCAGCGACCAACTTCAGAAAGAACCACTGCGGCGGGCACACAGAAAAATAACGAGCTCCCGCTAAAAGCAAATGAAGCCATGATTAAAGGTGTCGTTGAGCTGCCAATGGTACACCCACGCAATCTATTTCCCCGGCGTCGCATCTCAACACGTCACCACCTGGGCCACAAAGCAATGAATTATAGTGACGAAGAAATGCTGCGGATCCCGCAAAAAATACAGAGTCAGGAGCCGCGCAGCATGGGGCAACTCAAACTCAGTCATGTCCTCTCGGTCTGGGCAGTACCGATCCTCAGCGATACTGATGAGTTTCAAACTCAACAGCAAAAACCTCCAGCTTGTCCACCAGCACCTGCTGCTGGTCAGCCTTTACCTCCGCTGCCTCCCGGGGGTTGTCTCTTGCCTAATGGTCAGCTTGCCGGTAACCCTGCTCTCCCCCCCAAGCCCATTCCATCGACACCAGTTAACAATACTGAAAGCAGAGAAACTTCCCCAGGCCAAATCGTTGACACTGATTCAGAAGATCAAACGGTGGCACGGCACTATGGCGGCCAAATAAATGATGACGGTAGCTTTAGTATTGCCGTCCCTGAAAATACACAGGGCTACTGGGTCTATGTCAGTGGGGGCAAGGTCAACTTCAAGCTTCGTCACAAACAGGCCCTCAAAGCAGGTCAAATCGCAAATATTAAGGTCGACACACACTCCACCTTAATTGCCGATGGCGCCAGAGTCAGCCAGCAAGCGCAACGCTTTAGCAATGCTGATTTTGAAAAGAAACTGCCCAATCTGGCCAGTGATGAAATGGCTTTCAAACAAGCCTTGCAAGGACGTTTTCGCCCCAGAAATTGGAGGCAAAAAGTTCGCCAGAGTGCTCAGGCCGGCGGGTTTCAGCTCAAACAAATGGGAGGAATGGGCACTGCGTTCGCGGGTTGCCAGGGCACGACCACAGAAGATGTTTGCTATGGCGCTGATGGTGTTGTCTATAATCTGATGGAAACCAGTGACTTCACTTCAGGGGGAGCTTTCACTTTAAATCCGCGCAGCAGCGGAGATCATCGAATTGTTTTCACTTCTCTCCCCTCTCAGCCAACTGTCAGCGCAATTTCTTACACCCAGTTGCCACCACCTTCCGCTTACACTACGGGCGCTCCTGTACGTCCTGAAGAATCAGGAACACTGAGCATGAGTTCCGGCACGCTCACCGTTAGCCCTGAAGTCAGTACTGCTGCTGGTACAAGCCGCACCCATAAATGGGATGGCGTCGACTTCACCTTCAATCGGGGCGCAGAGTCGAGTGACGCTGAAAAAAATATCTATTCTGTGGGCCTGACGATCAAAACAACGGATGATCAGCGCAAGCCCTTTCGCCTGATTGCCTACGATACTTCTGGGCAATCGATTCATGAGTTTCGTTGGTATACCACAAATAACGGCCAGTTTTATGGGATCACGGTCCCTGAAGATCAAGGGCCTATCGGGCGCGTCCGGATTGAGTTTCGCACGACCAATAACAGTATCGGTGTGAGTCACTTTGAAATCAGCTCACTCTATCTGGCCAATCAATACCTCGCTGACGATATCCAAAAATCAAATGCTGATACGCTCAGCTTGCAAGATGCCCTGGGCTGGCGCAGCACTGGCAATTGGTCACTGGAAGGAAGTAGCGATAGTATCAATACCAGTTTTGCTCACCCCTATTTTGGCTATAACGGGACAAATGCTCGGCTCCAGGGATCTTCTTCTGAAGGTGCCCACTGGAAAGTGGGTTATGGCACGTCTCAGTCAGGGGACAGCTTAATATCACCTGCTTTTACGCTAGGGAATTTAGATCTAGATCTTGTCGACCCAGATAATAATTTCGAAGGTTTTCTAACGGGTTTTAGTGATACAGGCAGCTTTAGAACCCCCATTAGCTATACTACTGCCGATGGAGAGAGCGGGACAATGACTGCACGAGAGGCCTCCTTTTGTCGCCTGATTGGCGGAAGCTATTGCGTGAATCCAGAATGGGCCAACTGGTTCAGCCCTGCTGGGCTAAATCACAGCGTCGCTCCCATGGGCACCCACTGGGGACACGTACATTTACAAGCCTATCTAGACCTAGAAAATGCAGCCGAAACCGAAGATATCAGCGCCTCTACGGAGCGTTACATTGAGTATTCAACAGACAATGGCGCTTCTTGGCGCACAGCCCACTGGTTTAATGACGAAAACCACCGCGGCAAAAACGGCCTCTGGTGGAAAAACCATATGCATCCCTTTCCTGATTCCGATCTACTTGAGCAGGATTTTAATGGCAATGGCACGATCGATACGGATTTCGATAAAGACGGTACAGCAGACTATGTCGCTCCTGTTGATAATAATAATGACGGTAGTACTGATAATAGCGACCTGCGGGAATGGGACACTGAATGGTATATGGAATGGGTAGATCCCAGCCGTTGGAGTAATGTCGACAACGACGCTTACCTGGAGTCAGAGATAGAGGGCACTTCTGTGATTTATCGCTTTCGTTTTGTGGGGATGTCTAGCCCTGATGGTACCGATCCCTGTACTGT
>JBBKWI010000215.1:0-14784 GCA_037968875.1 Candidatus Sericytochromatia bacterium | reverse complement strand
ATCAGATTTAGATTACACAACCAGCTGCTTTAGCTGCATTGATTTGCAAAGCAAAAGTAGATTCTTTAAAAGCCGAATCTGGAATATTGTTGATATTGGCTAAGACCACATCTACAGATGCAGCTGTCGCTGGAGCCTTTTGTTTGTAACATTGCATTAGATTAATAAATTGTTGTTTATTAAAGCTAGCTGAAGCATTGCCGGTTACGCTGCCAGCGACACTGCCACTGCCGACCACTTCAACGGTCTTATTCACATTAAGGACGGCCCCACTGGGACTATCAGGAACATAGATACCCAGGCATTCTTCGTTTTGATTAGCAATTAACCAGGGGTGAGTGACATAAGTCGCTTGATTGTGACTGCCACCGGCTTTGATGCCGCCTTTGCTATACTCGACGCGCTTGCCAGTAAAATCGAGCCAATAGAGCTTAATAGTGGCATCGGTTTTATTGTTGACGGTAATCTTACTCGCAGCAGCAGTACCGGACTTAAGTGTGCCTTCTTGATCACAAGAAACGGCTTTGAAATTGGTAAAGCTGGCAATCTCAGCCGGGTCTGGAAGCATCACATTTGCATTTACGGAGCCCGAAACGGAGGAGCTTGAACTGGCACTTGGGGTTGGATTGGGGGTTCCGGGAGTTAGCCCGTCACAGGCACTCAGACTAAGCGCCAGAAATAAAGCAGAAACAGAAAGCATAGGAAAAGATCGAGTCATAAAAAAACACTCCAGTAAACGAATTAAAGTCTATTATATATCAGACTCAATCTTACTGGAGTGTCTTCCTAATTATTACTTTTTTTCTGTGGCGTAGGTGCCAGCAGCACCACCGATTAATCCACCAACGGCTCCAACAATCGCACCCGTTAATGCGCCACTTAGACTACGACCAATGGTTCCAGTTATTGCAGCACCCGTTGCAGCACCGACTACAGCACCCAATAAAGCGCCTTTGACAGGACTATCTGTCATTTGTGAAGAAACGGCACCAGCAACAGCACCTGCAATGCCTGCACCAGCAGTACCGCCAGCGGCTAACACCAACGATAAGCTTTTATCCAGGCCCCCAGCAGAAGAAGCGACAAAAGCAATACCAGGAACAGCAATAGCAGCAGCAGTAACCAGGCCACCTTTTAGAGCGCCATTACCCGCACTACGCTTATAATTATCAGCTTCAATCGCTACCTGGGGTTTTTGAGCCGCGGGTTTTTCGGCAGCTTGTGCAGCTGGAGCAGAGAGGGTGTTAAGGCTAGCGGCGGGTCTTTGGACTGACATATTACTCATGGGGGTGATTCCTTTTCTTTACGCAAATGTTTCTTGATCTAATTATCGGAAAAGTCCGAGATAACTTTCTTAAGCCACGATTAAAAAACAATGATGTTTGGCATATGTTTAGGTTATTTAGCGATCTCAAGAGTAATCAAGCCATCTCTTGAGCCCCAACTCGCCTGAGTGCAGCCATTTGCATGGAGATAGGACGCCAGAAAGAACGCTCTAAAGCTCATCTTCACTGGAGTCGACTCATTAATTTACTCTTCTTTTGTGGCCTCGAGGCCAGCAATACCGCCGACAATTCCAGCAATAGCTCCAACAAACCCACCGATTGTGGCACCATATGCGCTACGTCCAATCGCTCCACCGGTGACGACACCGGTTGCCGCACCGGCAAGTACGCCATAGAAAACACCTTTAGTGGGCTCAGCAGTCATTTGTGAAGAAATGGCACCAGCAACAGCACCTGAAATACCGGCAACGATAGTTCCGCTTGCGATAATCGTCGGTGCTAAGTGTTTGTCCAGGGCGACTCCAGGGGTCGTCGCATAATAAGCAAGACCAGGAGCAACAATCATAGCAGCAGCAGAAAGGCCGCCTTTTAGAGCACCATTGGCAAGACTGTGTTTAGAAGTATCGGGCGCTTCTGCATCGGTCGTAACAGTAATACCAGGAAAAATAGTTATCGTCTTTGTTGTTGTGGTCGTTGTCGTAACAGAAGTCGCTGCCAGGCCACTTTTCAGATCACCATTCGCAGCACTGCGCTTATAATTATCGGCTTCAATAGCTATCTGGGGTTTTTGGGCTGCGGGTTTTTCGGCAGTTTTAGCAGCTGGAGTTGAAAGTGTATTGAGGCTAGCAGCGGGTCTTTGGACTGACATATTACTCATGAGGGTAATTCCTTTTTCTTTACGCGATGATTTCTTGATCTAATTATATGAAAAATCCGGAGAAAATTTCTTAAGGAGCGGTTAATAAACGATGATATTTGGCGTATCCCTGGATTATTTAGCGATCTCAAGAGCAATCAAGCTAGCCATCAGATAGGATCCCGCCTGAGTGCAGTCGTTTTCGTCGGATATATAACGCCAGAGAGCCCTCGAGATCATGTTTCCTGGGCACTGCTTCCTATGTTTAGTTTACTCTTCTTTTGTAGCGTGGGCACCAGCAACACCGCCGATCAATCCAGCAATGGCTCCAGCAAACCCACCGACTATAGCACCATTCCCGCTCTGCCCAATCACTCCACCGGTGACGATACCGGCTACGATACCAGTTGCGGTACCGGCAAATATGCCCGAGTAAACACCACTATAACCGGGCATTTGTGAAGAAATGGCACCAGCTACAGCGCCTGACAGACCGGTAACGATAGTTCCGCTTGCGATAATCGTCGGCGCTAAGCTTGTGTCCATCGCTACTCCAGCGGTTGCCAAATAAGCAAGGCCAGGAGCCAGAGTCATAATACCAGCAGCCAGGCCGCCTTTTAGAGCGCCATCGGCAAGACTGCGTTTAGAAGTATCGGGTGCTTCTGCATCACTCGTAACAGCAAGACCAGGAATAATAGTCGTCGTCTTTATTGTAGTTGTTGTTGTAACAGAAGTCGCTGCCAGGCCACTTTTGAGATCGCCATTCGCAGCACTGCGCTTATAATTATCGGCTTCAATGGCAACCTGAGGCTTTTGAGCAGCGGGTTTTTCGGCAGTTTTAGCAGCTGGAGCTGTATGCACATTGAGACTAGCAGCGGGTCTTTGGACTGACATATTACTCATAGAGATTATTCCTTATGCTTATGCACGATGGTTTCTTGATTCTAAGTTATAGTAAAATTTCGGCAAAACATGCTTAAAAAGGCATTGAAAAATGGTGACATCTTGCAAATGATTAGATGATCGATTTCAGGTCAATCATCTAATGATGAGTCTCAGCTCTTAAACAAAGCAACCAATGCCGGGTCTTGCTCGGCCTGTTCCCGATAATGAGGCGCCAAGTCAAAGAGTTTGTCAAGCTGTTGCTCAGCTGCTTTCAGAAATGACTGATCGGGGGTTTGCTCGAATTTCAAGATCCAAAAACAAGCGAGAGCATAATAGCTTAGCGGATAGTTCTTGGCCAGCAACTGAAGCGTTTCCAATAGTTCTTGCGCGTGTTGAAACTGCCCATTTTTGGCGTAAGACAGAGCTAAAAAGCACAGCATCTCTTGCTGCTGCTCGGTTTTTAAGAAAGCCCGCTCTGAATGCAACCACAGCTTTTGATAAAGATCTAAAACCAGTGCCCAGTCAGCTGTTAAATCCGTATAAGTATCTAACTCCGCCAGATTAAAGATCAAGCGGGCATATTCATCTTGCAAATAGACCGAAGCCGACTCAGCCAAGGCTATCGCACTCTCAAAATGTCCTTGCGCTGTTTGCAGGCTATTGCGACAAGCCATCGCAAACTTCTCTGACTTAGGCTGCGCATGATTGGCTTGCCAAGCCTGAAATTCAAGGCTTCCCTTTTGAAACCAGGCGATCCCCATGTTCATCAAGATCTCGGCTTTATCTACAGCCCCGTCGCCAACCACTTCACACAAATGCACGGCGCTTTCCATTGCTGAAATAGCCGTGCTAAACTCCTGCCTGGCCAACGCCAAATGCGCCACCAGGAGCTGTATTTGCACCGGGTTTTGGTATTTTCTCAGGCCTTGATTAATCAGCTCTTGAGCACTTTCAAAACGTCCATCTCGTACCAACTCACTGACACGCTCAACAAATTGAGAAAAGGGCAGGTTTTCACTGACCTTTTGCTCAATTTCTCGCTCGGGCAAGTCCGCATTATAGCCAGCGGCTTCCATCAAAGACCTATAGGTTTCAGCATCAAACGCCAGTAATTGCGCCAGTTTTAAAGATATTTTTCGGGACGGATGTCGGCGTCCTGACTCCAAAAAAGAGATATAGGCTTCAGAAACACCGATTTTTTTGGCCAAAGCCGTCATTGAGAGCCCATGACTCTGACGCAAATGCGAGAGTAAGGTAGGAAAAGTACGACTCATAATTTATAGGACGACCTTTTGCTTTAAGCGTGACGCAGCTTCCAGAAAGGGAGCGCTCTGGAGATAATAATCCAGACTCTGAGCGGGAAAGATGCGCAACTGTGCCTCCAGTTGATCTAAGTCTGCGGCATAGCTCTGCTCCAAGGCATCAGGACTTAAATGCTCATAAGGCACGCCCTCTGACTTTAAATAGGCGAAAAACGCAGCCAGGGCACTCGAACGGAGATCAATCTGAATAGCTATCGGCGATGCGCTCGCATCAGCTGGAGTGACAAGCAAAGCATAAAAACGAGCCAGATGCTGGTTCTCAAGCAGCCCCTGAGCTTCAACGACAAAGAATTGCTTCAAGGGAACATTCTCAAGCACGGCTTGCCCGTTGGTATCACTCAATAGCTCGACGCGGGTCTGGTCGCTCTTAAAGTCGCTAACTTTCAGATTCACCTGACGCTCTGCTTGCAGATCTAGCTTTAGATTCAATTGCACGACTAAATCAGAGAGCCCTGAACGATCAAATGGGAATGCAATCCGCCCCAAGGTATCCCCTTTGGAAACCGGCACCAGACGCCCCAGGGTGTCTCCCTTTGAAGCGGGCACTAAACCCTGCTCAATTGGGGTCGAGGTGGGTGGCGAGACCATCGGAGTCACACATCCCCAGAGCACAGCACTTCCTAAAATCCAAAGTATAGCCTTCAAAATCACGATTTACCTTAACTTTTTGTTTTGTCAATTAGCCAAAAACTTATATTTATACATCATACTACAGAAATACCAAAGCTTACAAAAATTTGGGAAAACCAGTTTAAACGAAGTCAAAACCTTAGCTAACAAGTTAAATCAGGGCTTAACAAGAGACTGTAATAGAGTAACAAGCGGTTTTAAAAAAGCAAATAAAGCAAGTTTTAATATGAATCGAATGTATTTAGCCCGTCGATTCATCTCCATGCACAAAATAACTCCATCCCTCCATTTTGTTGATATAACTCACCTTCAGACTCATACTCATTAGGATTAAATTGCATAATTTGGAAAAAGAAGCACCAAAACCTTAACAAAACGTTATGGACGGTGTATGCTATAAATTGCATTAACAAATTAATGTAAATTGATTAACTTGATAACTAAAAGAGGAAGTTCCACTATGAACCATAAAATCGCGTCGTTTGCTCTCGTGCTTGCCCTATTACCCGCTACTCTGGCAGGCTGTTCGCCAGCGAATCAGTCAGTCAACTCGGCCACCCCAGCAGCACCTGCGGTTAGTGCCTTAGTAAAATTAGATCCCGAAGCGCTAAAGCTTAAGCTTCAAGAAATCAATGTAAAAGCGTTTGACAACGAAGCGTTTAAGCAAGAGCTACAACAAGACGCCAAAGCCACATTAGTTAAAGAAGGTCTACCCTTTGATCAAAAAGAAAAAATTAAGGTTCTAGATTATAACGGGGGTAGCTCTTTGTTCTTGATACTCGATGATCGCAATTTGGCTGAATTTTACCCTGAACTGCTTCAGGCTGATCAGGAAGACAGTCAAAATGAACTTCAACAGACTCTAAAAGCGATTCGCACTAAAGCCAAAGCCGATGCAAACTTTAAAGCTAGTCTTTTGGCCGATTCAAAAGCCGTACTGACTAATGAGGGCATCGTGGCAGAGCTGGCCGACAGGTTCACCGTCTTAGACTACGAAGCGGATACCCACTTTTTCTATGTCGTACCGCCGACTGAACAAATTAGTCGAGGGGGGTCGAGCTTCGACTCTACCTTTGCTCCGATTGTTGACAGTGTGCTTGGTTTACTTGCAGCAATTACGAAAACCACTTTTCAAGGACTTGTGGTGGCTCCTTTATATATTAAAGAGAAGGCTATTGATACTACTGTCGCCATTCATGACGGTAGCATTAATACCCAGGTCAACGTCATTCGCGGGGGAATCGATTTCGCTTGCGCCTTCGCATGGTGGGATCGAGGTTGTGGACAGGCAGAGACCAAAGATGCTATTAAGAGCTATCTCGTCAATAATATTCGTAACAAGCTAGCAGCACTTAACTAAGTTTACAGCGAAGCAGGGCCACTGAGAGCCCTGCTTTGTTTTGAATTTAAGCAAGCAGAGCAAGTCTGAGTCAAATAAGATTTCAAGTGTGAGCCCGATCTATACTAGTCAATAACAATACATAATGATCTTTAAAGAAAGTAAATTTAAATGCAAAGGGAAGACTATGTTTAAAATAAAATCACGACAGTTGGGCCTGATTTTAGCCAGTAGCTTTATTTTGAGCGCTTGCTCAGGGCCGGATTCGCAGCCCAATACAGTGCAGTCAGGAACAATTTCAGCAGCCAAAAAGAATACTTCTATCAGCAGTTTGAATCAGCGCAAGCAAAATGCGCCTCCGGCGATTGATCCGGGCAACCCTGATACCTCCGCTCGCGGTGGGAAAACCCTACTTGCCATTTATTTATTGGGCTCTGACCTTGAGACACGTGCCAAAGCAGGCAGCAATGACCTCCAGGAAATGACTGTCGCTTACCAAAAAATGACGCCGCAAGAGCGCGACAATATCGACGTGGTCGTGGCCTTTGGGGGTTCTAGCAAAACCAATTGGAAAGGCACCAAATATACGGATTTGGCTTGTATCGCACAAGACGCTGAAGACGGACAATTTGGCAACGACACCTGCTACGCCCAGCAAGATCCAGATGTCAATATGGGCGCACCAGAAACCCTGAGTGCCTTTTTGGAATTTCTGAAAGCAAACTATCCGGCAGCCAATTACGGCAAGCAAATTCTGGATCTTTGGGATCACGGTAGCGCACACAATGGCTATGGCCCTGACGAAAACTTTGCCAATGGCGTCATGAGTTTGCCTGATCTGAACAAAGCCCTGGCAGCCAAAGAAACCAAATTCAACTTAATTGGTTTTGATGCCTGCCTGATGGCTAATCTGGTCGTCGCTCGACATGTACAGGAGCATGCCAACTTCCTGATCGCCTCCGAAGAACTGGAGCCCGGCCATGGCTGGCAGTATCAGGATATTTTGAGCTGGATTGCAGCTCACCCTGAAGCCTCGGTCGTCGAAACCGGCAAACAGATGGTCGATTCCTTTGTGACCCACCCAGATCACCAAAAACAGCCCGGAAAAACCCTTTCTTTGCTCAACTTGAACCAGTATGATGACGTGGTTCAAAAATTAAATGAACTGGGCCAACAGCTCGACAGTCAATTAGAACAAAACTACGCGAAGATCTTAGAGGCCACCAGCAAAGCCCAGGGCTTTGGCAAGGGCTCCAAAGGCAAGCCTCCAGTCGCTGTAGACGCCAGCCATTTTATTAGCCGTTTACAATCCCGTCTGGGCACAGGAGATGCCCTGAGCCAGTCCCTGAGCAAAATGGTAATGTACTCACGTACGGATGGCACCCGGCCGGACTCTCGCGGCGTTGCCATGTACCCCTTGAACAATACAACTGATTATCAACGCTCTGCGTACCGGGGAATCAGCGCCGAGTCGCCCGAATGGTTTAAGTTTGTCAGCACCTTTTTAGAACAGGGCCTCAATGATAGCCTTGCACCTGAAGTCACCCAGGCGCCTTTAGACACACCCACGAGCTTTAGCCCGGATCAAGACAATAATAATTTATTTATCGGTGAATCTGGCTTTGCAACTCAGGGCTTTAGCCTTCAACAGAATCAGTCTTTGTGCCAGGATGGCGGCTGTTTTGAAGTCAAAGACAATCTGGGAGTTGAAGTCATTAATGGCGTGCGTGCCACCCAAATCTCTGATGATACGATTCGCATTCTGCAAGAATTACCCGCAGTGGAAGTGGCCGAGAATATTTACCGGGCCCCCCGTTGGGACGGCTCTGTCTTACAGCTCTGTGGCACTCTCGATTGCGAAGACGGGCAACGAGCGCTGGTCCCACTGGCCTTTGACGATTTCACTGCAGACGATAATCTGCTCTACACCGCTGATGGGGTCTTGAACGATATAGAAGTGGTCTTTTACTTCGAGCTCGATAAAGACAATGAGATTATGGACATCTGGGCAGTCCCCTTTAACGAAGAAGAGGAAGAGGACGGAGAGAGCTTTACACTAATTTCAAGAGAACAATTCGAAATCGAAGACAATGACGAGTTGGCCTTTTATTACCAGGAAATCAATATCAAGACGGACGAAGAAACGTATCCCTTGAGCCCCACTATTCGACTGGGTCCAGATGCTGGCTTTGAGGACCTGATTCCTGATGGATCACTCTTTAGTTTTGTACTCGCTGAAGATCTCAAGGGCAATATTAGCCTCTCAGACGAGATTAATCTCGACATCTAATCAATCTAGCAACTGTCCTTGAAAAGATAAGTTCAAAACAAAGCGCCTGGCACAGAGCCAGGCGCTTTAACTTTAGAGCATAAACTAAGCAGAAGCTCCAGCAAGAGCCGTCTGAGCTTGCTGCTTTTCGTAGCGCGTCAACTCTGTGAGCAGGGCTGGAGCACAAGCTGGAATGCTAAGCTGGGGCAGTTCACCCTGACTCTGGTAGCTAAGCGCGTTTTTAGCAGCAGCCCAGACACTCAGACCCAATAGCAAAGGTGGCTCGCCCACTGCTTTGCTACCGCGTACATTTTTGTGCTCCTGATTGGCAATCAAGTTGATATTAAAAGTACGCGGTGTGTCTTGAATATTGGGGATTTTATAAGTCGTGGGGGAATGAGAAAGTAATTGCCCTTTATCTCCATAAACCAGGTGCTCGGTACTGACCCAGCCCATACCCTGCACAAAGGCACCCGAGACCTGCCCGTAATCAATCGCCTCGTTGATCGGACGACCCAGATCCATTAAGATATCGACACGTAAGACTTTCATCTCACCCGTAAAGCGATCAATGACCACCTCAGAGGCAGCCACCCCATTGGTAAAGTAATGAAAGGGGCGCCCCACACCTTCGGCTTTGTTAAAGCCAATATCGGGGGTTTTGTAATGGGCATAGCCAGACAATGAAACCCGATTGAGATAAGCCAGTTTGACGGCTGCATTAAAGGTAATCCGTTGTTCGGGCTGATCACGATGATAGATTTCACCGGCTTCAAAGAGAATATGATCCATGTTTTGACTCAGATCAATTTCAATTTCTTGCATCGGGTCGAGCGCTGGGTTTTTAAAATGAAAATCCACACAAGCAGCCAGACGTTGGCGCAAGCCTTCGCAAGCTAAAACCGCGGCTGAACCATTGATATCGGTTCCGCTAGAAGCCGCAGTCGGTGAGGTATTGTGATTGCGCTCAGTTGAGGTCGCCATCATCGATACTTGCTGCGGCTCGATGCCAAATTCAGAGGCGATGATCTGGCTCATTTTGGTATTGACACCCTGCCCCATCTCAGTTGCGCCGGTAGAGGCCTGAATCGAGCCATCAAGGTGAATATTCACCAAAGCATTGCCTTGATTCAGAAAACGTGTCGTAAATGCAATACCAAACTTAACAGCGGTCATGGCCAGACCTTTGACTTGCGTACCAGATGCAGCATTAAAGGTATCTATTTCCTGGCGACGCTTTTGATAGTCAGAACTCTCGTATAAGCCATCAAAAAGTTGTGGCAAGACATTGTCTTCGACTAACTGGCCATACGGTGTGGTATTGCGTTCGTCGCCCTGATAAATATTCAGACGGCGAATCTCGTAAGCGTCGCGCTTGAGAAAGATAGCCATGTCTTCGAGGATATGCTCAATCACAGCGACGCCCTGTGGCCCACCAAAGCCTCGGAAAGCCGTATTGGGAGGCGTATTTGTGCGACAGACACGGCCCGAAATAAAGGCCGTGGGAAGGTAGTAGGCATTATCTGAGTGCAACATGGCCCGCTCTAAAACAGACGTCGAGAGATCGGCAAAGGCGCCTCCATCAGAAAACAAGCGGATATCGGCAGCCAGAATCTGGCCCTGCTCGTCAAAGGCAATGCGATAATCGGTCTGAAAAGGGTGGCGCTTGCCTGTGTACATCATATCGTCGTCTTTGGTCAATATCAGACGCGCGGGGCGCTTGAGCTTGTGGGCAGCCAGGGCTGCGAAGACAGCATACGGTGCTGCCTGAGATTCTTTGCCGCCAAAGCCCCCACCCATGCGTTTGACGATACTGACGACCTGATGCTGCTTAAGCCCCAGCGCTTCAGCGACCATATGTTGGACTTCAGTCGGGTGCTGCGAAGAAGAATGTACTTCTAAGTCGCCGTTTTCACCCGGATAGACCAGACAAGCTTGAGACTCAAGATAAAAATGATCCTGGCCTGCATTTTTGAATTGCCCGGTGAGTACATGAGCTGCTTGTTTAAAGCTAGCTTCTAGATCCCCGCGTTGAATAATGCGTTCAACAGCAATAAAGTGTTCTTGCTTGCGGGCCTCGTCTATGCTCAAGATGGGGAGTCGTTCTTCAACTTCAATCTCAATCAAAGCCTGGGCTTTTTTGAGAGTTTTCAGATCCTCAGCAGCAATCACCAGCACCGGTTCACCCAGAAAGCTCAGCTCAGCATC
This sequence comes from Candidatus Sericytochromatia bacterium, assembly GCA_037968875.1. Taxonomy (GTDB): domain Bacteria; phylum Cyanobacteriota; class Sericytochromatia; order UBA7694; family UBA7694; genus JBBKWI01. The sequence goes on along the minus strand of JBBKWI010000215.1, from coordinate 3,989 downwards.
AGCCAAAATCGGTTGGTCCTGGATAATCGTGCCCCAGATATTCTTATGTAGATCTTTGGCAGAATAAATGCCCAGAACTCCGGCCAATGCTTCGGCTTTACTGGTATCAATGCTCAAAATTTTACCGTGAGCGACAGGACTGCCTACCACACCCACTTGCACTTCTCCACGCATAGGGGGGCGATCGTCGATAAAAATAGATTCCCCTGTCACGTGCCCCCAGGATGAGTCGTGTGGAATAGATGATCCTGTCATAGTGTGCTCCTCAAGTTTAACTTTTTATAATTGTAGCAAATCGATCAAGTCCAGGAATAGCGTGTGTCATTGCTATCCAGCTGAATGAGATCTCATCCAACTGGAATAAACAAGCGAATGACTTAACTATTTTCGCTCTAGATCAACTGGTTTTTCTTTACCCAGATCAACACCGCCAGACTTGGCATCTTCGACGCGTTGTCCCATGTCTTTTTCAAATTTTTGAATCGGGTTCTTTGTTTTATCATAAGCGTCGCGACCTTGTTCGGGGATTGACATGCCGTTATCTATGCTTTGACCGTATGAAAGCCAGGCATAAATACCAATAATCACGGCCAGCAAAACCAGGGCACCATAAGTCAATAAACGTTTACGTAATGGGGTCATCTTTATTCGTTTCCTTCCGGGGCTTCACCTTGCGCCAGTGAATAGCCTCTTTTACCATCAAATGTATACAAGTGTTCGGTCTTAATGAAATCCAATTTTCGCTCTGCCAAAGCGCTCAAAAGCTGGAGTAGATCTTGGGCTGAACACGCTGTCTTAGCCAAAAACCGACAGCGCCAATGGTCAGTACAAAAAGTATCGGCAAAACCTTCAGGCCAAATCTGAACCCCCCGATTGGTAATCAATTTGAGGTCCAGATCAGGGGGAGACAAACCTTGTAATTGCTGAGCGAATGCCGCAATATCAGCTCCACGCCAGTCAAAGAAAACATCAACACCCACCCATTGTTTTAGCACCTGGGGGCGCTTATACGGCGGGATCTGAAAGAGAGGCCGGTTTTGCTCATAGCGAATCACACCCAAATGTTCAGGTTCTTGACCCAGTCGTTCTATCACTGCCTCAGCAAACTCGGCAGTTCCCACGCGCTGGCTGCTCTGGCTATGGTAAATATCATCCGTATGGATCCCGTCTTCCAGGGTGCGTAACCAGGCATTATGAATCCACTCAGCCACATCTGGCTGACCGATGTGGTTAAGCATCATGACAGCCGCTTGCAAGAGACCTGAAGGATTAGCGCTATTCTGGCCAGCCCGATGCGGAGCCGCACCATGTACCGTTTCAAACATGGCGCACTGGGCTCCATAATTAGCTGAACCCGCAAGACCAATGGAGCCCGCCAGTTGGGCTGTCATATCGTTGAGAATATCGCCATATAAGTTAGGCGCTACCAGAACATCAAATTGCTCTGGCGTATCGGCCACTTTCGCTGTGCCAATATCCACGATCCAATGCTCGTGCTCAATTTCAGAATATTCCTGAGCAATGGCGTTAAACACTTTATGAAACAAACCATCAGTCATTTTCATAATATTGTCTTTGCTAAAGCAGGTCACCTTTTTACGGTAGTGGCTACGGGCATACTCAAAGGCATAGCGCACAATTTTTTCACAGCCCGGGCGTGAGATTAATTTGGTACATTGGGTCACTTCTGCGGTATGGCGGTGCTCAATACCAGCATATAAGTCTTCTTCATTCTCACGAATAATCACCACATTCATCCCCGGATGCTGGGTCGGTACAAATGGAGCAAAGGAAACGCAGGGTCTGACATTGGCATACATACCCAGCATTTTACGCAAAATCACATTGGTACTTTTATAACGACTATCCGTCGAGGCAATGACTGGAGCTGCCAATAAAATTTGGTTTTTGCGGATCGAATCCCAGGCTTGCGGGCTAATGCCAGACTGATGACCTGCCAGATAGGCTTCTTGCCCAATCACCAATTCTTCAAAGTCGATACGTGACTGAGCGGCTTTTAGAATAGCTAAGGTTGCGGACATGATTTCAGGACCCACTCCATCGCCAGGAGCTACAGAAATCAAGCGTTTGTTTTCCATCATTTATTCCTTTGCCCGGTAATCCTGTGAGTAGTTTACCAAATTCAAACAGCAGCGCTAGCACAAGCAGAGATCCACAGATTTTAAACTGAGCAAAAATTAAAACAGGCCCACAACGTTTGAAGCAACGGTGGGCCTGTCTGAATTGAGATTAAGCCCCTGTCAAAGCCAATTGCTCGTTAAAGAGTTTCATCATGCGTTTGACGCTATCAAGCTTTTTAAACTGATAGTGCCGACTGGCATGTAATAATGAAAGATAAAAAGCAGGCTCATTGATAAAGATTTGATGCAGGTTTTTAGGGCCATTGAGGCTTTTGACGTGTTTAAGATCCGCAATCGCTTTTTCGAGCATGACGATCATATCTTCTAATAAAGATTCTGCTTCTTTGATCTTGTCGTCAGAAACCCGGCGCAAGTTAAACTGCAAATTGTGAATGTATTGCATGGCCTTACACAGCGCCATATTGTGGGTCCAGCGATAATGCGTATCGGCCACTGTCAGTTGTAAATACAAGAGGTCCAAAATATCCTGAGCCCAGTTCAGATGACCCAATCGAGTCAAGAGTAAGGGATAGCTCAAAAAAGTATTTACCATCGCAGTCTGGGCGGTGCTGCCGTCCCAATTGCTCACTTTTTGATGGGCTTTCAAAATCTCACGAAAACGCTGAAAAGTGGCTTTCCAATTTTTGCTATTTTGGTCTTTGTTTTCAAAAACCTGTGCATAGATATCCTTAAAAACGGCTTCGTTGGTGTTTTTATCTAAAGCCTGTATCCAATCAGTGGCCTGGGCTTGACCATCGAGATCAACTTTTAAAGATTCCAAATAAGCTTTAATCAAATTGAGCTCAGATTGTTCACATTGCTGATAAAGCAAATGCAAGCTTTCACGCTCAATAAATAAGGCCATCTGGCGTACATCTTGTAGATTATACTCAGGGAATCGGCTTTCAATTTCCTCAAGCACATCCTGGGTGCGGGGCAAGGAAAACTCAGAGCGTTTCTCGAACTGGCTGGGCTCAAAGAGCTCCGAACGGGGTATTTTTTCTAATTGCATCATACCAAAATAGGTATTTTCAGCACAAAAGCTGATATGCAGACGCAAGAGAGCCAAAAACAAATGAGCATCTTCGGTCAGCTTTTTTTTGTAGCGCTCATAAATCAAGGTCAGCAATTGGTAAGCCATTTCGGCACGCTGCAAAGCTTCTTCAAGGGGCAGCACTTGCTGGGAAAGAATTCCCTGGGCCAACATACGACGGCAAGAAAAAATTTCCCGCAAAATCATTTCTAATTCACGGCTACACGATCTAACGGATTGAGGAATATAAAAGTTTTTTTGGTAGAGTTCTTGGACGGTTTCAGTGACACCCGTGAAATCTTGCTCATAAACATGTAGATAAAAGAGGGTGTGCAAAGCCGAAAGAATATCTCCCTTTTCGGCTTTTGATTTTAAGCTAGCAACAAACTCATGCTTTTCAGGCAATTCTGACTCACTATAGCCATAATAATCAAGGATTTTCTTTTTCTGTTCGGCACTGGGGCTAATCAAAGAAAGAAGTTTTTGTAAACGCAAAAGATCGGGGATAAAATCTTTGCTTTCAATTTTCGAAATCGCACTGGTGGCCTGAAATCCAAGAATATTTTTAATTTCTTCCTGAGTATAACCACTGGCCTTTCGCAATTGCTTGATCAAACGACCGGTCGGGTGCAGCGGGCGTTTCTTATTTTTACGGGTCCGTTGTGTCTGTGTCATGTCTGTTTGCTTTCCTAGTCATCAAAAAATAAAAACTCTTTACAAAATTTAACTCTTTTATTTTATCATTAATTAAGATCTGCGTAAATGTTTAACTAACGCCAGAACAAAGGAATAAGCTGGATAATGTAAGTTTATTT
>JBBKWI010000214.1:0-5465 GCA_037968875.1 Candidatus Sericytochromatia bacterium | reverse complement strand
AATTCGATCAGGTTATTTTTGACAGAGAAAGTATTGATCAGGTCTTGTGAGACTTGCTCATGTAAAGCAACCCAATCATCTTGCTCATGATTGCTTACCGTAACGAGCCCTAAATGTTTAATCGTAGACTTTGTATATTCTCTGATCAGGAGGTTGAAATCCGCTAGCATATACTGCTTAAGTTTAACTTTATCTCCACTTTTAAAAGAAGCACAATAGGTTTCCGGCTCGTTTAAAAACTTGAGCATCTTGTCATAGACATTAGTCTGATACCTTTCTTTGTACTTCCAGAGAGCCAGACTTTGCGCCAGGATGTAATTATACCCTCCAGAGCTAAGCAGCTTGGCGCTAATCAGAGCCACATTGATCTTAGTCAGAGAAGACATTGAAGCGCCTAAATCCAGATTAAGTTCAAGTTTATTGAAATTAAACTGAGCCAGTTCTGTTGCAAGTGCCGCAAACCCGAGAGAAGTTGCCAGCAAGTTAAGCTCTTCAAGCTCCTTCTTAAGTTCCTCAATGTTTTTGTTGTCAATCCCTGCTTTTAGCGTAGCCATTAGCGCTCTGAGTTTAATCGTGTCTAATTGTAGCTTTTGTGCTAATTCTTTTTGTCTTGCTTCTTCATCAGAAATTGCTGCCGTTTGAAAATCTGGGTTATATAGCGGATTTCCGGGTATATAGATGGCGCTAACCAACTGATAGCGGTCTTCGGTGTTTAGAGCCAGAATATTGGGAGCAACCGCAAGAAACTCATCAATTCCTTCTTTGAGCAGATCGCGATCCAGATAGATGTCTTCGCTGGGCGTATTCCTGGTCAAGATTAAACTCACAGCACTGGAGCTTTTGGATAAGGTGGGGTGCGTGATATAGCCACCATAGGTCGCACGCATTTGACTAAAATAATTCGCGTCCAGTTCGCTTTCATCAAAGACCACATCGACACGGTAATTACCTGCCCGGTAAGCCGGTGTGCTTTGATCTGGGGCTTGCGCTTGAGGCGTATGGACTTTGCCATCCCAATAGGTTTCAAAAATAGTATCTTTGCCTAGCTCCGCATCAAAGGGCCAACTGGCTTGCTCCGTACCGCCGACCATCACCCGCAAACGCATGGGAATAATCGGTTTGGCACCCAGTGGCAACATGGCTTCGTTGAGCACACGCAGCCTGTTTTTGAAACTGACGACAGCCCCGAGATTAATATATTGCCCTGTCGATTGAGACAGGTCCAGACGGAATTGTTTGAAGGAATCATAATACCCCAGTGCCAGGTTCTCATTTTTACGCTCACTGAGATCAACAAATAAATTGCGCTTGCGAAAGATATTATTTGGTGAATCCAGGATCCGGCCCTGCTGATCTCGTCCTCTATTGGTCACGATGACATTTTCTGAATCTTGCCCTGAATCCCGCATTCGAATGAGTGTTTTCTCAATTACTGCAGCCCCAGGGGCTGCGGTTTTAGAGGACGGAATCTGTGTAGGCAAAGGCAATTTATCGGGGAAAGGGGGAGTACCTCGATATGAGCTATGGACCAGTGAAAAGCTAGCCGGATAAGCGCCAATATTGGTAAAGGGGTCAGTTGAATCTAAAGTGGGAACGTCTTCTGATACCAGCAGGCTTGACAAAGGCACTTTATTGCGGCGTGCAAACGTAGAATACTCGCCATTTTGAGCCAGAAAACGATAGCTTTTATCGTCTGCGTTGCCCTGAGCGCTGATATTTCTTGCCAGAATATCTTGGCCAGGAGAATCCGGGTGATCGGCAGGGTATTTACTAACCGAGTATTTTCCCGTCAGCTTATACAAGCCGGTTTCAAGAATACGGGTCGCAAAGCGATAGGTCATGTCTGTCCCACTAATACAATCCCCTGTATAGACAGGTCGCTTACAAATCAGGTTGTTTACAGGCGAATTAAAATTGTTGCTGGCTGAGGCATCTAGCTTATAGATCGCCAGGTCAAAGGCATTGGCTGTGTGATTTTGAATCTGAACATTCAAAGCAGAGCGATCAGCCGGAGCCAGATTGGATACATCAGCAAAAGTCAGGGTATCGAGCCCTCTCTCGTCCCATTGATAAGCAGCTGAGTGAAGCTGCTCTGTCATATTCGGTACATCAACACCCACCAGCTCAGTAGCAGCGCCTGTTACCAGTGGCTGGGAACCGAACACAAAGCGGAAATCCCCATCAACCAGAAAGCTTTTTTGTGGGATCAGCGCCTGAAAAGAAACCAATTCTTTGGGGTCGATGCGCAGGTCTGCCTGGTCCCCACAAATGACGGGTGATTTGACCGAAAAATACATCTTGTTTTTAGCGGCATAGTCTCGTAAAGCATCTTTGTTTTTCTCACCGAGTTCAGAGTTTACTATAAATGAATTGGGATAATAACTATTCATCAGTTTAAAGAGCCACTCAACATTAGTGGCTGAAGCAAACTCACCTATCACGGACAGCAAAATACGGTTATCTTGCGTTGTTACCGAGAGCTCGCCTTTTAGGAAATCAGGCAAAGCACCTTGATCTCCAGACACACTGTCTAGCAATAATGAGAAGGCATAGTCGCAGTTTTCTTGGGGAAGGCTATCAGCTTGCAGGGTTGAGAATGACTTGCAATTGGCCCACCTGGCTTCGTCATTGGGGGCAAACTCGACGCCAGCACTTTTTAATATATCACCGGCCTTAAAAAATAGACTTAAGCTTTTTTGGTCCGGGTTGAGTGCTTGATACGCTTTGACTTTGTTTAGAAAGTCCGTAAATGCAAGTACCTCACTTGTATCGAATACCGTTCGCATCTCATTGCTAGGCCCGACCTGCGTATCTTTATTGGGATTAACTTTTACATCATGATGATTTTCAGTGCTACTCGCATTTTGTGAGCCATCTTGATTCACGGGCAAGTAAATGGGATCCAGTTGAGGGATAGTTTCTCGTTTTTTCTGGACTTCTGCTTGTATACGCTGCTTGCTTTCAGGAGGGAGGAAGGACTCAACAACAGCTTTACCCTGATTGTAAAGATGTCCGACAAAGCTAGAAACAATTCCGAAAAAAATGATGCCAAAAAAAATTGTTGCTGTCCCAATCACTAGTTTAACCCGAAAAGAATCTTGCTTATCAACGGTTTGCTTTAAACTTTTACGTTGCTCTTCGTAGAGGTCGTCCAGGTCTTTCAGGCCTTGCTTGAACGATTCTTTGATGACTTTTTGCTCTTGCTCAAAATTCTTCCGCAGTTGATCATTGGTTTTTTTGTTGTTAGCGTGACCGTGACCTTTTTTACCGCTGTGGTTGTCATGACCTTTGCCATTATCTTTGTCATCGACCCACTCCAAAGAAGCTTCAAATTCCGCTTTGTTCTTTTTTAGGATCCAATCCTGTTCTCTTGTTAGCGACTTGCGGAAATCCGTATAAAAGTCATCAAACCATTTGCGCTGTGCTTTGACCAACTCTGACAGTGCCTGGTCTACCTGAGCCTGGGTTTGCGTGGCGGGAATCGTGCGAGGAGATAGCATGGATGGGATTCGCTGCACCGGCCCAAAATCTGAACCCATATTCTTGGGGAAAGTGCGAGTTAAGGTCGTTGTGATCTCAGTGGCTTTATCCTGAGCCAGTATGACAAAGTCATCAGCAGGATCCGAGATGATCGGCAAATCGGCCAATGGGTTTGGACTCAGCAAAGACTCCTCATCTGTGCCGTCGGTATTCAGTATCCGAAATCCCGCATTTTGCCCTGTCGGAGACTGCGTGTTTTGAACCTGAGGAGGTGTGCAGGACTGAGCCAGCATCAAGACAATTAACAGATTGGCCAGCAAGCAAGTATAGGGTTTAAATAGTCGTTGCATCTTAATTGCCTCCCAGGCCGCAGGTGTCGTTGAAAATCGCTTCATGGTAAACAGTCTTGGCGCCAAAAGGCTGTGAAGTCGTATCGTTAAAAACGGAGTCAGCACCTGTGCAGGAGGTCGGCTGGCCATTTACAAACACAATACGTCGGCCTTCTGGACACTTAAAGCAGTTCTCTTTTCTTTCACCCGCCTGATTGGTATAAGCGCTACAAAAGCGGTCCTCACCATCGGGCGGCCCGGATGGATTGGGTCCCCCCGAAGATCCAGAGGGCGAAGGGCTCGGCGTGCCACTGGGTGAAGGTGTACTTGATGGCGTGCTTGATGGCGTGGGCGGCGGATCGGGCAGGTTTTCGACCTTGATGTGGTCTTGAGCTCTGAGCTCAGGGTATTTAACATAGGCTGCCATCACCGTATAGATGCCTTCGGCCAGATCTGATCCACCAAAGTCTGTCTGGAATATGCCCAACTTGGGGGTTTCCTGGCGATAGACATTTCCTTCCGGATCCAGAATCGTAAAAGTCCAATCTTCAGTATCTGAACTGGGAGTGACACTAATATGGGCACGTTGGTCAGAGCTATTTGAGGGCTTAATCAACGTGGGGCTAATACTCATCTCTATTTCAGGTCGAATTTTAACGAGGGTTGTGGCTTTGTATTCAGAGTGGTCGCTATAGTAGGCCGTGATAGTATAATCACCGACAGGCAAGTCAGCCAGCAGGGAGTGCTCATTGCTACTATTACCTGTGCCGTTATAGCTTTGGCTACTAAACCCTTCAGGACCTTCAATACTCAAAACCCAGGGCAAAGCGGTATCTTCAGGAGTTATCGTGAAATTGGCGATCTCATTTGTGCCTTGCTTCAGTAAGTCTTGATCTGCAATCAGGCTGATAATGGGCGCACAAGTGTCGCTGGTAATTGGGATCGTGCCGCCGCCATGAAACTCGACTTTTTCGTAATTTATGCAACCGTTGCCCAGATAATACCAGCAGGCAATATCTGAAACCCCATTGGCCTGTACTTGCAACTCATTTTCGGTCACGGTCACGGTCATACTCCCGCTGACCAGCTTGTTAGGAGCACCCAGGAAGAAAAGTACATGATCTCTAGTAAGATTTGTGGTGTAAGTACCCCCCACTTCTAAAGAGGGAAACTCAACATTGCTAAAGTCGAGAAATGGACCACTGTAGTTAGCGCCAATCGGTTGATAAAAGCTCATGAAGAGATGGTTGGTGGTAGATCCAAAGCGAACGCGTTGCAATACACTGAGAGGTAAGTCTGTGGCTGTACTCGTGAGGTTATCGACGTTATATTTATAGCCATAAGCATCATATTTCATCGTCGATGTGTTCGGTCCAACAAAGCCGTTCACGCATTGACCAGGGGTAGAATCTGCTTTTAGCGAGAATAGATCCTGCTCGAACGTGGGAGCAAGCGGGAGCTTGTGATTTCTGCGATACCAATCAAAGTTGCTAGTATGTGAAACATTTTTTTCGTTTTTGTTATTATAAGCTGCGTTGACGTCATAGAGCGCAGGGGGACCCGCTGGCAGGACCTTGACAGGGGATTGGTTGACAGGTGGGGCGCTACAGGCCGCCAAAAAGCAAATGATTAATATCCAGGTACAAAAAGCAGAAC
>JBBKWI010000213.1:0-8117 GCA_037968875.1 Candidatus Sericytochromatia bacterium | reverse complement strand
GACCAATAAATCTTGACTATAAAAACAAACAATAAAAAAGATTTTATTCCATCAAAAGGCTAAATTTTTATTTTTAGAATGTAATTACACTCTAAAAAGTCATTTTGTTTTATCTGGATACATGGCAGAAAGGGAATACCGCGGGTTGCTGCCCCGTGGCCGTTAAATAGCACCACAAAAGTCATTAGAAAGTCCTTTTATCATGAGGATTTGCCATCCTCAGTAAAGTTTGCTGACGCCGTAACCCACTCATATAAGGCTCCAGGAAGCGCAAACCACATTTAGCAGGTCAAAATCAGCACCGTTCCCATCAGGGTGGAACTCAGGGTTTCACCGTCCTGGTGTCGTTTAGTCACTTACAAAATAGCCTAAAACTTTGGTTTTTTCAAAAATTAGGGCTATTGACTTCAAAAGCCTTTGCAGCGATAATGAAGTACACTGTTATTTCCAGCTTAGGAGCTTTTAACGATTATGATTTCAGCTAAATTTGCCGCTTTCAGCCTCATCTCCATGACTCTTTTATCTGCCTGTCAATCCCAGCCACGCCTGCTGTCGGCTAGTCCTATCAATTCACCGATAATGGCCCGAAGCTTTTCTCAGCCTTCTGCACAAACCGATAACTCACAATTCATCAACAAAGTCGCCTCTTCCTTTCACGAAGCCTGGCGTGCAGGGCGTCGCAAAGCCGATGGAAGCTATGAGCCCCGCATCAAAGAAACCAAAGATCCGGCCTGGATTCAAGCCCACAAAAGCAATCAGGTCGATATCGCCAATACCACTTATGCAGCCTTACCCAGCGACTGGCAAGCTGAAAACCGTGCATCTGCCGAGATTGCCGTACAACAAGTTCTGGCAAACAAAAACCAATTGCTTACCCCCGCCTTTATTGAGCAGGGCAGTCATGTGATTCATATCAAGTGGCTAGAACGCAATTCCTGGGCAAAAGGCGGGGAACTCGACAAGCCCTACGCTCAATTACCTGAGCCAGAAAAGCAAAAAGATCGTGAAGCCCTTTATCATGCCATTTCCGAAGGGCTTGCTTTGCGCGTCATAACACATGAACAGGTCACAACCCCCGTTTTTCAAGCCATTGCAGATATGTTAACTAAGCGTTAAGTATTAATTTACAATAGTCCGGACATTTTGAAAAAAGTGGCATTGTAGAAGAAAGTAGGGCCAGAAATGTATTGCATTTCTGGCCCTCAGAAGAACTTTAGGCAGGAAATACTCCCGTGCTTTCTGGGCTTTCAGGGTAAAGTAAATTTCACAAACCTAAGTCGCTACAGCTCTTACAACAAAAAACCTGACGCCGAAATTATCCCAAAGCATTCAATTTCTCACAGTTCAACTTGCTCGTAATGAAAAGCAAGTCGTTTAAACCTGTGCTGTTGTTTGGTGATGCCAGTTTCATTCGAAAATCAGGTCCCGTAAGAAAGCAGTCAGCCATGATCAAACGTCCCGTGAATATTCACAAGGCCTACCATGCCCATGTTTATTATAATCAAAGCAGCCTGGAGCTAGCGACTCAGATCTGTCAGCAAGCGGGTCAACTCTTTGGCCTGGCAGTCGGCCGACTGCACGAGAAAGAAGTCGGGCCGCATCCCATGTGGTCTTGTCAGATCAGCTTTGGAGCTGATGACTTTGAGAAACTGATACCCTGGTTAGAAGCCCAACGTGAGGGACTGACAGTCCTGGTCCATGGCCTGACCGGAGACAATTTGCAAGACCATACGGACTACGCCTATTGGCTGGGAGAACCGGCCACTTTAAAGCTGGCAATGTTTCAGTAAAATCCTAAACTTAGAATCAGCAAAGAGGTGACGATGGACGAGCATCCTTTTTTTAAACTGCTCAAACGATTCAATTTGATTCTACTGGCTTTATTGCTGCTGGGTTTATTTGTCGGCATGGTCTATGGCCTGGTCAGCAGCCTTGACCTGACGGGTGAGCGCTCAACAAACAAAAGCAGCAAACTCAGTGACAGTCCGGCGACGGCTGATGAGCTAGCAGATTTTCATCTCAGCGGCTTAACATCGGTCAATCCAGAAGTCCAATACATCCGACTGATCTCAGACGGTTCCAGCAAACGCATCAGCTCTGCTTCTTATGGCAGTGGCGCGACCCACAATCTCTTGTTTCTGGTCGGACCTAAGCTACAGAGCCACTGGCTATTGGAGCGCGATGATTACCAATTGGAGACCGTCGACCTACTCAAAACCAGCGACAAAGACAAAAAAGTGGTGGCGATCTATTATCAGGTCAGAAACGAAGACGCCGACAATAATCAGCAGATCGACCATAAAGACCCCCTCGCGATTGCTCTGAGCACCCCGACAGGCGAAGGCTATCAGGAGCTCGACAAAGGGCTGACAGCGGTGATCGATCATCAAGTAAATACGAACGCTACAGAGCTCACGCTGCTGGTGCAAATAGAGCAGCGCTATCTCATCAAAAAATACGACATCAAAAGCGGACGCTTATTAGCAAGTAAAGAAATCAGCCGATCTGGGAAATAACCCCCCTTAAATAGACTTTATTGCTCTGATCTGAGTAGACGCACAGCCTTAGACTCTGGCATCATTAAAGACAGACACGCCATCAGGAGACCGCCCCATGCCAGCCCATACACTTTTCACCCATCCGCTCGGATATTTACTGAGTGCAGCCCTGCTCCTGAGTGCCTGTGCCAGCCAACAACGGCCCCAACCCGCCGCCAACCAGGTGCGTTTCCAGGCTCAGTCATCCGGCTTACAGCGTTTTTTGAGTGGCTCGGCTGCCGATCAGCAGCCGGCTTTGCAAGGCCCCAATCTTTTGCTCGGTGGCGGCGGTCAAGATCAGGTCGCAGCGATGCAAGCTCAAATTGATCAGCTTCGAGGCTGTAGCGAGTGCGACAGTACCCTCGATATGGTCGTCGTGCGTTCTTCTGGCTCAGATGGCTATAACAGCATGTTGGGCGAACTCAAAGGCCTCGACTCAATCGAAACCCTTTTGATTACGGAGCGCAGTGCAGCAGAGCAAGCTGAAGTCGCGGAAACCGTGGCCCGTGCTGAGTTGGTCTTCTTTGCCGGGGGCGATCAATGCCGCTATGTCAGTTTGTTTAAAGGCACTGCTTTGGAGCGCGCCGTGAAGTCAGTCTTTGCCCGTCGCGGCGGCGTGGGGGGCACCAGTGCCGGTCTGGCGATTCAGGGCAGCACAGTCTATGACGCCTGTCAGGGCAGTGTGACCTCAGCTGAAGCATTGGCGGATCCCTATCACGAGGATATCTCGTTAACACAGAATTTCTTTGACTGGCCCCAAATGCGCAATACCCTGACCGACACCCATTTTGCCCAGCGTGATCGCATGGGCCGCCTGATGACTTTTTTGGCACGCGGTCTGCAAGAAACTGGCGCCCCCGCCTTGCTAGGCATTGCCGTGGATGAAGCAACAGCGATGCTGGTCGGCCCCCAGGGCGTCGGCACGGTCTTTGGTCGCCATCAGGTCTATCTGGTCAATGCCACCCAGCGTGCTCAGCAAATCCAGCCGGGACAGCCTCTGAGTTATGCTAATTTTCAGCTCTGGCGTCTGTCAGCCGGTCAGAGCTTTGATCTCAAGCAGCGCAATCAGCCGGGCTCTTACCCAATTAGCGTACACAATGGGCAATTGAGCGCCAATCCCTATCTGCCCTGAGCGATAAAAGTTCAAGTCAGGCCAAAGTTCAAAAATAAGCCCGACTTTTGCTTTTCTTTAGATTGTAATAGAGTTATCACCAAGATTGAGGTAGCCCTATGAAAATCAAAACCCTGAGCTTATGGATCTGTGCTTTAAGTCTGAGCCTGAGCGCCTGTAGCCACGATGCGCTTTCTGGTAGCGAACAAAACCAGCCTTTTATCGTCGGTAGTCAGGCCGAAGGTGAGCCCTGCTTATTGGCCCACTCTGCCGAGCGTACGTTTTTACCGGTGACCACTGAGCCTTCCTTTGAGCGTATTCTGCCGGCCCAGGAAAACGAGTGTGGCTTTTATAACTGGGCCCAGCAATCCTTTTTCTTTGTGACCCAGCCCAATGCCCAGCAGCAACCCGCTTTTGTGAATTACCGTCCTTTTGAAGACGTCTTTGGTCTGGCAGCGACAAGTAGCAATCCAGGGGGGCAGCGCCTGACCTTAAATGCGGGCTTTAATCAGGCTGGTGAACAAGGCGCGATCCTGGTCGATCAGAACCGCAACCCGATCTTTTTCTCGATGCATATCAATACAGCCTTTGCTGACTTCGTTGAGGCAGAGCAGCTCAATCAATTGCTGCGCTTACTCAAAGATCCCCAGGCCGGTGGGGTCGCTGCTGAGCTAGAGTTTCCGCCAGGAGCGATTGAACTCAAGGCAGCCTGGAAGATCGTCGAGCCGGGCGAAGACAATAGCCGTTACTTTACGCTACCGGCTCGGGTGCCAGTGCTCAAAAACCAGGGCAAGCAAGTCGTCGCTACAGGAGACTATCGGGACGTGACCGTGGCAATGTTGGCTTTGCATGTCGTCGGCGTCGTGCAAGATCACCCGGAGTTTATCTGGGCCAGCTTTGAGCATATTGACGAGGCCGGCACTGTCGATCTGGCCCCCTCGGCTGTCAGCAAACCGATCGCAGGTGTACCGTCAGTAGTAAAGGCCACAGATGCCAGCAAGTATCCTTTGTTTAACCCTCATCAACCTGGCAATACTTATAGACCGCAGCCGATTGACGAAGCCAGTCAGAAATTTGCTCACCCGACTTCTGTCTTCAGAGTCTTTCCGGGCTCATTGTCTGAGCAGTCGGAGCTGGATGAAGAGCTGGTCGATATGAATCAGTCGGTACAAGACTTGTTTGCAATAAGCGATCCTCAGCAGACGGATCCGCGCCGCTATTATCAGATGATTGGCGCCGTTTGGTTGGATGATCCCGGTTCTGAGCGCCCGGACGGGATCTTCAAGGCCAATCGCCTGTTTGAAAACCATTCCGAAAGCCCGATTATGGCTGGCGAAAACCGCCTCTCGAATATGGCGATGGAATCCTTTACCCAGGAAGTCAAACCCAATTGCTTTTCGTGCCATGACACCAGCAAAAAATACGTCGGCAAAGAAGTCATGCCGCCCCGCCGGATCAATGTCAGCAATGTGCTGACCTTTTTCGCTCAGCGCAAACTTGAACAGCAAGCACCAGGCAAGATCCCTGACTAAAAAAGATGCTCTCGGCCCGCTGGGGCCAGGGCTTTGGGGCGAGGCGGACGAAAACGAAAGCAGATCTCAAAGCCCAGCCAGCAATAGGCCAGTGTGATCCAGAACAAAAACCCATGGTATACAAGGGTTTGCTCGTGGGCGGGGACCAAATAATAGCCCAATAAACCCCAGGCCAGTGCCAGCAAAAATAGGCGTTTTGACCCCACTCCCGTGGCGTCGATATGGTAAAAACCCGCGCTATAGACCGTGCTGCCGATCATCAAAAACCACAGCAGCGCTGGGATCACGAGCCTAGTGGGCTTCTGTAAAAGCGGTGTGACCAGCCCAAAACTAGCGTTATCGGCTCCAAAAAAAGTACTGCTATAAATCACCCATTCCAGCCAGGCTTGCATACCCAGACCAAGAGTGCCCATCAAGATCAAAATCGCGCCGACATGCATCGTTTTCGAGCGTGTCGCACGAGGGTCTCCTTGTAAGCCAATCACAGCGATGATCAAGCACAGGCAAGTTAACGCCTGACAGAGCAATGCCCAGCCTAGCTGAGTATGCCGTTCAGCAAGCGTTTGCAAGAGCAGATCTGTTTTGATAGCCACGAAGTAGGGGAAAATATTTCCAGACAACCCCAGACCGAGACCGGCAAGCATCACGAGTAGGCCGCAGAGGCGACGAAAAGGGACATTCATGGGGAGCTCGTTTCAGGCAAAATCTATCTGTTTGCTGAAGCGTAGCATAGGTTTGTGGCAAACGAACCCTGATTTTTGAATCGGAACTCAGCCCCTGTCATTCAGCTGAAAGTTTGACGCAACTTCAGAAATGGTCATGCTAGGATTAACTTATGACAGCAGTTGAGACTGGCTGCAAGTCTGGGCATCACCTCTCAAGCAAAGGAAAATTTAATGAAAACAACACCCACAAAAAAACTGATACTGACTCTGGCCTGTCTCTGTTTTGGTTCGTTAGCGGCCTGTGCTCCCCCTCCGCTAGCCAAAGACGCTCGCTCCCTGGCCGCTTATTATCTTGATGATTATCAGGTGGGTATGAAATGGGAATACACCATTGAGCTCATTCAGGTCGGCATCAGCTTACCCGAGCGCGATGATACCCCGGCCCAGATTTCGCTGCCCTGGCAGCTTGAATTAACGGGCTTAACCGATGAAAACCGCATGAAAAAAATCTTTGCCCTGCTCGATCAAAAAAAGAATCTGGGGAAATGGGTCGTAGAAGTGATGGCTGTCGAACCTGAACAGGTCACGATTCGTTCTGAAATGACCTCAAACTCGCCTCATGTCACAGCTGTGCCTGCTGAAACAAAAGTCTATACCCGCAAAACGATCGGGGAACTCTACACGCCCGTGCTACAGTTGACACCCGCCGAAGACAGATCTTTAAGCTTTGTCAAATCAAGTGTGAATCGTGGAATGGCTGGCAATTTTTTGGAGAAAATCACTGGAGATGAATTTGAAGGCGAGTATAAAACGAGGAATGCCACCTTTGACACCGAAGAAGTCACTCTTTGGATCTCTGCTAAAAAGGGCCTGATCGAAAAGTATGTCACCTTATCGGGTAACTATGATGGCGCACGCTCTCGCAGTACCTTAGGGCTTCGGATTGAAACATTGACAGGTCTGTAAGTGAAAAATTGCCGACGAAAGTAATGAATCTGTGGCAAAAATCAATCTCGTCCCATTCTTATCGAGAACAGACTTTCATCAGCCTTGCCTGTGATAAAATCAGAAGCAAACGGGTGATAAACCCTTAACCCCATGAAACAGAGATTTTTATGTCAGAAACGCCTATCCGCTCAATCAATCAAAACAAAGCCTTGCTCTTGCCCGCTCTTCAGAGTCTGATTGACTCAGAAAAAGGACGTATGCTAGAGATCGGTCAGGGTGCAACAGAGCACGCCGCTTACTTTGCCGATCAGTTTAAACATTTGCGCTGGGTCGTGGCAGATATCAACCCAGGTTCAGAAAACAAATCCTGGAAGCACGAACCTGAAACCCCCAATTTGTATGGTGGTTATCAAATGGTGCCCGGCGTCGATGATTTACCGGCCACCAAAGCCTATGACTATGTCTTGCTGGCTGATGTGCTGGAGACTATCCCCTGGAAGTCAGCCAAGTCACTGTTTAAGCGACTGTCCAAACGCTTGCGTCAGGACAGCCTGGTTTTTATGTACGGTCCCTTTAAAGTACAGGATCAATTTCGCTCGCCACAGGACGAAGCATTAGACCAACAGCTCAAAGCTAAGAACCCCAAAGCGGGGATCCGTCACGCCGAAGAGATTTGCGTCGCCATGGACAAAGGTGGCTTTGTGCCTCTGCGAGATTTTCAAATTTCAGAGAACCAGTGGCTGCTGGTATTTAAACGCATCCCCCACGCTTAGACCCAGAGTGAGCAAGGGTGAGCAAGAGTTTCTAAGCACTTGCAAATGCTAAACTAAACGAGTTCTGAGACCATTAGAAAGCGAGTACGACGGCCCAAATGAAAGCCTTTGTACGCTGTTTATTCGTAGCAAGCCTACTGCTTTTATTGTGCCTACAAATAAGTGCACTTGCTCTGGGGCTGGCACTCTTTGGCTTGGCCTATTTTCTGAACGGTAGCCGCTGGCTAACGCCGCTGATCGTGCTGGGTTTGAGTGGCCTACTCTCTGAAGGGCTGAACTGGATCAGCACGCGTCAATCAAGCCTCCCAGCACTGCTGCTGGAGCTAATGAGCATAGCGACCAGCCTTTATTTGCTGCGCAAACATCCCAGCCCCTATGATTATTTCGATCTGATCCACCCCGATTTTAAAGGGCTTGCTCTGTTTAAATACCGCTTTCGGGGCCACTGGGTCAAGCGTCTGGCTAATCGTGTGGTGAGTCTGGCTTATGCCAGTGCAAGCATGGCACCAGAAATAGAGGTCCACAAGCAAGAGATCGCTGGTTATCAGGGG
>JBBKWI010000212.1:0-4910 GCA_037968875.1 Candidatus Sericytochromatia bacterium | reverse complement strand
TTGATGGCCCAAAACCTCAATATTCAGGGCTGTTATGATGGGGAGATTTACGTGAAGTCTGACGCCTAGTCAATTAAAGTTAATACTTCAAGTGCGATTTTCGCCTCTGTTTTGACTTTGTCTGAAGGATCATTGCTGGCAGTTGTTAAGGCCGGTATCGCAGATCTATCATTGATTTACCCCAGAGAAAATACAGCCGAAGATCTTACCGAATCAGATTCATCCCCTAATTCTCCCAAAGATTTCGCTGCGTTAGCTCTCACTAGACCATCTTCATCATTTAAAGAAAAGATCAAGTTGGGTACAGCTGCTTTATCTCCCAATTTCCCTAAAGATAGAGCTGCTGACATTCTTACCCAATTTGATACATCTTTTAGAGCCTCTAGTAGTGAAGGTACTGCTATTAAATCTCCTAGTTCACCTAGGGTTTCTGCAGCTGATGCTCTCACTTTTTCCGACGGATCTTGCTGTGCCAGAAGTAAATCGGGTATTGCAGATTTATCATTTAGATTTCCAAAAAATGAAAAACTGCCCGCAGCCTGCATGAAATTAAAGATCTCATCAGGTTACGGACAGTCTAAGTCGGCTATTTAATTTGCTTGTAAGGTTTGAACCCCAATCAAGCTACCCAGATTGGGGATGTCGACAAAGGGGTTGCGGTTGGCCTGGCGCTGGGCAATCGTCTCATGACGGAATTGCTCCTGGGCATCGGGCAGATCGCTTTCGGCCCACTGGACCCAGGCCGGGATGTTTTGATCGAGGAACGCTTTTTCGTCAAAAGCGCCGCTGCGAATATTGGCGTCATAGTAGCGCAGGTAGAAGTATAAAAGGGCACGTGCTGAATTGCCTTTTTGTACATTGGGCGGCTCAAAATTGACGTCAAAATCATTTTTGAGGATATCGTGGGGCTGTTGTTCCCAGGCTAAGTTAAACCATTTCTGGACTTCAGCGGGGTTGTGGCGGCCGGTACGATCACGCACGCTCAGTTTGGCGCCGCCATTGGTGGTGTAGACCACTTGACCAATCACTGGACCGATCGGGTAATTGCTGCGCATGGCATTGGGCTTGCTCAGGGTTGGGAACATATGGTGCATGTCAGAGACCATTGGAGTCACTTTGCCGAAGAAAGACTGGGGCCAGGTGTGCTCACAATTGATGAAATCACCGGCTAAGCCGTCCTGATTTTGGTCGCCTTTTTCGAGGTAAATATTGCCATTGCCGCCAGAACCAGGGATAAAGGCCTGGGAGTAAGCGTCAAAGAGGCCCGGTTGCTGATTGACTTTGACATTGTCAGCGACTGCGTACATAAAGGATTTGGCATCATTGTACTCAAATGTTTTTTGGCCTTTGGAAATAACCTGGTGTAAGGCACGCATTAAGTCCAGACCCGTTTTGCCTTTGGCAGGTGCATAATAAGCTTGCAATTGCGGAGAAAGTGTAGCAAACCAATCTGAGCGTGCAGGACTTGCGAGTCGATTAAAAGTCTGGGGATTGGCTTGAGCAGCAATTTGAGAATTGGGTTGATTACGGAAAACAATCGGCTGAGAACCAGCACAACCAGCTAATAATAAGGCAGCGAGTGCCAGAGCTGAAAGACGTTTATACATGCAATTTACCTGCAAAGATTTTAACTAAATTTAGAACAAAATTTAGCCGATGATTAATTAAACAATATGTCTAGACAAAAGACAATAGCTCCGGATGCAGAGTGGCTAAAACTTAACCTGGCAGCATGCCCTATTTTCAGTCCGGTTTCTGAATATTGCTAACCAGATATTGCAGTGGGGTTAACATATTTTGTAGTTTCGCCTGATAAAAACGCTGATAATCTGCATTTTGACTGGTTTGCATCAGCTGCAAAAAAGACGTAAGCAATGGAGCCCGCTGCTTATCAAAATCTGAATACGCATTCCAATTTTGCCACATGCCCTGGATCGCGCTGGTTTGTGCCATCGCTTTTTGTAAGAGCAACACAATCTGGACATATTCTGCTTGCTTTTGCTGATTGCCCACAATCTCTGCGCTTAATTTATCGCGCTGGACCTGCCATTCTTTGCTGCGTTTTGATTGGGCGGAAGCTGCCTCAGCGATTGAATCATAGCTGCTTTTGGCTTGAGTGTAATTCAGCTCAGCCTGGGTTAATCTCGGGGCCAGCAGTGTGAGTTCTTTTTGGAAATGGTCACGCTGCAAGATATGTTGTTGGGCCTGCCGATCTAATTGGCGCACCTGATCTTCGAGGGTTTGTGCGCGGCGACGAAAGTACTCTGCCCGTTGCCGATGGACAGCGGCATTATTGGGGTCTTTCCAGATTAAGGCTTCTTCTTCGCGGCTTTGATCCCAGGCTTGTTTGATTTGCAGCAAGAGCTCCCGTCGTTGATCTGACATTTGATTGAGAGCCGATTGGGCCTGTCTGACTTTGCTCTGGTAATCACTCTGTAGACGATTCAGCTCATCATAAAATCGCTTTTGACTCATATAATGTGCTTCGATGGGCTGTAAATCTTGCTGTAGGCTTTTTAAAGTTAGCTCAGATTGCGCCAGAGCAGCTTCTGCAGCTTGTTGATTCCCGCTGAGTTGCTGGAAGGCATTCAGAATCCCCTGGGCTTCTTGTCTGGCCTGGGTATTTTGGCTGGCCAATAAAGCTTCGATCGCCGGTAAGCGGGTATTGAAAATCCCCTGAGAGACCGCAAAAGCTGGACGATGCTGATCCCGTTCT
The DNA here is from genome assembly GCA_037968875.1 of Candidatus Sericytochromatia bacterium. Taxonomy (GTDB): domain Bacteria; phylum Cyanobacteriota; class Sericytochromatia; order UBA7694; family UBA7694; genus JBBKWI01. The sequence goes on along the minus strand of JBBKWI010000212.1, from coordinate 2,194 downwards.
CGCTGGGCCTTGATGGTTTGCTCCAGGCCTGCCAGCTCTGAGATTTGCTGGATAGAGTAGTTCATGGCTTCGTGAGTGGGGCCAGCCAAAATGCTGTAGCTTAAGGCCTGCCCGGCCTGTAATTGGGCAACAACCTGATGAGCTTTTAAGGAGCCAAATCCATTTTGAGCGATCAGATAATCGAGGGATTCACGGGTCCGTGGGGGTAAAGTCGGGATCTTGACTTCGTTGAGCAGGTCATCTAAGCTTTCTGCTGCTTGCATGGCCTGTGGAGCAATCATGGGGACGATTAACACGAAGCCAATGCCAATTAATAACCGAGACAAGCGAGAACTGCGCATCTTAATTCGTACCCGCTCCAGAAATTAAACGCTCGATTTCAGCCGCTGGCAAATGAATACCGGGCAAACGACCGATCGCTTTGAGATTGTCATTGGCACTCAGGCCATTGCGCATAAAGGCTTTCAGGGCCTGTTTGTCGGCTGGACTGATATGCAGGCCTGAAACGCGGGGATCGAGTTGCGGGTTGGCGTTGCCGCCACGCTCATAATAGTCGATCACCTGGTCGAGAGTACTCATAGATCCATCATGCATATACGGTGCGGTTTTGGCGATATTCAATAAAGTCGGCGTTTTAAAAGCCCCTTTGTCCCATTCCATCTGGGTCACATTGAAGCGTCCCAGATCCGGGTTGGGTCGATCCATACCAATGCCAATGTTCACAAATTGCTGATCACTCAAGGCTGAACCCCGGTGACACATGCCACAACGAGCGCCTTCAAAGAAGACGTTCATGCCTTTGATCTCAAGTGGTGTCATGGCGTTTATGTCGCCTTGCTCATAACGCTCAAAGGGTGTGGGCTCCAGGGTCAATGTCCGCTGGAAACTGGCCAGAGCTTTGGCCATGCCATCTGGGGTCACGCCAGTTCCATAGACTTCTTTGAACTTGTGTTGGTAATAGTCGATTTGCCCTAGTTTGGCCACGACCCGCTCCAGGGTTTCGTTCATCTCTATCGGATCTTGAATCGGCATCAGTGATTGTTGTTCTAAATTGCGGGCTCGGCCATCCCAAAAGGCTTCATGCAAATAAACCGAACCATAAGTGGTGGGCACATTGCGCTGGCCGCGTTGCCCGGTCACACCGACGGCATTGGCCTGGGCATTAGAAAACCCGCTGGTGTGGTTGTGGCAGGTGGCGCAACTCATTTTGTTATTGGCAGAAAGCTTGGGCTCAAACCAGAGACGAAAACCCAGTTCGACTTTGCCCTGAGTGACCGGGTTGTCTGCCGGTGCGGGGATAGAGCCAAAATCTGGAATCGGGCGATTGGGCAGGGCGACAGTGCGACCTAGTTTTTGAGCCTCAAAATTGGGCAGCAGATAATTTTGAGCGGGCAGCGCTTGTTTTCTAAACTGGGGGCTCAGGGTCTGCGTGGCTTGTGAGCAGCCTGCCAGCAGTACAAGTCCAGCAAAAGCGATGCGCTTGACTGAAGGCCTTAGGCCTGATGCTAGAAGCGTGGGGATGTTTGAAAAATTGTGTTCGAAAACCATTCTCAAAGCATAAACTAAATCGCTGGATTTGAAAAGTCGACCAGTGACCTTCCCCGAAAAAGTGGACACCTGAGAATAAAGGATTGCACTTAAAAAGAGGGTGAAAAAATGCCGAACAGAAAGTACGATAAAGAATTTAAACTCGAAGCCTTAGAGCTGGCACGGCAAGTTTACGGGGCGCAAGCGGCAAGAAGCCTGGGTATTCAGACCAATGTAATTTACCGATGGCGACAAGAGCAGAAGTACGACAGTGAAGAAGCTTTTCGAGGGGCATGGCAACGACCGTTCAGGAAGCCGAGTTGGTAAGGCTTAGGCGCGAAGTGGCCGGTCTCAAGGAGGATAAGGAAATAGCGCGGTGCGGTACCCACAGGGCATCAAATTTTGAACTCCCAAAAGGTGGTTGGTTGGAGTATGGCGCAAACGATGGAAACAGATTTGATTCTCGGCGCTTATGCCTCACAAGCTTTTCAGGAGCTCTAACCTGAAGGTCATAAATGCCCGTATGGATACAATGCTTGTTCAGAGTCGTTCTTTGGTAAGTTAAAATTGGAATGCTGTGACGAGTGTTTACAACACGTAAAGAGGCGTCCAGCGTTATCTTTGAGTATATTGAGGTCTTTTACAACCATCAAAGGCTTCATTCAAG
>JBBKWI010000211.1:0-29484 GCA_037968875.1 Candidatus Sericytochromatia bacterium | reverse complement strand
GTGCTAACGCCTTTGAAAATACGCTGAAGTGAATCTGCCAGGCGGATAATGGTACTGTCAATACTCAGAATGTCAGCAAAGTCTGCCAACAACCCTTGATGTGGGGTCAAAGTGGTTTGCTGTTGTGCGGCAGCTGTAGGCGACATAGGAGCCGTACAGATGGCGACAGCATCGAATTGAGCAGGTGTTGAAAGATCCGTTTAAACATTTTGCTCATAAAAGGGCTAAAGCGCTGATTAAAAGCGGATTGAGAGAGGCTTTTGTCAGCATAAAGCAGATAGGTCTCATGAAAACCGGTAAGGGTTGCTGCTAAATCCAAAGAGAAGAGTTCAGACAAACGTCCAGAGGCTAAAACGACTTTCCCGGACGAGTGCCTGGGTATCGCTGGCAATGGATTTCAAAAATGTTTGAGGTAGAAGACTTGTCAAAAGGGTCTGAAACTGGTTTGCAGTAGTCATGTTGTTAATTTCTGTTTTTGAGGTATACTGCACCCCAAAAACAGATTTTTTGTTTGTATAACTAAGTTAGCACCCTTATCCGGTCACGAATGGTCCAGCTCGCAGGTCAACCTGTTATACTTGGAGCTAAAATATATTTTTGAGCAGAGATGATGTTTGTAATCGGTCAGAGATGGATCAGTGAAACAGAGCCTGAAATGGGACTTGGCACCGTTTTGACTTCGGATAACCGCTTTGTGGAGATTATTTTTCCTGCCAGCAGAACCCAAAGAAAATATGCAATACGTCATGCACCTTTAATCAGGGTCAGGTTTAAGCCCGGAGATAAACTTCAGGACAGGGATGGAAACTCGTTTACCGTTGAAAAGGTTCAAGAAAATGCAGCGGTGATCACTTATATCGGAAACGGAAACCAGGTCGCTGAAACCGACTTGTCAGACAAGCTGAGTTTTAGCTCTCCTGAAGAAAGGCTTTTTAGCGGACAGACTGATGAAAATCAGATGTTCAACCTGAGATATGAAAGTCTTTTTTATGATAACCGGCTCAAAGGATCTGAGCTTTAGGGGTTTATAGGCCCCAGGCTGTCACTTATTCCTCACCAGTTCTATATTGCCCATGAAGACACCCAAAGACATTTTCCAAGGGTTTTACTCGCAGATGAAGTGGGACTAGGTAAAACGATGGAAGCCTGTTTGATTATTAACAGGCTGCTTTTAAGCGAACGTATTGAAAGAGTTCTGATTGTTACTCCTGAGCCGCTTGTAAACCAGTGGTTTGTTGAAATATTCCGCAAGTTCAACCTGATATTCACCATTGTGGATAGTGATTTTTGTGAAAGTATCGAAGACAGCCATCCTGACCTGAATCCCTTCCTGGAAAGCCAGTTGATCATTTGTAGCCTGCCCTTCCTGATCAGCAGCCCTTTGCGGACTGGGCAGGTGATGAAAGGCGACTGGGACTTACTGGCTGTTGATGAGGCCCATCACCTTGTCTGGAAGACAGAAAATGTGAGTCCTGAATATAGGCTGATTCAAGAGCTTGCTCTCAAAACACCCGCTTTACTGCTTTTAACGGCGACGCCTGAACAGCTGGGTATAGAGAGCCATTTTGCCAGACTGAAATTACTTGACCCTGACCGTTTTTACGACTTTGAGACTTTTGTGAGTGAAGCAGGGGAATATGCTCAGATTGCTGAAACAGTCCAGGCACTGCTAGAGCAAGGCACAATAAATCCACGCCAGCAGAATAGGCTCGTTAAAAAACTGGGGGATTCACCCAGTTTGCGTCAACAGTTGAACGAAATAAATGCAGGAAATACGGAAGAAAGCAAAAAACTTCTCGAAACACTTGTTGATCAGCATGGGACAAGCCGGGTGTTTTTTAGAAATAACCGTTCAGCTATGCCTGATTTCCCGGTGAGGATAGCTGTTCCTGTTCCATTAAAAGCGCCCAAAGGCTTTCATTCGCTGGATACAGAATCAAGCCTGAAAAGCCTGAAAAACAATCCCAAAATTGATTGGTTGGTAAAATTAATATGGAAATTAAAAAATGAAAAGATCTTACTGATCTGTCATTCAAAAAGCACGGTCATAGCGCTCAAAGATTTAGTACGCACCAAAATTAATGTCAAAACAACACTCTTTCATGAAGGTTTATCTTTAATTGCCAGAGACAGAAATGCAGCGTATTTTGCAGAGGACGACGGAGCCAGAGTCTTATTCTGTTCTGAAATCGGAAGTGAAGGAAGAAATTTTCAGTTTGCGCAGCACCTGGTTCTGTTTGACCTGCCGCTGAATCCTGATTTACTTGAGCAAAGGATAGGCCGGCTTGACCGTATTGGACAGCAAGCTGACATCAAGATATATATCCCCTATATCGAGGACTCAGCTCAGGAAGTCTTATTTAAAATATATCATCAGGGTTTGAATGCCTTTGAAGCCTTTTTAAGAGGCGGTATGGCCGTCTTCAATAAATTCACAAGGGAAATCACCACAGCACTTGCAAACCCTTTGGACTTTCTGGCTGATGAAAATCAAAAATTAGCTGATTTAATTGAGAAAATACAGCAGGATAAGCACGCGCTTTATCTGAAGCTTGAAAAAGGGCGAGATCAGATTCTTGAATACCATTCATTCAGACCGGAAATAGGTCAATCACTGGTTTCCAGAATAGCTGAAAAGGATCAAGATCCGACACTCGAAAACTTTATGAATAAAATGTTCGCGTATTTTGGCCTAGAGTGTGAAGCCATTTCAGAAAGAAGCTATTTTATTTCACCAGGCAACCTTACCTTGCTTGATCATTTCCCCGGACTGCCAAGTGATGGAACCCTCATCACCTACAACCGCCAGCAGGCATTGGAAAGAGAAGATATCACCTTTTTAAGCTGGGAACATCCGATGGTGATGGGCATCATAGATATATTGCTTGCTTCAGAACAGGGAAATGCCACCATGGGACTGATTCAAGACGATCAAGAAAAAATGATCCTGCTGGATGCCGTGTATGTACTTGAGAGCGTAGCCCCTAAAACCCTGCACGCAGAGAGATTTATGCCGCCCACTATTGTTCGTGTTCTGATTAATCAGCATTTAGAAGAAGATGATACAGATATTGAAATTTTAAATCCAAAAATATCAAATTTTGCACCAGAAAGGCTTGCTTCTAAGCCTGAAGTGTTAAATCTGCTGAAATCAATGCTTGAAAAATCTTCTGAAGTATCAGAAGCAAGTGCAGAAAATAGCATTGAAGCGTGTCTGGAAAAAACCAACCGGACGCTTGCCTATGAAACCAAAAGATTACTAGATCTCAAAAAAGTGAATCCCAATGTGAGAACAGAAGAAATTGAGTTTGCAAAAGCACAGTTAATTTCATTAAATGAAAATATCAAAGCTAGCAGACTAAGACTTGATAGTTTAAGGGTGATTTTTAGAAATATTTTATAGCGCCTGAAAGGCCAGTGGCACCCCCAAAATAAGCTGCTGGCCAGCGCCAGGGTATTCTGGGCCAGGTCCTGTAGTTTCGGAATTTCAAGAGGCGCATAAGCCAGCCACCATCTCAGGGGAGGGGGAGCACTCAATATCAGCGGCCAGCCTGGCCTAGTATTTGATCTAACGCTGAGCCAGCGGACTAGTTGCTTGCGCTCTTTAAGATCTGAGCAGATTCTTGCAAACTTAGAACGACAGACTGATTATTATAATTAACGATAGACGATATCGAAAATATCGATAGAAATAAGAGTCAACCGACATCAGAGAGCAATCAACTGAGCTTAATATGGTAATCTCAGGATCCCACGAACACCCTCGGTAAAAGCTTTTTTAACAGTATAGCTATAGCTAATGCCGCCGTGACCCTGCGCCCCCAGAGGCTCCGTTTTTTCTTTATCTTGATAAAAGACTTGTTTATTTATGGCACCTTTAACCCTGCTGCCGTAGATGCCAAAGCCCATACCAAGACCTTCTGTATCAGCCTTTTGATGAAAACTAAGATATTTACCGGGTTTAACATTGCTCGGAGCATAGAGGCTGCCTGGCTGAGACATAAAACCGATCGTCGGGACGGCTGATTTTGGAACGGGGATAGGATTGCCGAAAGGAATCAGTCTGTTTAGATTATGGAGCGTGCCTTTAACAATCCATTTATCTGTAAAACCGTTCGCTAGTTTGCCAAGTCCTTCAAGCGCTGCTTCGTGGGCCTCACGTACCGGGTCTATACTCAGGGCCAGCTCAAATTTGACCGCATTGCCATTTTCATCTTTGAGAGACTTGGCTTTTTCCAGAAATTTCACCATACTTCGGCCGCCGCTGCTGTGGCCTATCACCACAAACTTCGGAGATTTCCCCATTGCTTTGGCCTGGGCCTGAATGTCTCGCATCGCGATCAAGGCATTATCTATCCCCGGCGTATTGCCACTATAACTCTTTTCAATTTCACTTCTGATTTTTGTAATGGGATTCTTACCATCTTTGAGAGAATCTATAACGTAAGATTTGCCCCAGGATTTTTTCACTTCTTCTCCCCTGAAAAGCTCTGACTCTTCAGACGGAAAGCTCAGAATCCGGGTTCGTTCCTGGAGTTCTTTATCCTTTAAAATTTCGGTGTGAACCCCCTTGTTTAAACCTGACCAGTTTGCTTCTTTACCCTTTTTTCCTTCAATGGCAGCGGTCGTAGGCCCAAACAAATCGTCACTTTTAAGGCCTTGTGAGTTCAGATCTGCGGCCGTTTCCTGCATGATTTGCAAACGGCGGGGCTCAAAAGCGCCTGTGCCCTCGAATGAAATAACCACAACGTCTTCACCGTTGTAACGGGTCAGATTTTCTTGACTGCGTGGTTTAGACGGATCCTGAAGCTGCAGCCGTTGATTTAACTCATGACGATCCTCATGGAACGCCTGGTTCACCTGATTATAATTTTGGTTGGTCGCTTTCTCAACCGCCGCTTTAACTTGCGCTGGTGTAGCTGTTTCCAGGGGTTGTGAGCTTGTTGGGACAAGGACGACACTTTGCGGCTCAAAAGCAGCTTGGGTCTGTAATGTCAGTTTAGATTTTTGTCTAGCGCTGCTCACCGTAGACTGAAGCGACGTTTCTTCTGTAATGGGAGCATGGTTTGCATTAGGCGCTTTCAGCACCGGCTGAGCCAAATTCGTGGGCTTCAAAAAAGAAGGATCTGATGCTTGCCTGGAACGTATGGAGTCTCCCATTGAATCTCTTTAACCTGCTTGATCATTTTTCTGTTTTCAGATAACTTTATTATCGTCTACATATTATTTTGACTTGCTTATGAGCTGAAGCCAATGATGACATGGCCGAAAGACCATTTTTAAGATCACAAAGTGTGCCTATAGCCACCCAACAAGGGATTATGAATGATCAATTTTTAGTCTACATGGCCTCGCCTAAATCTTGTCTATCTGGATTTGATTCATCGAAAGAGACCCTTGCACCAGAGAGAAAGCATCCAGGCCCATAGGAATCACTCGCTGAGCAACAGTCAGGGATCAGAGCAACAACAGAAATTTTATTTCAATCAGGGTAGATTTTTAAGTTGTGCGACAATTATCGTGATAGATCAGACCTTATCGTCTTAGATAATCGGAGCTAACAATGGACAATGTATTTAATTTAGAGATTTTATCTTTTCAAAAAATGTCAGAGATTGAAAATGCCTGGATGGCAACTGACTATATCTCACTCTTGGCGAAGATGGGGTTCGGCGAAGACGAGCTTGGCGGATTGACTGAGCCCGAATTAAAAGAAATGTGTTTGATGTCGCTGAACGATTTGGAACATCATGAATCCGCTAACCTTGTGCTAACACACGTCATTAAAGATGAAATGAGCGAAGGCCAAATCGATCAAATTAGTCACCATATGATCGAGAATAAACTCTGGGAAGAACATGCCACCCCCGCATTTCACATGGGCCTTTTTAATGCGTATGGGCTGTTGAGACAAGCCTATAACGGCATCTTTGCAGAGCCCACTGGCGTCAAATTTACGGTTAAAATCACAGCCCATGAAGCAGACGCCTTTGAGATCTTTGAGCAATCACTTCATGCAGTGATCGTTAGATTGGTCTCAAATGGATTGACTGAATCAGCAATCTTAAATCGTCTTTTTGAAGAGCAAATGAACGGAGTCAGTTTCCCTTCAGCACAAAATATACTCTGGATCTTAAAAGAATGCTCCCAAACAGACACTGAGCGCCAGTATGAAATTACAAGCTCATACTTTTGGTTTGGCGAACTGGAAAATATCCAGAATTTTGAGGCCAGCGCCCATGCGGATTCAGATATTGAGTAGTCTGGACACTTGTGCGGGTATATGATAACTTAACCAAAAATTGAAGTGCGACGGATAGCTGTCCAGGGAGAATGCATGCAGGTTCAAGATCTAAGGGTATTTATACCCAGCAAAGACTATCAAGAGTCCCAGTCCTTTTATCAGGCTTTGGGCTTCAAAATGGAATATGTTTCAGACGATCTATCCATTTTTCAAAGCGGTGAATGTTCATTTTTTCTTCAAAAATTCTATAACAAAGAATTTGCAAATAATTTAATGATTCAGCTATCCGTGCCCAATATTGATGAAGCTTTTAAAGTGATCTCAAGCATAGAAGGGGTTAATCTACGCTATGAAGCCATCAAGCAAGAGCGCTGGGGGCAAGTGATCTATTTGTGGGGCCCATCTGGAGAGCTTTGGCATGTGACCGAGTTCAATAGCTAAGCAAGGCACCAAAAGTAGACCTTGATGAAAACCAGAGTCGGATGCAAGCAAGTCAAATCTGAGTTAAGCTGCATAAACAGCTGACGCCCTATCGAAAGAGACCTTAATCATGCCCAATATTAGCAAACCCTTGCTCCTCGCCATATTGACTATGGTCAGCCTACAGGCCTGTGATCCCCCTGAAGATCGCAATGCCATCGAAGCAAAAATCACCGCAGCTCCTAGCTCTGAAGCAATCAGCAAAAGCTGTTATCAGACGGTCACAGGCGAAGGGCAAAACAGCGACGTGCAAGTTCTCGTTCTTAACACCCAGGGCCAGCAAATTGATGGGGTTTACCACTGGCTACCGGCCTTTAAAGATCAGCGGCTAGGCCGCTTTTCTGGCAAAATCACAGCAAATGGCAATCCGGTGATCTATACCTATACCCAGGAAGGAATCAAAGGCTCGGAGACGCTGGGTCTCGACATACAAAACAGTCAGATCAGCGTGAACGGTGGCCCTCCTGAAATGGGGTTGGCAGCGACCCTAAAGCAAATCGATTGTGATCAATTGGTCGACCTGCCTGAACTGAAAGACTAGTTAATTTCGTGCAATGGAGTCCCTCATTACAGGCAAAATGAGAGACTGGGCACAATTAATCATAAATCTGATATTTCACGTACAATGAGAGTATGAGTCTTTTATCACCTGATCAAGTGATCCAGCAGCGCTATTGCATCGTCTCGCTTTTGCGACAAAATGCTTCTCAGGAAACCTATTTGGCCTTTGACCAAACAGTCCAAAAAGAAGTCATTCTCAAAGCCCTGCCCATGAGCGGGCTCAGCGACTGGAAAAGTCTGGACTTGTTTGAGCGCGAAGCCAAAGTCTTGCGGCATTTGAAACATCCCCGCATTCCCCAATTGATAGACAGTTTTCATTTAGAGACCGAATCTTCAGCTGTCGGCTATCTGATCACTGAACGCATAGCTGGCGACAGTCTAGCGGAGCGCATTGCCAGTGGCTGGAAGGCGACCGAAGCCGTTGCCATAGTCATTGCCAAAGATCTCTTGCAAGTGCTGGACTATTTACACAGTTTTAGTCCGCCCGTGATCCACCGTGATATCAAGCCCAGCAATCTGATGCTAGATGCCGAAGACCATGTCTATTTAATCGATTTTGGTGCTGTCAAAAACAAGCTGACTGATGAACAAACCGTCGTGGGCACCTTTGGCTATATGGCTCCCGAGCAGTTCTCGCGTCAGGTAGTACCCGCCAGCGATCTTTACGCCCTGGGCGTGACCCTGATCGAATTGCTCTCCCATTGCTCTCCAGAGGAGATTCCACGTCAGGATCTGCAGCTGGATTACCACGCACTGGTCAATCTTTCAGGTGGTTTTAAATTCTGGCTCGACAAGATGGTTGAACCCACTCTGTCACAGCGCTGGCCCACAGCAACGCAAGCACTGAGACATCTGGAACAGCTAAATAACAAAGCGCAAGTGCTAAGCACCAGCACTCAGAAAACACAGCCCTCGCCTCAGGGTAAAATCCAGCCCACTGAGCTTGAAGAGATTTACGCTGAAGCGCCTGCTCTGACACGTATCCAGGTCGAAAAAAGCAAGGATGAATTGCGGATTGAGATTCCCCCGTTGGGCGGCGTAGGGCAAGCGCTCATAGCCGCCTTCAAAAGTCTATTGGTATTTTTAGGCTGTTTTGGGGTGCTGGCCTTTTTACTCAGCTTTGTCACCAGTAATCTCTGGTGGTTTGGCCTGAGTGCTGGAATGCTTTTATTGGCCTGGTTCTTTTCAAGTTCCGATCAAAGCAAAGCGATCAGGCAGCACACAGAGCTCAGAATCACTCCCAAACATTTGATCTACCATATTTTAGACAACAACAAGCCCAAACGGAGCGTTTCTTACCAGTTTCGCAATCTCAAAGGCCTTGCTTTTAATCAAGACACGGGGATCACACTTTTTTTAACGACAGATAGCCCACAGATTTTTTGCAAACTCAGCCACGAAGAAACTGCCTGGCTGCGGTCAGAAATCTTACACTTCCTCGAACCCCATCTGGATCCCGAGCACTGGCGGGCACTCTCGGTCACAGATTTAGAAGCGCTTGAGCAAATCGAAGATAACCTGGCAGATGAAGCCGAATATCAAAAAGCACTCGAAGAAGCGTACGAAGACAAACTTTAGCAGAATTTAAAATCGGATTATAAATCTAGATAGCCCTATATCTTATTTGATTATGCTATTTCCGGTCTACAAAATCTGATTTTCGCAGATCTGTAAGCCCACTACGCGATTTTAAAAACGCCCAATTACTGACATCGTTTACAATAGAGATCTGTTTACAGTTCTAGTCAGTCCCCGTTTACTAGAAAATAGATCAATTGAGGAACTGGCATGCCAAATGATTTGATTCTTGTGATAGACGATAACGAAATGATCCGGAACTTGGCTTCAGAGATTCTTGCGCTGCATCAATACCGGGTCATTCAGGCCTGTAATGTGGCTTCGGGGATTTCCCAGGCACAGGAACTGAGCCCAGACCTGATTCTATGTGACGTGTTTATGCCTGATGGAACAGGCTTTCATGTACTAGAGCAGGTGCAAGCCATTCCGGAACTCCAGGCCACACCCTTTATTTTCATGTCAGGGGAAGCCATCCATGCGACGGATATCCGGCAAGGGATGATCAGCGGTGCTGATGATTATTTACTAAAGCCCTTTAAAATTGATGAGTTACTAGCCACAGTGGGCGCCCGTCTATCGCGCCAAAAGCAATTTATTAAAACCGCTCAGTTTTTAAACACTAGCGCGGGATTGCCCCCATTTGTGGCAGGAAATCGGTCGGATTTACTCAATCGCCTCTTACAAAGCCAGGGCGGACAGAGCTGTGTCATTGCCCTGGAAATTGAACGCTTTGAAAGTTACCGCCAAGTGCTAGGTGATGAAAAAGTAAAGCAATTGGCCCATACCGCTTTTTATCGGCTACAACATACTGAGGATTTACCCTTTAGCCTGATGTATGCTGGCGAACGCCCTGAAATAAGCTATATTTATGCTGAAACCCTTACGCAGATAGAGCTGGAGCAAGCTTTGCAGCAACTGCCGCAACGGGTGCAAGAACCCCTGACTTTTGAAACCAGCAACTTTCGGGTTGGTATGCGGGCTGGAGCAGCCTGCAGCCAGGGAAGTCAGAATCAGTCAGACTTACTGAAAAACAGCGAGTTAGCACTTTTTCATGCCAAAGCACAAGCAGGCACATCCGCTTTAATCTATCAGGACAGTATGAAAGATCATTTATTAGAGAATCTGCGGCTGGAAGATATTCTGCAGCGCACACTGCAGGAGCAAGGTTTCGTGCTCTATTTTCAGCCCCAATTTGATCTCAAAAGCCAACGTGTGGTTGCTTTTGAAGCCTTGCTGCGCCTACCGCACCCGACCCAGAAAGGCCTGATTTCACCCGGCTTGTTTATTCCAGTGGCTGAATCTTCAGGCCTGATCTTGCCGATTGGAGCATGGGTCCTGGCAGAAGCTTGCCAGACTTTGGCACGGCTCAATAGCCGTTTTGGTCCGATCTTTAGAATGGCCGTGAATGTCTCGCTGATTCAATTTAATGCCCCTCAGTTTTCAGATCAAGTAGCTGCCATTGTTCAGTCCAGCGGGATCAGCCCAGAGCAACTGGAACTCGAATTAACAGAAAGCCTGCTCCTGGAGCGTTTTGCTGAAGCCAAACTAATCCTGGATACCCTCAAAGGACTGGGAGTCAGCCTGGCGATTGATGATTTTGGCACCGGTTATTCTTCGCTGGTCTATCTGGAGCAATTGCCCTTTGATCTACTCAAAATTGACCAGGGCTTTGTGAGTACGCTGGATGATCGCAGCCAAAGTCAGGCGATTTCTCGGGCCATTGTGGACTTGGGACATAGCCTGAACATGCAAATTCTGGCTGAAGGAATTGAAACGCAGCAACAATACCAGATCTTACAAGAACTGGGGTGTGAATTTGGCCAGGGATTTTTAGTGGCTCGACCCATGCCTGAAGCCGACCTCTATGACTGGCTGGCTAAACAGATGACGGTTTAAGCCGTCCGGGCTGGAAAAGCGAGGATGCACTCGTTATAATGAAAAAATACAGACACCCTCGTCATGGATTGGAAAGTTCAGATCATTACCAGGCTCAGCAACAAAAGCAGGCAGACATGAATTGGATCGCTTATTGGCTCCCTTTTTTGGCCCCCTTACTCACCTTTGGGGTGGGCTTTGGAGATGCATGGGCTTACGGGCTGATCTTGCTTTTGGCCTTTATAGCGATGCCCATACTCGATCAAATCGTCGGTGACGACCTGGTCAATCCCAAACAGGCACAATCGAGCCCAGCGCGACAGGCCTGGGCTTATGACTTGCCGCTGTATGCTTTTGCCCCATTGCAATTGGCTTTGCTGCTCTGGGCCTGTTACGGCGTTTCCCATGCCCACTTTGATTTCGGAGGCTGGCTTGGCTTTCTGATTTTGATCGGGGTCGTCAATGGCGGCCTGAGTATCAACACCGCCCATGAACTCTCTCACCGCAAAAAAGAGTGGGAAATTTTGCTCGCCAAGCTACTCTGGTTTCGGGTGGGCTATATGCATTTTCAGATTGAGCATGTGCAGGGCCACCATGCCCGCATGGGAACCCCCAAAGACCATGCCAGTGCCCGTCTGGGAGAATCCGTCTATGCTTTTTATGCACGCTGCATTAAAGGCTCATATCACTCAGCCTGGCAAATCGAAAAGCGTCGCTTAAAGAGCCTGGGGTTAAGTCGCTGGAGCTGGCGCAATCAAATGCTCTGGAACCTGTTATTGCCCCTAGTTTTCACCGTCGCACTGGGCTACTGGGGCTGGCAAGCCAGTCTCTTTTATCTCATGCAATCAGCCCTTGCCATTCTGACCTTAGAAACTATCAACTATATTGAACACTATGGCCTGGTCCGTCACAAATTAGCCTCAGGTCGCTACGAAAATGTGGGCTTGCAACATTCCTGGAACTCCAGCCGCCGCCTGACCAATACCTTTTTGTTTAAACTACAACGTCATTCGGATCACCACGTCAATGCTTCGCGCCCCTACCCGCTCTTGCGGGCCTTCCCCGAAAGCCCTCAATTGCCGACAGGCTATGGTGGCATGTTTCTGCTGGCCCTGTGCCCGCCTCTCTGGCGGCGGGTGATGGACCCGCGCGCACTGGCCTGGCAACAGGCTGAAGCGATAAGCACAGGCTCCGACTTAAGTCAGCCCACGCTGGATACGATCGGATTGAATTCGGGTCTGTAACTGGGCCTGGTGGCTCAATATCGGGCTATACGGATCTGCTGAAAAATGGCGCAAGAGCAACAAATAATGCTCGGCAATCGCTTCGATGGTTTCACGGTAAAACAAGTCAGAGCTATAGATCAACTGGGCACTCAGGCCATCCGTTTTGCGATTGATTATTAAATGCATCGTCTGGGAAGCGGCATCGCTTTCGATAGACAGCATTTGCCCTTTGGCCTGACCCAGCTCAAGATCTGAGCCAAAATCATCGACCAGATTAAACATCACATTGGAGCGCATCGTGGTTTGGGTTTGAAAAGCTTGCAGAGCCGTCAGGGTTTTAAAGGCTTTGAAGCTTTTGAGTAGCATCTGAAAAGGCAGATCTTGATGTTCAAAGGCTCCCAGACAGGTCCCTTTGACTTGCTCCAAAAAGTCACTAAAACTGGGATTGCCAGAGAGGTTTTGGCGCAGCACCACGAAATTCAAAAACAAGCCCACCATCTCACGGGTTTCGTTCAGGGGCCGATTGGCCACGGGACTGCCAACAAAAATATCCGGGTTAGCGCTGTAATGGTGTAGCACAATCTGAAAACAGCCCAATAAGACCATATAGAGGGTCGCTTGCTGTTGCCGGGCCAGGGCTTGCAAAGCCTGACTGAGCTGCGTATCGATTTCAAAACAAACGCCGCCACCTCTCAGACTCAAATTGCTGGTGCGTGGCAGATCCGTCGGTAAATCGAGGATCACCGGCATGTCTTTGCCCTTCCAGAGCCAATAAGCCATTTGCTTAGGCAATCGGCGGCGGATCCATTTGCGGTGCCAGGCCACATAATCGCTATAATCATGCTTTAGTTCTGGCAAAGACTTTCCCGCATAGAGCGCTTGCAGCTCTAGCAAGAGCGTTTTTAAAGACCCCCCATCGACGACCAGATGACTAATCGAGATCAATAAGAGTTTATCTGACTGACAGTGATAAAGCACTGAACGGATTAAAGGCCCCTGGACCAGATCAAATGGGGCTTGCGCCTCTGCTTGCAGCCTCAGCAGCGCCTCCTGAGCGCTGAGTCCTGAGCAGTCTCGCTGCTGAAGCTCACAGTTTAGATCTGGATCCACAACACGCCGGGGATTTTTGTCGATCGAAACAAAGGTCGTGCGCAAACTTTCGTGTCGTGTAACCAGCATTTGCAGACAGTCTGCCAGTTTTTTGGCATCAATCAGACCTTGTAGTCTTAAGACCAGGTAGCTATTTTGAATCCCATCTTCTAACAGCTCCCGACTGGGGAAAATCGTCCACCAGAGCTCCTGGCTGTAAGACAGCTTGCCCCCCAGGGCTGTCGCTTCAGGCAAGGCTTGACGGGACTGGCTTTGGGGCGCTTGACTTTGGAGTACTTCGGCCAGGCCTTGCACAGTGGGATATTCAAATAATTTTTTGAGCGGCAGCTGAATCTGCAAGCGCTCCTGTATGGCCCCAATCAGCTGGATCGCCATCAGTGAATGTCCCCCCAGCGCAAAGAAAGAATCCTGTCTGCCCACGGGCTGTTGCAAGACCTGCTCAAAAATGCTGCCAAGCGTGGCTTCGAAGGGATTTAAGGGCGCAGAAATTGCTGGCATTTGCGTCTGGGACTGCTTTGGAATTGCCCCTGTACGTGGCAAGGGGTCGGGCAAAGCAGCACGATCCAGCTTACCGTGTGCACTCAGTGGCCAGCGTGACAAAAACAGATAGTATTGGGGCTGCAGCTGTTCTGGCAATTGGGCTTTGAGATGGGCCTGGATCAACGGCTTGAGTCGGCGAGCCTGAGCCGCCAGCAAAGGCTGGTTGCTGAAGAGATTGGGCTGATTGCCGTTGCTTGTCTCTGGAAAGTCCGTGAAATGGAGAACCTGAGGCGAAATGATCACATCGAAGAAGCCTGGGCGCCTGGATTGATACACTTTGAGCTCTGCGCCAAGTTCCTGGCCCAGGGCATAAAAGTCAGCCGGGGCAAAAGCCTCTGCAAGCAATAGATCCGCTTGATCAGGCAGAAGCAGCATTTCAGATGGCGTCAAAGAAAGCACCGCTTTCAGAGCGCTTTGCAAATGGGCATTGGCCAGCCCTTTGAGGCCATAGCAGCCGGGCTGGGCTTGATAAGCGGAGCGTAAGGCGGGCAAAGCATTGGAGCTATTTTTCAAGCCTTGAATTTCCTGTTGCATCTCCGTTGCTGGCAGCTGATCCAAATGCAAAACGACATCATAGCGGTAGCAATTGAGCTCATTCTGATAGTCACCGGCTTTGAGCAAGATCTCAACGGCGGCGATACGCGGCAGACAAGCAGGCAATGCGGCAAAAAACTGAGGATCAAAACAGAGTTCTGTTTCAGCCTGTTCCAGGGCAAAGACTTGCTGAGATAAGGCCAGAGAATCCAACGGCGACAGAGATTGTGACTGCTGAAGACGGGTCTGTATTTCAGCATAGTATAGAGGCAATAGCGCCAGGGCACGCACGTCTCCTATAAAAATTTTGGCTTGATCTGCCAAATGGTCACAGGCAGCTGCCAGAACCTGAGTCAAATACTGAGCAGAAGGAAAATACTGTACCACCGAATTGAGAATCAAACAGTCCAGATCGTGAACCTTGAGCGCGCTAAAATCATCGGCCCGGGCCTGAAATAGTTGGAGTTGCTGCCATTGCTGCGCTTGTTTCAGGGCCGAGGTTTCAGCTAGCACAGCATGAGAGAAATCACTGGCTAAATAGAGCTCCGCTTCAGCCGCCAGTTGAGAGATCAATAAGCCCCGGCCACAGCCAATTTCGTAGATACGCCGCGGAGCCAATGCCCGAATGCGTTCTACAGTAGCCGCTCGCCAGCGCTGCATCTCTTTAATCGGCAGCGCACTTTGGGTCAGTGCTGAATTCCAGTCAGAAAAATTGTGTCCCAGCGTCTGCTGATCCCAGTTCACATGAGTCGTCTGATACAGGCTCTGCCATTGTTGGATCTGGTCGGCAGCGAGCTCAGCCTGAAAATCCGCCAGTGCTTCTGGCACAATATAGGCCACCAAAGCCTGTGATGTGAGCGCCCTTAAAGTGGTATCCGTTTCAGAACCTGATCCCGATTTATTTTCCAGACTGCGAGAGAGCACAATCGCACTCTGAATACCCGCGCAGCCCATAATCTGGGACTCTATTTCTGCGGCTTCAATCCGGAAGCCACGCAGCTTGATTTGCTGATCGTCACGCCCCAAATACATTAGCTGACCAGCGGGGAGTCGACAAACTCTATCCCCGGTGTTATAGAGGCGTCCGGGTCCAAAGGGATTGGCAATAAAGCGTTCCTGAGTCAGCTCTGCTCGGCGATAATAGCCCCGCGCCAGACCGATGCCCCCCAGCCAAAGCTGACCGGCCAAACCCTCAGCCTCTAACTGGCCACCAGCGGTCAGAATATAGGCGCTGAGATTGGGCAAAACCTTGCCCATCGGTAAATTTTCGTAACCAGGTTCAAAAGCTTGCCAGCTCGCACAGACACTGGTTTCAGTTGGCCCATAAGCATTAAAAACACGCGTAAAAGGCAGCCAGGCAGCTGCCAGGGCAGTGGGACAGGCTTCACCGGCCAGAATCAGGGTTTGTAACGGCCAATCGGAGCGGGACTCAGGTAAGGGCATTTGTGCCAGCGCCGAAGGCGTCAAGATCAGAGTCGTGATCCTGTGCTGACGGATATAGCCTTGCAGATCAGGGCCAGGCATCAATTCCCATTTGGAAGCCACCCAGAGACTGGCACCACTGAGCCAGGCCATAAAAATTTCAGAGAGCGAGGCGTCAAAACTTAAAGCAGCAAATTGCAAAACCCGCTGCTCTGGCGTGAGTCCAAAAGCCTCAATTTGCTCCAAAACCATATTACAAAAGCCCTCATGGCAAACCTGAACGCCTTTGGGCTGACCCGTAGATCCAGAAGTGTAAATCAGATAAGCCAGATCCTGTGGGGCGGGCTGCCAGGCTATAGGCTCAGGCCTTAGATCAGCAAGTGAATCAAGCGCAATCGCATCAATCTCAACCCAACGAATCTGAGTTTCTCGCTGCAGTGGATGCGCGGATCCCAGCACCAGTGCTGGCTCAGCATCGTCTAAGATATAGCTGAGTCGAGCCAGCGGATAGCTCGGATCTAAAGGCAGATAGACCGCCCCCATTTTCAGACAGGCCAGCAGTAAAACATAAGTCGGTAAGGATTTTGGCAGGCAAACAGCCAGATTTTGACCGACCTGAACCCCTTGCAACTGCAGCCACTGGGCCCAGCGATTGGCCTCAGCATTGAGTTCAGCGTAAGTGAGCTGCTGATCGCCACAAACCAGGGCCAAGTGATCGGGCCTTTGCTGAGCCTGGGCTTCAAAACAAGCCGAGATCGTCAATTGCAGGCGTTGTGGGTAATCTGGCCCAGCTGCCTGCGCCAATAAACGCGCTTCTGCGGCTAAATTATTTAGCGGCAAGGCATCCAGTGGCGTACGGGAATCAGCCACGATCCCGCGCAATAGCGTTTCAAACTGATCCACCCAGCGGCTGATATCTGCGTCATCAAAGAGATCATAAGCATACTCGATCCGCAGGCTCAAGCCCTCAGCATGGGGCAGGCATTCACAAGCCAGATCAAATCGGGCCTGCTGGCTCTCAGCAGGGATCACGGTCGTCTCTAAATGGGGGAAACTCAGAGGAGCGCCAGGTGTTTCTTGCAAGACAAACAAGCTTTGAAAAACAGGATGATAAGCCAAACTGCGCTCCGGATTGAGTACTTCAACGACTTTCTCAAACGGTAAATCTTGATGGGCATAAGCATCCAGACAGCGGGCTTTGACCTGTGCCAGCAAGCTCTCAAAGGGAGGATTATCCGCTAAGTCTGTCCGTATCACAAGGGTGTTCACAAAGAAACCCAACATGCTCTCCCATTCGCTATGGCGGCGATTGGCAATCGGGATTCCGACGGCCAAATCGGTTTGCTGACAATAGCGATAAATCAGGGCCTGAAAAGCGGCCAATAAGAGAATAAACAAAGTCACCCCTTGTTTACGTGCCAGCTGTTCTAAATCCTGCTTAAGCGCCAGGTCCCAGTGAAAGAGTTTACGCGCGCCACGATAGCTCGCTTGTGCTGGACGGGATACCCCTGGCCATTGTAAACAGCCATTTAAGCCCTGCAATTGCTTTTGCCAGTACGCCAACTGATCTTGCAAAACCGCTCCCTGAAACCACTCCCGTTGCCAATGGGCATAATCGGCATACTGAAAACGCAGTTCTGGCCAGGGCAAAGCCTGCGACGGGAAGGCCAGAAAATGTCGATAGGCAGCTGTAAGTTCGGCCTCAAAAAGTTTCCAGGACCAGCCATCGGAAATGATATGGTGCATCGTCAGAGTCAGTAAATGCAAATTGGGTTCAAGGGCAAACAAAACAAAACGAAACAGAGGGCCACTGGCCAAATCAAAGGGCTGTTGCAACTCAGCCTGGGCTGCCTGCTGGGCCCGCTCAAGCCTTTTTGCTAGTGGCTGAGCAAACGGAGCTGAGCTGAAATCACGATGCTCTAAAATTTCAGTCGGCAGAGCAATAAAGGCCTGCTGAGGCTGCTGCAGGCGCTCGACAAAGCGGGTACGCAAAGCTTCGTGTCGAGCGACCAGAGCCCGCAGGGCAGATTCCAGCGCAGCCTGATCGAGTGGGCCTTTGAGCTGGACTAAAGCAGGGATATTATAGAGACTGCTATTGGGCTCCCATTGATCCATGAACCAGAGCCGTTCCTGGGCAAAAGAGAGGCTTAAGGCAGAGCTGCGGGGACAGTTTTCAAGTGCTGGCAGGGCTTCGAGCTGAATCTCGTCTATCGCTCGTGCTAAATCAAGCGGACGCGGCGTTAAGAAAATTTGTTTGAGGGGCAACTCGATCCCAAAGCGCTGACGCAAACGCGAGGCCAATTGGGTGGCCAATAAAGAATGCCCTCCCAAATCAAAGAAAGAATCGCCAGGCCCGGCCTGGGTGCCGGGTAGCAAATCGTCAAAAGCTTCCAATAAGCGGGCTTCTGTTAGGGTACGGGCTGGCATTGTGCTACTGGAGGCAAAATGCTGGGCCAGGTCAACAGCAGGCAGAGCCTTGCGATCAACTTTGCCATTGGGATCTAAAGGCAATTGCTCCAGACAGACAAAAACGCCTGGCAGCATATAATCGGGCAACTGACGTCCCAGGCTCAGTTTCAGATTCACGAGGGCGCTGCTATCAGACCCTATCCCACTGAGATACGCGATCAAGATAGCGTCTTGTCCTGGCTGGATTTGAACCACACAATCGTCGACTTCAGCGTGTTGACGAATCACACTTTCGATTTCACCCAACTCAATCCGAAAACCGCGTAATTTGACTTGATGATCTTGGCGACCAAGAAACTCAATCGCGCCATTGGGCCAGTAGCGAGCCAGGTCACCGGATTGATACAGACGCCCACTGCCAAAGGGATTTGCTATAAAGCGCTCAGCGCTGAGTTCAGGTCGGCGCAGATAGCCACGGGCCAGGCCGTCGCCCCCAATATACAGTTCGCCTGTCAGTCCGATCGGCACGGGCTGTAAATGTCGGTCTAAAAGATAAGTTTGGATATTGGCATTGGGATAACCAATCGGCACCCCGGGTCGACTGGTTTTTTGCTGGCAGTTCCAGTAGGTCACCGAGACTGTGGTTTCGGTAGGGCCATAGCCATGTACCAAATCGATCTCAGGGAAACGGGCAAAGAATGCCTGTTGTAAGTCATAAGACAGTCCCTCGCCCCCACACCAAACCCGCCGCAATGAAGCAAAGTCCAGCTCAGGCTCATGCAAGATCGCTTGCAACATGGCAGGAACAAAGTCGATCATCGTGATTTGGTGCTCTTGAATAAAACGAGCCAGATATTGGCTATCTTTGTGGCCATCGGGTGCGGCCAAATAGAGTCTGGCTCCAGCCATCAGCGGCCAAAAGCATTCCCAGAGGGAGCCATCAAAATTAAGTGAGCTTTTTTGGATAATCCGATCCGCCGGGGTCATGGGATAGACCATCTGTCGGAAATAGAGATGGTTATAAGCTCCCAGTTGGGTATTCATCACCCCCTTCGGCTTGCCCGTCGAGCCAGAAGTGTAAATCACCGAAATCAGCCGTTCTAAATCTAGCTCCAGGCTCGGGTTTGTCGAGGGCTGATCTTGCCAAAGCAAGGCCTCTTGATCAAGTTTTAAAATCCGTAAGGGAAGACCCATCATCAGCTCTGGTGACTGGCTATGGCTGAGCAGCCAGCTAATCTGGGTATCCTCGCACATAAAGCGCAAGCGTTCCAGCGGATAATCGGGATCAAGAGGCACATAAGCCGCTCCCGCTTTCAAAATCGCCAATAAGCCGAGCATCATTTCCAGACTGCGTGGGATCGAGATCCCGACCAAATGCTCGGGGCCAAGCCCTTCTGCGATCAGATAATGTGCCAGGCGATTGGCCTCTGTATTGAGCTCAGCGTAGGTCAGTTGCTGGCTGGCTGCGACTACAGCCACGGCGTCGCCTTGCTGAGCGGCGTTGGCCTCAAAGAATTGATGCAGATAGCGATCTTTGGGATAATCGACTCGGGTTTGATTCCAGTCGCAGATCAGCTGGTTTCTTTCTTGCTCCGTGATCAACTGCAATTGACTCAGAGGTCTCTCTAGATCAGCGAGCACTGCGTCTAAAAGCTGCACAAAATGACCGATCAGCCGCTGCATGCTCTCAGCAGCAAAGAGCTCGCAGCTATACTCCAGGCGGCCGCTCAGGCCATCAGAATCGGCCAGTGGCATCAGTTCCAGACTGAGATCAAACTGAGATTCTCCCCGAGCGGGGCGCTCAAACTGACTGACCAGATCCGGCAATTCGAGCTCCAAGACGGCTTCTTCTTGCCAGAGAAACAACACCTGAAAAAGGGGATGATGGCTCAAGCTACGAACGGGATTGAGTCCTTCAACGACTTTCTCAAAGGGCAGTTCTTGATGGGCAAAAGCTCCCAGACAACGCTGCTTGATTTGCCCCAAGAATTCGCGAAAGGAGGGATCTTGACTGAGATCTCCCCGGATCACCAAAGTATTCACAAAGAGTCCCACCACTTGCTCTAAGGCTGGCAGTGCACGATTGGCGACAGGCACGCCCACACTGATATCTGTTTGCTGTGAATAACGCGAGAGCAAGACTTGAAAAACAGCCAACAAGAACATAAAACGGGTGCAACCCAGGCTTTGGGACAGCTGCTGTATGCGTTGAGCCAGCTCGCCTTCGATCTCAAAATGCAAATGCGCCCCCCGAAAGCTCTCCTGAGCTGGACGAGGCCAATCCGTTGGCAACGCCAGGCGTTCGGGAAGCTGAGCCAATTCTCGCAGCCAAAATTCAAGCTGCTCTTGCATCAGGTTTTGACTGATTAGCTCTTGCTGCCAGGCGGCGTAATCTAAATAAGTTAGTGGCGAAGCGGAGTCTTTATCCTCTGCGCTCAGACTCGCCGAATCACCCGCCAGCAAGCGGCAATAATCAGCGGCCAATTCTTGAAACAAGATCCGTATTGAAATGGCGTCCGAGATAATATGGTGAATCACCAGCTGTAGCTGATAAGTGGCGTCTTCCAGGCGCAGAATACAGACGCGCAAAAGCGGAGATTGACTCAGGTCAAAGGGGATCTGCGCCAGCTCCTGAGCAAGCTCTGCGGCCCGTTTTTCCGGGTCCGTTTCAGAACGCAAATCAAGCACTGGCAGTTCAAGTAGACACGCCGCAGCGACAATCGCGTTCGGAGCTTCCGAGTGGGGCTGATCTGAGGCTTCAGGCAGGCTGAAAGCGGTGCGTAAAATCTGATGGCGCCGCAGCCACTGTTGTAGGCTGGCCTGAAGAGCATGCAAATTGAGATCCCCCTGGAGTTTGAGACAGAAGAGGGTATTGTAAATTTGTGCCTCTGATTGCAATTGATGCATAAACCAGAGGCGTTCCTGAGCCGAAGATAAACGCGCAGCTTGCTCCCTGGGTCGCGATAGCAGCGCTGGCCATAATTCAGTGGGGGATTCATCAGCTTGTGGCTTGAGTAAAAGGGCCAAATCGGCAATCTTAGGCGTCTGAAAGAGTCGACTCAGAGGGAGCAGGACTCCCGTTCGCTCTTGAATGCTTGCCAATAAACGGATCGCCAGCAAGGAATGTCCCCCCAAACTGAAAAAATCGTCTTGCGGACTGACCTGAGGCCGCTCTAAAATCTCGCTAAAAATCTCGCAGAGTAGGATTTGATTGGGGGTTAGCGCTTCGCTGAGATGCGCCTGAGTTTGCAATCGACGCAAAGCTAAGTGCTTGATCTCCAAATGCCCGGCAGCCGTCAGGGGCCAGTCTTTGAGCTGGTGATAAGCTGCGGGTTGCCAAAACCAGGGCAGGAATGCTTGAATCTGAGCTGCGATCTGAGGCAAATTGAGGCCTTGATTAGTCCCCTGAAGATAGCAGATCCAGGTGCTTTCCTGGGGACGCAATGCGCGACGAATGAGGCGCAGATCAAGCTCAAGACCCAGAACTTGAAGCCTGTGACTGATTTTTTGCGCGATCAAGTCTGCAGTCCCCATACTAGCGCTTTGAATCAGGCACAGATTACCTTGCGGGTCGGTGTGCGCAGTGATGCCTGTGGCGATCAGCTCAGGCGCAATTTGCAAATAAAGCTGGCCGATAAACCCTGCAGGGACAGATCGCTGCTTACTGTCCAGCAGTTTGAGTCGAGGTGCAGTACTGTGCTCAGTTCGCGGGCGAATTTGGCTGAGCACTTGAGTCTGACCGTTTAGATAATGCCCCAGCAGCAGATCTATCATTGGCAGGCTATAGGCTGGGCGCAACTGGGCCTGACGGCTAGCTAACGAGACTTGCTGCTCAACAAAATGCTTGCGCCCATTTAAACCCGCATAATAGACGCCGGGCTCCTGTTGCAAAAGCGCCAGCACTCCCTGGACTCCCTTTTCTGGACTAAGGCTTAAGAAGCCTTTATTAAAGCCTAAATTGGCTCGATTTTTGCTCAATCCGGTCTGGTTCCAGAGGCTTTGATGCAGGCCATAATAATGTGGGCCCATTTGCTGGGCCAGGCCATCGACATAACCCTGGGCAGCGGCATAAGCACTGACCTGTGCCCCGCCAAAAAAGCCATTAACAGAGCCGATATCGATCACCCGGCACTGGGGCCAGCGCTGTAAAACCGCGCTGATGATTTGCTCTGAGGCCAACTTTAAACGCAATTGTTGCAGCAATAGCTGCGGAGTCAGCTCCGCAATCGGGCACTCAGGGTAAGGCTGGCCCAGGGCTTGTACGATCGTCGACAACGGGCCTTGATTGTGCTCAGACGCAGCTTCCAGCCGCTCCATTAATTCAGATAAGTGCTCCGGCTGCAATATATCGAGTGCGTGATAATGCAATCGGGATCCTGTATTGATGCTAGCTTGCAGGGTCTGAACTTGATCCTGGGCTGCTGCGCTGGAGCGACGCCCCACGATCATCAGCTCTTGTTGCGGATAAGCCAAGATCGCCTGAGAGAGTTCAAAACCAATGCCACCAAGACCACCGAGAACCAGAGTAAAGTCCTCGGCAGCAAAGGGTTCCACGACTGTTGATCTTGCTTGTAAATGAACTTGTTCTAAACAACGCCACTGGCGTAACAGCTGCTGATCGCTGACTTGATAGCGCAGACGCAATTGCTGACCAAAACCGTGTCTGAGTTCCTGGGTCAGAAGCTCAGCCAGTACGCCAGGCGCTAAACCGAGACTGTCCACGATATGGACTGAGCACTGCAAACGCTCCTGGGCCAGGCTAGTTAAAAACCCCTGCTGGCAGGCGGAAAGCGCCTCGTCAATCGGGTAAACCCTCTGATTTTGAGCGGGATCACTGACAGGAGACGCAATTTGTACAAAAACCCAGTGCAAATTTTGGCCTGGCCTGAGATGCTTTAAGAGGCCCTGGGCTAGCGTTAGCGTTCCGCTTAAGTACTGTGCATAGTGAGAGCTCGTGGCTGGAGCGCTTTCAGCTAATTGCATGACCACCAGGTGCGGTGCCTGGGCCAATTGAGTAAGCCATTCTGCCTCTCTATCTTGCTGCGGATCATGCAGGCAAACCCCTTGCAGCAGCGGGCGAAGCTGCTCTAGCAAGGCCTCGCTCCAGTCTGTCGCTTCAGCCACAATCAGCAGCTGAGTCTGGCGCAACGGAATAGACTCTGGAAAGAGTAAGCGCGGACTGTCTTGCCAACTGGCCTGATAAAAACTTGCCGCCAGATTGTTTTGTCCGCGCCAGACATCTGCTGCTTTGACTTGCTGATCATAAACGCCCGCAGCCAGGTTTTGGGCTAATTTGGCCCGCTGGATTTTACCGCTGGTAGTCTTCGGGAAAGCCGAAGCGGGTAGTGCAAACACAACCTGTGGGGCTAAGCCCAGTTGCTCGCTTAATCGCTGATAAATAGTATCAAGGAGCTCAAGACCCTGGTTTTCAGTAATCACGAGCCAATCAGTATCCGTCTCAGCAGCCTGGGGCACATAAGCCAGCCCAAAACCTTCGGAACCCGTTTGACTATCGCTCAGCGGAAAGACCCCGACAGAAGCAGGCTCAACTCCTGGGATCGCAGCGACAAGGGCTTCGATTTCATAGCAGTAAAGGTTGGCCCCATGCACCAGAATCATTTCTTTTTCACGCCCGGTAATATACAGCCCTTGCTCGTGAATAAAGCCCAAATCACCCGTATTCAGCCAGCCAGCGCCGACAAAGGCTTCACGATTGGCCTCAGGATTGGCGTAATAGCCTGAGCTAATCACATCGCCACGGATCTGAAAGCGCCCGATCTGACGAACCTGCAAGAGCGTATTGTCAGCCCCAACGATGCGAACCTCTACTCCCGGAATGACAGCCCCAGTGTTGATAAAAGCAGTCTTGTCTGCTTCCAGATAGAAGTCAGAGCTGGCCAGGTCAAATTGCAAAGCATAGGTCATGCAAGTACAGGACTCCGCCATACCAAAGGCTGGATTCAAGACCGTTTCGCTCAGACCAAAGCTTTGAGTTTGCTCAAAGAAAGCCTGCATCGCTGATTGGGTCACTTGCTCACCAGCATTCATCAATGATTTTAAGCCACTGAGGTCCCAGAGCGGCGGTTCTGATTCAGGGCAGGCTGCCAGGGCATTGGCGACCAATTGAAAAGCAAAATTAGGTGCCCAGCTGTGCTGAACCTGATAACGATCGAGTAAATCTAACCAGCGCACAGGAGCCGCAAGAATATAGCTGCTGTCGACATGAATAAAGTCAGCGCGTCGATACAAGGCTTGCAAAAACCAGGTCAAGATTGGGACCACATGATCAACGGGGATCCAATTGAGCCAGACATCTTCGGCCTGATAGCTATTGAACTGGCCAGCCGCTTCACAATGAGCCACGACGCCCCGGTGGGTGATCTGAATACATTTGGGAATACCCGTACTGCCTGAGCTAAGCTGATAAAAAACGCTTTGGCTAGGATCTGCTGGATAAGCTGGCATCGTGTCCGTCGGTTTCAAAACCGCAGGCGCAGGCATCAGATCATCCAGGCAATAGAGCTGTTCAGCCAATTGGCCGTGCGGTTGTGCTTGCGCTAGCCTCAACAACTCGGCCTGTTCTGCGCGATTACACAGTACCATCGGCCAGTCCAACAGCTCTAAAAGATTCAGTAATTTTTGCACCCCAGCCTGTTCTGGCTGATAGACAGCTGGAATCGCAACCGTCACCGGCACAAAGCCCCCCAGAATTGCAGCTAAAAAGGCCGCAAAGTGGTCGCTAGCTGAACGCAAATGCAAGACCAGAGCTTGTTGAGGAACGAGAGCCAGAGCCTGCAAGCGCTCGCAAATCTGCAGACTCTTTTGGATCAAATCCTGATAGGACTGCCAATGACTCTGGCCCTGGGCGTCAATCACACGTAAGCCCCTGTTTTGTGTCTGAGCCGCCTGAACGATCATTTCAGTCACAGTACGCGGAGCCCCTGCAGGGAAAATCAGTTCCCCACCATTGAGATAAGCAGGCTCTGCCTGGAGATCACTGCGTTCAGGCGTCTGAAGACTTGATAATCGACTGCTAAAAGTGGCTGCAGAGTGCCCCAGGTCCCAGGCATGATAAGCAGAAACCCCATCTGCGCTGGGATAAGTCGGCAATGGCAAGGCCAGGGAATGGGTCTTGCCCTGACTCAGATCACGCCAGAAACTCAGCCAGAGCGTGGCTTCCAAGTCGGCCTGGACGGGCTGATACAGTGCTGACTCAAAATGCGCAGACGTATACGGAAGGGCGATCAGATCACCGGCTGCATTCCAGCAATACAGCAGCGCGGCCCATTTTGCTCCGGGCTCAACACGTGAGCTAGCTGAAGAGCGATCCCTGAAGCACTGAAAATCTAGCATTTGTTCGATTCTGGCACCAGTTAAGCTGAGCGTTGAAAGCGTCTTCAGCTGTTTACCAGGCACGATCAGGCAAGCCATTTGACTGAGTTCAATAATGCCCGCCAGCAATTTAGAATCGAGCTCAGCAGACAAGGGGACAACACAAAAACCGGCTTCCAGAAGCGCCCAGATGACAGCGGCTTTATCAGGCCCTGCAGGCAAACAGACGCCAACCGAAGCCCTGGAGGACAAGTCCAGTGACTCCAGTTTCAGAGCCATTGCTTGACGGTAATTGTTTAGCTCAGCATAGCTCCAGCTACCGAAATGACTACGTAAGGCGACTTTTTCAGCTTGTAAGCGGCAAAAATCAGCTATTTTTTTCAGGCATTGTAAGTCTGGAGTATCAGCAATGATTTCGATCTCTTCAGACCTATCTGAAGCCGCAATCTCAGGTTCAGCAAGCATCAGCGGCAAGTCCTGCACTGGGCATTGCAATATAGCGGGGGTCTGAGCCATTTCAGTCAGCAAGCTGCCAAAGCCTTGCAGCAATGATTGCATCCGCCAGTCTGCAAATCGTTCAGGGCGGTAATAAAGCTGAATCTCTAGCCCAGTATCTTGCTGCCAGAGTTGAAACTCTAAATCCAGGCGCGAACTGAGATCTGGCAAGGGGTAAGCATTGAGCTCTAGCCCAGCTAAAGCAGGCGCTGCATGGGGTGTATTTTGCAAAGCAAATAAAATCTCGAAAAGTGGGTTTTGCTCCCCCTGGCGCTCAGGGTTGAGGGCACTCACTATCTGATCCAGAGGCAAGTCCTGGTGGGTATAAGCTTCCAGCACCGTGCTTTTGACTTGTTGAATCAATTCTCTGAAACTGTCCTGTGCTGAGAGCTGAGTACGCATAATCAGGGTATTCACAAATAGGCCAATCAGCGGTTCACTCCCACCGGGATGCCGTCCCGATACTGGGCTACCGACAGCCAGATCGCGCTGAGCGCTATAGCGATAAAGTAGGGCTTTAAAGGCGCTGAGTAATAAAATATACAGACTAATTGATTCAGCCTGAGCCAGTTGATTCAGCCTCTGAAGCGTTGGCAAAGACAAATGCAAAACGATTGGAATTTTTGAAACCTGATCTGCTGTGGGCAGCGAAAGTCTTAGAGCCGCGCTATCATCGGGAATTTTTATGGGTTTTAAGCCGGACAATTTCTGGCACCAATAGTGCAATTGCAGCGCTTGTAAGCCAGACGCCAATTGCTCTCTTTGCCAATAAACATAATCCAGGTATTGCAGTGATAAGGGCAACAAGGGGCTCCGAATCGGCACCTGACCCGATCCTTGATAAGCCCCATAAAGCGTGCTAAGTTCTTGCCAAAAGACACCGTAAGACCAGCCATCACTGACCAGATGGTGCATATTCACCAATAGCAGCTGTTCATTTGGCTTGATTCGAAAGAGCGACACGCGCATCAGGGGTGCCTGGCTGAGTTCAAAGGGCTCTTGAGCAGCCTGATTCAGGGCCTGGTTTAGAGCCAGATCCTGATAAAGGGGGGGCGAAAGGTCTTCTTGAAAATCTTGTAGTTCCAGCTCGAATGACTGTTCAAATCGCTTAGATTGCTCTGACTGTTCAGGACTGCCATCTGTCGCTGCTTGAATCCCAAGCGAAAAAATACGATGGCGACGCAAAATCTCAGACAAACTCCATTGTAATGCCGCCAGATTAAGTGGGCCTGTCAGGCGCCAGGCTCTGGGCATCAAATAAGCTTGCCGATCTGAGCTGAGTTGCTCAATAAACCAAATGCGTTCCTGAGCAGCGGACAAAGGGTGTGAAGATTGTGGGCCTGGTTTAAGTGCTTTGATTTGCTGCTCAGCTTGCTGTGAGAGCGTTTGAGGATCTCTCTGACTCAATTGATGCGCCAGTTCAGCCAGCGTTGGGTAGCGAAACAAATCCTGTATCGCTACCGGCCGTTGCAGGGCTGCAGCGAGAGTCGAGACCATCTCAGTGGCCAGCAGAGAATGTCCGCCCAGAGCAAAAAAGTGATCATTCAGGCCGACCTGAGGCAGATCCAAAAATTGCGCAAAGGTCTGGCACAGAATCTGTTCTAGCTGGCTGACCGGCGCTCGATAAGCCAGCTGTTGAGTCACAGATTGCCAATGCACTAAACGATCAGGCATCCCAGCCTCAAATTGCTCGCGACAGGCCCGGCGCTGTATTTTGCCGCTGGAGGTTTTGGGGATACCCTGAGGCGGCAAGAGTAGTACTGACTGCGCCCAAATTTGATGGCCTTCCCAGATTGCCTGTTGTAATGTCTGTGCAATCGTTTGTAGGGCGAGTGGCTGATCCTGTAATACGCTGACCTGATCCGCTTGTATTTCAGCCATCAGCACCAGAGACTCAGCAGCGACCGTGCTGCCAGCGGAATTTGGATCGTCGTTAAACAGGCCAAAAGCAGCTGAGCAGCCAGGCCGAATCGCTGAATGGGCCGCTTCGATGCTCTGCTCGAGATCCTGAGGGTAATGGTTTTGCCCCTGAATAATCAAGAGATCTTTGTGGCGACCGGTAATAAACAATTCAGCCTGTGAAAGAAAGCCCAGATCCCCGGTTCGCAAATAAAAGCGTTGATCGCTAGAGTCTTTGAGCTGAGCTTTAAAACTGGCCAAGGTCTGGGCTGACTGCTGCCAATAGCCCTGAGCCACACTGGGGCCAGTCACCCAAATTTCACCAATGCGATCTGCCGAGCAACGAACGCCCGTTTCTGGGTCAACAATTGCTAAGTCATGGCCAGGCAAGGCTTTGCCATTGCTGACCAGGGTTTTGCTATTCGTTGGTACTTGTTGCTCCAAAGCACCCGCTCCAAGCAAATCGACTTGCCCCTGCTTGAGCCCGGCTCTTGAAAGCCTTAGCACGCGGGCTAAGTCCGTGTGCTGGCCAGCGGAGACCATCAGGGTCGATTCAGCCATGCCCAAAAAAGGGAAAAAGGCCTGTTCACGAAAGCCGACGGGTCCAAAAAAGGCAGCAAAATCAGCTTGCACCTGGGCTTGTACAGGTTCAGCGCAATTGTAAGCCACCTGCCACGAGCTTAAATCCAGACGGTCCCGTTCAGCAGGGCTGATTTTATTGAGGCAGAGGGCATAGGCAAAATTGGGAGCGCCACTGGTCGTCGCCTGATAATCTGAAATCACCTGTAACCAGCGCAAAGGACGAGCAATAAAAGCAAATGGCGAGAAAATGATTTGACTGTGCCCGCTAAAAATGACTTGCAAGAGATCTGCTACCAGGCCCATATCATGATAAGGCGGTAACCAACTGACACCGACGCTTTCAAAGTCGTGCCCAAAAGCCGCTTGAATATGGGCTGCATTGCACATCAGATTGTTATGGCTCACCATCACCCCTTTGGGCTGACCGGTAGAGCCAGAGGAATACTGTAAAAAAATCAAGTCTTCAGCAGCAATCAGGGGTACTTGCCAATGATCGGAGTTTGGAGGCAATTCATCCAGGTTAAGCCAATTGAGGCTTGCTAATTCAGGTGCTTGCTCAATAATTAACGCGTGTTGTGCCAGGCTTTCGCGATTACCCAGGATCAGACTGGGTTGGGCATCTTTGGCAATCGCGCGTAAGCGAGGAATCAAACGTTTCAAGCGCTTGCTGTCATTAAACTCCGCAGGAACCGGCACGGCGATTAGATTGGCATAGAGACAGCCCATCAAGGCCACTACAAATGACAGGCCTGTTGGCACCAATAAAATGACTCGCTGTTGCGGGGCGCAAGTCTGTTGCAAGACCTGAGCCAGGGCACGGGCCTGACGATCCAATTGGCCATAAGTCAGAGCAGCCAGCGGCAGCGCTTCGTCAGAAGCTAAATAGCCAAAAGCCAGCTGATCTGGACGTTGGTCAGCATGCCAGCGCAAGCGCTCACAGAGATCAAAGTGGGGGGGCGGCTGCATAGATAGTGCTCTCCTCACCGGGCATTATAGCAGGAGCAATCTCTGTACCTGGCAATCGATTTGGCTCACCAAAAAGAGCGAGTCCCCGAACCTATCCAATCAATCAACGCATTCCACGCTTAGGCTGATGTTTCTACCGTTTCCGGAGGCGTATAACGTCGTACTGCTGAGCGGCCCTTGCGCGGGTTGATCTGTTCGACAGAGACATCCAGTTCTTCACCTTCTCTGAGA
>JBBKWI010000210.1:0-19557 GCA_037968875.1 Candidatus Sericytochromatia bacterium | reverse complement strand
GGTTTACACAAGCGCCTGCCACAGAAACGCCTGGAGAACGCCAGCCAGAGATCCTAATCAATGCACTCAATCAACAGATTCTGACAGATACTCAGGAAGCTTTGAAGCAGAATCAAAGTCGGGATTTGTATTATCAAATTGAAACAAATGATCGCGCGATTCCGGCGACTT
This sequence comes from Candidatus Sericytochromatia bacterium, assembly GCA_037968875.1. Lineage (GTDB taxonomy): Bacteria > Cyanobacteriota > Sericytochromatia > UBA7694 > UBA7694 > JBBKWI01. Next base: position 19,386 of record JBBKWI010000210.1, on the reverse strand, counting down.
TGTCTGGGCATCTGGCTCAGCGTCAAAAAGACCTGCGCGAGCAAAAGACCACGGCCTACTCTGGCAAAGTCAAACTGATTTTTAGGGGTTCAGCCGGGCAAGGGTTTGGGGTCTTTTTAACCGAAGGGCTGGAGCTGCGCTTGTTTGGTGAAGCCAATGATTCGGTCTGTAAATCGATGTCAGGCGGTAAGGTCGTGATACGCCCCCATCCAGGGGCGAGTTATGAAGCCGGTGAGCATAGTATTATCGGCAATTGTGCCCTCTATGGCGCGACCGGTGGCACGCTCTTTGTCAATGGACTGGCGGGCGACCGTTTTGGTGTCCGTAATTCTGGGGCTATAGCAGTGGTCGAAGGCGCTGGCCTACACTGTTGTGAATATATGACCAATGGCCAGGTGGTTGTCCTGGGCACGGTTTCTCAGAATGTAGGCGCTGGTATGACGGGTGGAGAGCTTTTCCTGTATGGCGATCAATCGTCTCAGATCAACAGCGAGTATTTATGTGAGATCCCCTTAGCGATGGAAGCACAAGCTCGCTTGAAAACGCTTTTGACTGATTATCTCGAAGAAACCGGCAGCCGCAAGGCCCGGCGACTGCTTAATCACTGGAACAAAGAAGTGCAGGCTTTCCATCACTATTTGCCCAGAGCGCAAGCCAATTTGCTCAGCCCTGTCACGACAGAGCTCACAGCCGATCTAAAATCAAAGAAAGCGTGAGCCAGGCGTCTGAAATTCGCCCTGTGTCGTTAAATATGCTTCAATGTACAAAATAAAAAATAGAAGGATCCGATCATGCTTAAACAATTCACTCTGGGGCTTTGTAGCGTTGCTTTAATAGCCTTAACGATCTCTCCAGCGCAGACCCATGAAGCTCCGATCGCCCTGGTGATCCACGGTGGAGCGGGTACCTTAGAAAAAAGTCAGATGACGCCTGCCAGGCGCAAAAGTTATGAAGCGGTTTTGACGCAATCATTGCAGGCTGGACATGGCATTCTCAAAAAAGGCGGTAGCAGTCTGGATGCGGTTGAAGCCAGTATTCATATTCTGGAAGACTCACCTTTGTTTAATGCGGGCAAAGGCGCTGTCTTTACTCATGATGGCACCCATGAACTCGATGCCTCTATTATGAACGGTCAAAATCTGGCTGCCGGTGCTGTCGCTGGTGTGAAGCATATCCAAAACCCAATCTCATTGGCACGGGCCGTGATGGAAAAATCTCCCCATGTCTTGATGGCGGGCTCAGGAGCCGAAGCTTTTGCCAGTTTTTTGGGTATGCCCAAAGTTGAGCAGAGCTACTTTTTTACTCAGGAAAAATGGGACCTCTTACAAGAGGTCAAGCGTGAAGCCGAGCAAGCCAAACCCTTTGGTACGGTCGGTGCTGTTGCTCTCGATCGCGCCGGTAATCTAGCTGCAGGTACTTCTACTGGCGGTATGACCAATAAGCGCTTTGGTCGTGTTGGTGACTCGCCGATTATCGGGGCAGGAACCTATGCCAATAACAAAGCCTGTGGCGTCTCAGCCACCGGACATGGCGAGTATTTTATTCGCACAGCGGTCGCCCATGATATCTTTGCCCGCATGGCATATGGGAATAAGTCCCTTAAGCAAGCTGCTGATGAGGTCATTATGGGTGTGCTCAAACCGATGGGCGGCGAAGGCGGTATTATCGCCATTGACAAGCAAGGCCAGATCGAAACCAGCTTTAATGGCGATGGCATGTATCGCGGTTGGGTCGATAGCAAAGGCCAATTGATGGTCAAAATTTACCGCGAGTAAAGACTTTAGACTTCGCTAACGTAAATATTTTTGCGCGCTGGGTTTGGCATATTTCAGCATTTCGATTCGGTCTGACAAGGGCAAGACCTGATAATTGGGCCAGTCGATTTGCTGCATTAATTCAGCAGCCCAGCGGGGAGGCATCACGCCCTTTTCGAGCATTAAATAAAAGGGATAACGTGAGGACTGAAGATACTTGTCGACTTCTGCTTTGCTGCTAAAGCTAAGCGGTATGCCATCCTCCATATAGGCTTTGAGTGTTTCTAGTTCAGCCAAAATACGCAAACGGCTTTCGCCTTCAATGGCTTCAAATTGGGCTGCTTGCACGCGTTGAATGACTGTCTCAAGGGTTTGCTTATTATGGCAAGGCATGCAAGAAGAGGCGATCGCACGGGCCACAATTGGGTAGTCGGCTACGGGCTCATTTTCTGTTTGTGCTGCTGATTTCTTTGGTTCCGGCTTGCAAGCTGAGATCAGGACTAGGCACAGGCAGATCAGACGACATTTGCTGATCATCAATCCTCCGGATGGGCATATTTTCGATACCAGGGCCTGGCTTCTACAGCGAGGATACAAGCACTCAACCAAAAGCCACCAGCAATATAGCCCGCCAAAACGTCGCTAGCAAAATGCGCGTTGAGGTAGATACGACTGACACCAATTGCCAAGATAAACAAGATACTCAGACAAGTCCCGGTACTCTTGAGCCATTTCTTTTGATTGCTGCGCAAAAGCAGATAGGCAATAAAACCATAAAATATCATAGCACCCATGGCATGGCCACTGGGCAAGCTATAGCCAATCGCTCCAATACCAGGGTCTAGCGAAGGGCGATCACGCTGAAGTCCAATTTTAAGCAAATTATTCAGTAAAATGCCCCCGATATTGCTAATCAAAAACAATTTAATGGCATGGGTGTTCTTTTTGAAAAAATAAAGCCACAACAAAATAATCACCGAGAGTCCAATCACGCTGATGGCGGCGCCGGTTAAGGTCATCCAGATCATAAAAACGTCTACCGCAGGCGTTTGCCAACTCTGAAACCAGAGATAAGCCTGCTGGTCGAAAGCGGTGGTCTCTTTTTCAAGGATTTCGTTGACCCATTTGCTAAATAAGACTAAGGATCCCGCTGCAATGACAAAGCCAATCAGAAGCTGATAATATGCCTGACGCGGGAACTTCTGTATATTTGTGAAAACTTCTTTTTTCATCGACTGTTTTTAATTGTGTTCATGATGCGGCCTCAGATTGAGTCAAGATATCTTGCTTGTGGCTTTTGACTGCCTGCCATAAGGCGATGATTAATATCCCCAAAAAGAAAACTGATGCGCCATAGGTGCCCAGATCCAGGCCGCCCTGGGCATGGGTTTTGGTTAAGAAGTCACCAAATGTCGCTCCAAATGGGCGAGTCAGTACAAACGCTAGCCAAAATAGGAATATCTTGGAAAGGGGTGTCAGGTATTGCAGCGCAGCGAGGATAACCAGCAAGACAGACAAGAGCAAGGCCGAATAGAGAAAACCGATGCCCAGCTGGTCAGCTAAAAAGTCTCCGGCGGCTGTGCCCAGCGTATTGGCGATTAAAAAGGCTGTCCAATAGAAAATTTCTGCTTTGGCGCTGACAATGTATTCGACTGACAAAGAACGCTCCGTTAAGTACCAGATCGTTAGCGTTAATCCCAATAAGAGCATGAGCAAGAGCGAACCATAAATGTATCCCAAGCCAAGGGTGCGGTCTATATAGTCAGAGATGGCGGTGCCTGCAATGGCGCTAGCGGTAAAGGTCAGCCAATAGCTGATCGGCTCATATCGTTTCAGTTTGAGCTTCCAAGCCAAACAGAGGCCGAAGAGACCCAGGAAAATCAGGATCGTACTGGAGTAGCCCAGCTTTAAGGTCATCGAAAAATGATCGGCACCGGTTTCGCCCAGGGTCGTCGAAGCTATTTTCAGGACCCAATACAAGATAATAATTTGAGGCACCCGGTTGAGACGATTTTTCATTTACATTCCTTTCATGACATTGTGCAATTAATTTGATTCCAGCAGTGGCAAATGACAGCGAAAACAGGCGCCACCCTGGGGACGGTTCTCAACGCTTAAGCGTCCTTTATGGACTTGTACAATTTGTTCTGCCAGCGTCAGCCCTAGACCCGTTCCGGGTATAGCTGCACTCTGATGACCTCTGAAAAAGCGTTGGAAGAGAAAGGGGATTTCTTCAGCTGAGATGCCTGGCCCCTGGTCTTCAACACTTAAAACAGCTTCCTGACTGTCCTGGGTCGTACTGACGCGTATTTGGGTAAGCCCTGGACTATATTGCAATGCGTTCTCAATTAAGATTAAGCAAAGCTCTTCCAGACGTTCTGCATCACCATAAATCCGCACAGGTTTCAGACTGAAAAAGCTCAGTTCAATCTCATTTTGTTGGGCCAGTAGGTTCATTTTGGCAACAGCGGCCTGGGCGACCTGTTCTAAAGCTAAATCTCTAAAGTTTTCCATCTGACGATTTTCTGAAGACAAATGCGCAGCCGACAATAAACGGCTAATCAGTGTTTTCATGCTGCGACCGGTGTCTTGAATTTGCTCGAGGGCTTGTTGGTAGCGTTCTGATTCTCGCTGACGCAGCAAGATCACATCACAGGTGCTGAGAATAATCGTCAGTGGTGTTTTTAATTGATGCGAGACATCCATCAGTAATTGCGATTCAGCCAGTCTAATTTTTTGAAAGCGTTCGAGCAATAGATTAAAAGCCAGGCTGAGCTTTTGCAGTTCAATCACTGGACGTTTGCTGGGGGCACTCAGTTCAGTTTGTTTGTGGAAATCAAAGCTTTCGATTTCGGCGATCAGTTTTTCAAGGGGCTTTAAAGCCAATCCGATCACGAAGCCAACCAATAACAACAAAACTCCCAATAAGATTGGGATGCCAATCAACAGGGCCAGCCGGATATCCGACAGCCAGCGCTGCATTTGTGCCTGGGATTCAGCGACGATTACTTGAATCTCCCGATCGCCAAAGTTTAAGCTTTGCGACATCACGATTAAGGCTTCTTGCTTTGGGCCGATCGCTTCAAAGCTGTGCTGTTGAGGCTGTTGTGGGCTGTCGGCAAATGCGGGCATCTTCCCACCCAGGGAGAGAGACAAAATGGGTTCCTGGCCTGCTACCCGCACAATATAATAACGCCCTGAATATAAGTCAACAAATCTTCCTGTTTTCATTTGATCGAGCTCGAGTTCAATCCGTTGGCCATCATCTTCTACTTCGAGTAAGCCGGTGACTAATTCTAATTCTTGCTCTAGTCCGAATATTAAATTAGCTTGTTCTTTGTATTCTAAATATTCATACAAGCCAATCGCAGAGAGGGCATAAACCAACAAAGTCACCCCAACCACCGCAAAAATAAGCCGATTCTTGAGTGAGTACATTAGCTGCCTGGACCCAGTAGATAACCCCGGCCGCGCACGGTTTGAATCAGCTGCGTTTCAAAGGGCTGATCGATTTTTTGACGCAGTTTTCGAATATGCACATCAATCAAATTGCTGTCTGAATCCATCTCAGGGAGGTGTTCGACGATCTCTGTACGTGAGATCACTCTACCCTGGTTATAGGCCAGGTAGAGTAAAAGAGAGTATTCTTTGACTGTCAGGTGAATAGGCTCTTGTTGACGATAGACTTGTTCAGAGAGCGTATCAATCGATAAGTCTCCAACCGCAATCTGGGAGGAAGCCTGATTGTTGCTGCGCCGGATCAAAGCCTGAATACGTGCCAATAACTCTGCAAAGTCAAAGGGCTTGGCTAAGTAGTCATCGGCCCCGGCATTCAGGCCTTTGACTTTATCACTTAGCTCCCCTCGGGCCGTCAACATTAGCACGGGTACGGTCACTTTTTGATTTCTTAAACGTTCCAAGATCTCAAGACCAGATAATTTGGGTAACATGATATCCAGAATAATCAAGTCGTATATAGGCTCAAACGCCATCACGGAGCCCAGCTCGCCATCAAAGGCGAGATCGACCGTAAAGCCATTTTCTTCCAGTCCCAGTGCCAGAGTTTGAGCCAGTGCTTGGGTGTCTTCGACCAACAGTAAACGCATCTGTTTTTAATACGCTTTCAATTTAATCGGCGTCTTCGTCTTCGTTTTCTTCAGGGCCTTCGCACTCAATTTCTCTTGCGATCAAGATCTGACCCTGAAAATGACCTTCGGCTTCTGCCCTGCCGCCGACTTTTAGCTTACATTCTTTTTCGTCGATCTGAGTCTGAGCAGAGACTTTGACTGTTTTGCCGTCAATTTTCCAGTTGCCTATATTTTTAGCTGGCATACTTTGAATGATGCCTTTGACTTCCTGGTGTGATTTTTCGGCAGCAAATGCAAACAACGGAATCGATACCAAAACAGCCAGACTGATGGCGATGCTGATGTTCTTTTTCATTTTGTGAACCTTTCTTATTGGACTTGCATTTAGCTTAGCAAAGTGAAAATGAAGATCTGATGAACGTTAAGCTTCAGGCAGTGCGAGTGGAGCCGATTGCTGTGAAGAGATGAATCCCTTGCTTGACGCGTATCTCAACACGGTCAAATCAAGAATTAAAGAACTTCAAAATCTTAAAAAACAGCTCGAAGCTCTGCCTCGCAGTTGCTCTCAAGTGACCACAATCGAAAACTGCAGCATTTTGCAGCAGCTTTCACAGAACTGAATCACATTCAATGTTATTTTTCGTGTGTAATCACTTCAGGATCTGGTTTAGACTGCGGTCTGAGTCGTGAATAGAGCAGATAGGCCAGTGGGAGCATCAGGATCAAAAACTGTGTCACCAGGCCTTCCCAGCTGGCATGAATACCCAGCCAATCGAGCCTGATTTCTAGCGGGAAGAGATGTCGGCTAATCAGAGCGGCTTCTTGCAAGGCCGCAATGCCTTTGCCTGCCAAAACAAATGAGAGCAAGAGCATCAGATAGGTGCTAAAGGCAAAGAAACGCCCCAGCGGTAATTTGACAGAGAAGCGAATAATCAAATAAGCAATCAGAGCTAGGGTGGCGACGGCAGCCGCAAAACCAGCCCCAATGCTGACGATCTGTTGAGGAGCGGCCTGGGTCATCAAGGATTGATAAAACAAAACCGTTTCAAATACTTCACGGTAAACCGAGATAAAGCTCAGGCCCGCCAGTCCCCAGAGCGTTCCCTGACTTAAATGTTTCTGAATATGCTTTTTAATATAGGCTTGCCACTGGCCTGCTTGAGCTTTGCTATGCATCCAAAAACCAACATAAAACAAGACCAGCGCGGCCAGGATTGCCGCTGAACCTTCCATTAATTCTCGACTGGCTCCGCTTATCGAAATCAGTGACTGGGCCGCCCACCAGGTGCCCAGACCCGCCACTAAAGCCATGACCCAACCTAAATGTACATATCGTAGCGCATCTTTTCGCTGGGCCCGTTTTAAAACAGTCAGTAAGACCAGCACCACCAATAAAGCTTCCAGGCCCTCACGCAGTAAGATAATGAAGCTGGCACTAAAGATCGCTGTGTCCGACAGGTTTCCAGCATTCAGCAAGGCTTCGGCCTGCTTTAATTGGGTCTCAAGTAAAGCAATCGATGCACTGACCTGACTGGCCTGGTTGGGGGCTGCTACTTGTTGGCGGAGCGCCAGCATATTGGCTTCAATCTGCTTTCTGAGTTCAGGTTTATGGGTATTCAGGCTGTTCTCAACCAATTCAAAGCCGTCCAGATAAGCGCTAACCGCCAAATATTGCGCTGATTTAAAATCGCTTTCTAGATATGCTTGCTCACTTGCCTGGAGTCGCTCAAGACTTAGCAGCAGCGGCGTTTGTGTAATTTCAAACAAGCGATCAGGGTGAAGACGTAAGCTTTCGATGGTAGGCATACTTAAGTCGGGAAATTTCTCGACCAGGCTATTGGGGTTCAGACTGACAAAATTTTCGACAGAAACCGGCAGCGCCTGGGAGCGAGATTGCGTCTGAGATTGGACTTTATCTTCAAAGGCCAGGCTGCCAACAAAAAAGGCCAGTGACCAGCGCTCTTGCGTATTTAACTTGCTAAAGGCTGGCATCGCGGTACCCTCAAGCCCATGGGTGATCGCGTCATATAAACCCATCACAGAGCGATTATATGCCCGCTCTGGATCTGTGAAATTGGTCGGTGCTGGCTCCATCTTCTGGGACAAAGGGCCGTCCCCTTTACCTAGCTCCCCATGACAGGCGATGCAATTTTGCTGGAAAAGCTGAGCGCTCTGAGAACGTTTGAGTAAGGTTTTTGGTAGCGCCAGATGCGGCGCTTTTGCCAGCAATACAGCCCGTAAATCATTGCTTAATTGGCGAATATCTACAGGGGCGGATTTGGAGTCAATCGCTGTTTTCAGCTGCTGGGCAATCTGATTAAACTCAGCGGCGGGTTGCGGTAATGTTTTCCCCTGTGCCAAAATTAAGCCCATAAAGTTTTGCATTTCCTGGTATTCACTCGCGTCAATGACCTCGCCTGCTTTGACGGCAGAGGCATAGTCCACGCCAATATACTCAGCTAACTGCAGCAGTTGCCGCGTCTCAGCCGAAGTTGCCCAGACAGGCCCGCTTATCAAGTGAAAACAGGCAATGAAGAGCCAAAAAATCAATAAGCTCGGCTTTTTAAGAACGATTCCAGACATCGGTTTGTATCCCTATTTTTTCACACTATAAACCCTATACTAAAGATGGGGTCAATATGAACCCGCTACAGATCCATTGCTAGACTCTATACTAAGCACAGGCTTAAAGCTGTAACAGAAAATCAATCAGCACTTATTTACAAGGAGTGAGTCTATGACCAAAGTAGACCAAAACAACATTTCAAAGCCCACAGATCTTGATTTCAAAGATAAGCAAGACAGACTAAAGTGGTATCAATGGGCTTTAATACTGGCTTTGATCACTGTGTTTTACAATTTTATCGAAGGCCTGGTTTCGGTCTGGTTTGGTTTTAACGACGAAACCCTCGCTCTGTTTGGCTTTGGCCTCGATAGTTTTATCGAAGTCTTATCCGGTATCGGTATTTTGCATTTGCTGAGTCGCTTAAAACAGTCGCCAACGGCTCAACAACGGGATGCCTTTGAAACCACGGCTTTACGTGTCACAGGCACTGCCTTTTATCTGTTAATCATTGGGATTGCCGTCAGCGCAGCTGTCAATATTGCCACTCAGCATCAGCCTGAAACGACTTTTGTAGGGGTGATTGTTTCGACGTTGTCGATTGCCACGATGTATATTTTGATGCGCTCAAAACAAAAGATTGGCCACAAGTTGGGTTCGGCTCCGATTCTGGCCGATGCCAATTGCACCAAAGCCTGCTTATACATGTCGTTTTTATTACTAGCATCCAGCTTGATTTACGAATCGACAGGTTTTGCTTATGTCGATAGCCTGGGTGCCCTTGGCATTATCTGGTTTGCCTGGCAAGAAGGCAAAGAAGCCTTTTACAAGGCTGCCCATAAAGACTCTGTTGGTTGCAGTCAGAGCTGCTCTTAGCTGCATTCATGCCATGTCATGAAGACAATCGAACTCCTTCCCATTTCAGCGTTTGTGCATCATTTCCTTCATCTTATCTTCATCTTGATTTTGTTAGTTTAGGGTCAGTATCAAGAAAAGGAAGATTGACTGACTGATGAAATCAAGAGCAACGACAAACCTGATGACTGCCACTCTATTATTTGCGACCGGGGGAATCGCTGCAGCCGAAGAGAATCATGCTGAAGAGAATCTACCCGAATTTATTTCAATGCAAAGAAAAATGTCTAACGAAGCACTGGAGAAAAAAAAGGAAGGTTTCTTTGTGACTGGGGTTCCCTTTTTTAGTGTGGATCCCTTAAATGGATTTGGCTTAGGCGCCACGGGCTATCTTTTCTTTAATGGGGATCGCACGGACCCTTTGTTTGCTTATAAGCCCTATAATGCCAGGTTGGGACTGAGCTTGAACCAATCTATTGAAAATAGCCAAAGCGTGAAAGCAAAGCTCGACATCCCCTATATTTGGGATTCCCCCTGGCGTCTGAGCCTGGATGCGGTCTATAGCAAAAACCCCAATAATCTCTACTTTGGCTTAACAGAAGGCACCCTGAATCCGTTGCCTGGTGGATCCTATGATGCTTATAAAAAGCAATTGGCATTGATTCGAGCTGGCGTGAACACTGGTGAAGCCAGTGAAGTGGCTGATGTCTTAAGAAACAGGTTTTCTGAACAGGAGTGGATGATTAATCTCAAAGGGGAGCGCGTGATTTTAGATGGCAATTGGCGTCTGATGGCAGGCTATGAATTGCAACATCTGACTTATGGGACTTTCGAAGGGCAGCCAGTCTCTGGCGTTGATCCTATCACCGGAAACACCCGAACCGTGCCCAATGGTATTTCACAATTGAAAGAAGATGCCAAAGATAAACAGCTTTATGGCCTCGAAGGGGGCTTGATTTCAATTCTACAAAGCGCTTTGATCTATGATACCCGAGATTTTGAGCCTGACCCCACGAGTGGGATCGTCGCTGAATTTTCGAATGAGTTTTCAGCACCTGCGATCGGATCGGCTTTTTTCTTTGACAAAGCACTTTTGCAATTTAAACACTATTATCAGCTCCTGCCTGAAATATTACCGCGTACGATTCTCGCCAGTCGTGTCGGCTACGGAACCATTTTTGGTGAGCAAGCTCCCTTCTTTGAGTTCCAGGATCAATGGAGCCCGGATGGCAGTATTAATGCTCTGGGCGGTTCACAAACCCTGAGAGGCTTTAAAGCCAATCGCTTATTAGGTAGAACCGTTGGTTTTGGTACATTTGAGATCCGACACAAAGTCGGCGAGACCGAATTTTGGGGCCAACACTTCAGTCTGGCTGTTGTTCCTTTTTTAGACCTGGGGACCGTGGGGGAACAAAATTTTGCTTTGGATCTGCTCAAAATGAAAGCGTCCACAGGCCTCGGCCTGCGCGTCGGTTGGAATTTATCGACGATCGTGACGCTGGATTATGCGATTTCGGAAGAAGATCAGCAGTGGTTTTTAAACTTCAATAATAGTTTTTAATCTCGTTTGTTTAGTGCCAATCAAACCCCTGCCCCGCTTTGAGTAAATGCACTTTTAGATTGCGCACAGCATAATTGTCCTGGGCATCGCTTGTGATTCCCGTTGCCTGACGAGCGTCAAAGACCATAACGGTCGCGAGACCAATCACTTCAAAGCTTTGATCGGCTTGCACCAGTATGCCTGTCGATTCATCAATGCCGATCCCGATCAATTCGGGTTGATCGAGCACGACGGAAATCAGGCGGTTTTGACGCTGGCGCTTGATAAAGTGTTGGTCGATGATGTAGCGATTAACGAAGCCAAAGCCAGCGGTCGTTTGCACATGCTGTTTTTGGATTGAGTCAAAAGGGCGATCTTCAGGGCTGGGCTCGTTAGGGTTGCGCTGCGGGGGCTGGTTTTCGTCACCCGTGAGCATCACCTGGCTCATGATCGCTGCCCCGGCACTGGTTCCGGCGAGTACTTTGCCTTGCTGGTGCTGTTGCGCCAGAGCTTGAAAAGCCTGGGTTTGGGCAAAAGCAGCAGCCAGTTTATTCTGATCCCCACCCGTGAAGAAAATCCCGGTCGCTGAACGAATTTGTTGCAAGCAAGGACTGGTGTCCATTCCACCGGTCTTGCAAGCAAAGACTTCAACCTGACTCACGCCCAAAGCCTGAAATTGCTTCTGAGCTGTTTCGCCGACTTCGAGTGGGATACTACTCGCCAGAGGGACGACTAAGATCCTGGCTTTCTGGCCCCCAGACAAGGCGATGAACTTATGATAAATTGTGTCTGGAATTTTGCCTCCTCCAATAATCACTAATGGACCCGCTTGAGACGGTGTCGTTGGTGCCGGGATCGTTTTTAGGCTTTGCTGATGGCTGGCCTGAGTAAGCTGAACAGGCTGATATTCACTCTTTTGCTGTCTGTCTAAATTTCCAGTTTGACCTGCTAATAGACACAATCCCAGTAATGCGTTCCACATGATCAAGGCTTCCTTTTCAAACGATCCGATTGTCTTGCCAGGCAGATCTTTGTTTTTAGCATAGTATAGCGCGAATTTTAAGCTTTCATTTGTTAGGCTAGAGTCAGTGGCCTCAGCTAAAATGGAAGGCTTCTCTTGAAAGGTGACTCTGATGCAACAATCCCTATTCCAAATCGCTTTGCTGGTGAAAGACTATGATGAAGCGATCGAATTCTATACACAGAAACTAAGCTTTAGACTACTTGAAGATACCGAAATACCGGCCCAAAACAAACGCTGGGTCGTGATTGCGCCACCAGGCACGAGCCAAACCCAAATATTGCTTGCGCGTGCTTCTCGCCCTGAGCAAATTGCTCGTATTGGCGATCAAACCGGGGGGCGGGTATTTTTGTTTTTGAGTACGGATGATCTAATGCGGGATTATCAACAAATGCTGGCCAAAGGGGTGTCGATCGTGCGTGAACCTGAGCAGCAAGCCTATGGCAAAGTATTGGTCTTTGCTGACCTATATGGCAATCAATGGGACTTGATTGAGCGCAATTTAGATCTAGAATGATCGCTGAAATGATAAGCATGCTAAAATCTGAGACATGCCAATGCCCTATAAAAAGTCATTGCTCTTTGCCTGCTTTCTGGGGGTGAGTCTGAGCATCAGTTATTGTATCCGTCAAGACGGACAGCAAGAAGCCCTGGATATTGCACGGGATTGGTGTCAATTGGCTGCTTACCCAATATTCCTGCAAAAGCCAGAGATCGATACCACTGGTGGTATGTTCACGCGCACCTTTGAGATTCATTTTCAAGCGGATCCCAAGCTTATCGCTGAGTGGGTCAAGCAATCTCCAGGGCTAAAAAGCAAGCCAGAACAAAAACCAACGGGGCAGCATTACCGGGTAAACAGCTCAAAAGCAGCCCATTGTGACGTTAGAATCCAGGCTGCTCAGGTGTATATTAAAACCTATTGGTCGTAAGGCTGAAAAAAAAACACCCGACAAAGCTGTCGGGGTGTTTTTTTATGTGTTTAGTTTAGACGCGAGCTGAGCTGCGGCGGCCCTGGCCACCCCCATTTGAAGTGCCCCGAGAAGAAGCGTTGGGGTTGCTGCGACCCCCTGAACGGTAGCCACCTTCGCTGCTGCGACCCCCAGAGCGATAACCGCCCTCGCTGCTGTCACGACCCCCTGAACGATAGCCATCTTCGCTACTGCTGCGTCCACCACCACCAGAGCGATAGCTTCCGCTATTGCCACCAGCGCGACTGCCACGGCCTTTGGCTGCAAAGGGCTTGCGTGCGCCTCTGCTATCATCGCCACGTAAATGGGGCATGATGGGCAAGACTTCGACGCGAGGGGCGTGAGACATGCCTTCAATTTTACTGACAGGAATATCTTTTTTGAGCAAGCGTTCGATGGCATGTAAGAGTTTGGTTTCATCGGGGCAAACCAGCGAAATGGCTTCTCCGCTGGCACCGGCACGACCGGTACGGCCAATACGATGCACATAATCTTCAGCGACATGCGGCAATTCATAATTGACGACATACGAGAGGCGGTCAATATCCAGGCCGCGAGCGGCAATATCGGTTGCGACCAGGGCGCAGACTTTGTTGTCTTTGAAATCTTCGAGGGCACGGGTACGCGCACTCTGGCTTTTATTGCCATGAATCGCTGTCGCAGTGATGCCATCTCTGTTGAGCTGTTGGGCCAAACGATTGGCGCCGTGCTTGGTTTTGGTGAAAACCAAGACCTGCTCCCATTTACCATCAGTGATCAGATGTGACAGGGCATCACGTTTGACTGATTTAGGAACATGATAAACGGTTTGATCGACGTTTTCAGCGGCGGTGTTTTCACGGGCCACTTCAACGCGCTCAGGTTTGAATAAAATCGTGTCAGAAAGCGCTTTGATTTCTCTGGAATAAGTTGCTGAGAAAAACAAGGTCTGGCGCTTGGGTGGAACCAGGCGGATGATTTTACGAATATCGTGAATGAAGCCCATGTCGAGCATGCGATCGGCTTCGTCCAGAATCAAGACTTCGATTTGAGAGAGGTCTAGTTTTTGTTGACCCACCAGATCCAATAAGCGTCCTGGCGTACCGACCACGATCTCAACGCCTTTTTGTAAGCGTTGAATCTGGGGCATCATACCGACACCACCAAAAATCACGGTTGAACGAATGCCGAGGCCTTTGCCGTAGTTGCGAATGCTTTCGGCAACCTGAGCAGCAAGCTCGCGGGTTGGTGCAAGAACCAGAGCACGGGGGGCTTTACCACGGGGGTTGAGGTGGGTGGTGCTTAAGTATTGCAGTAAAGTCAAGGTAAAAGCGGCGGTTTTGCCGGTGCCAGTTTGGGCGCCTGCTAAGATATCTTTGCCAGCTAAAATAACGGGAATCGCTTGCTCTTGGATGGGGGTGGGGATGGTATAACCTTCAGCGGCAATACCGGCTAAAATTTCGGGACGTAAACCTAAGTTTTCAAATGACATTAATGAATTGCTTTCTGTGATCTGCCTACTCAAAAAAATTATGACCGATCTCCAGGCAAAAATATGTGTTTTGTATTTTGTGGGGGTGCTGACAGCAGAGCTTGTGGCAAAGGGACAGCCGGTGTCAAATCGGGAACACCGTGTTATGACTCTAATATAGCATTAATTTTAGCTTTAGGTAAGGTTATGCACACCAGAAAGTTGGCCTGAGCGTTGATTTGTTCGTGTTTTTTTCTGAGTTATCTACCAAAAATTAAGTAAAAAAAAACAGCCTTGTTTAAGGCTGCAGATATTAATAGATTCAGTTATGAATTTTGTGTTTAAGCGACGCGAACGCCGACGGTAGCACCAGCCAAAGCACGGGGGAAGTGGGGCGGCTTGGGTTGGTATGGAAACGGTTGTCCAGGATAGGGCTGGCCGGGATAATAAGGCTGGCCAGGTCCACCGGGATGTCCGTTATAAGGAGGCTTGGTGGGATTGGGGCGCAGATAGCTGTCGAGGACTTTGGTTTGCTCTGGGTAAGCTTTGTCAAAGTTTCTTAATTCGCCTTTGCGATTCCAGAAGGGGCCCGAGTTTTTGAGGTCGCCATCATTATTGGTGTCAAAGAACTTAATTGCATCGGCCAGTTCAGAGCGGCTGACCAGACCATTGCCATCTTTGTCAGCAGCCTGGAAGAGTTTGTCGTGGGAATAACGCAAGGTCAGGACTTCATCATAATCAAATCCGGGGCGAACTTCTTGTGCGACATGTGAGCCTTCAAAGCCCTGTCCTTTGCGCAAGGATATCGCTTGATCGCCGTTGCGATCATACTGATTGAATATATTATTAACGATTGATGAAATGGCTGTCATCGTGTTGATCCTTCTGGCAGTGATTGACTCTCAACTGCTTTTATTAAATCTGATTAATCTTATCTTAACCTAAATTTATCATTAATGCAATAGCCCTATTGAAAATTTTTAAATGAATAGAAAAATCGCTTAAATTTGAGATTCTGGCTTTGATTAGCACCTTGTGATCAAAATCCCATTCATGCCAAAACACGGTATGCTGTAACAAAGAAATTGCCCCGCTTATGACTAGCTTATACAGGGGCCAAATAAAGAGGAGTTTACTGATGGTAGAAACCAAGAAAATTAATATTATGGCTTCCTTTGACTGGAGCATGCGTTATGCGATGAAATCGTTTGCAGACTTTTTGGATCGCCCATTGAAACACAAAGGCAAAGAGTATCAGGTGGAATGGGGACGCGTGATTGCTGAGCCTCTGGTCTGTGGTGCTGATCTCAGTAGCGAAAATGACTTTATTGTTGACCGCACGATTCACTGGAACGATTATTACCGCTGTTGGTCTGGCACTGCCGTGAACTCAGGCGTTTCTTTTGCCAATCACAGCTATACCTTTAATGTTTATGACAAACACAGCACGACCGACTTTTTGGCCCGTGCCACCCATCCCAAAGATCGCGTACCGACCACGGTCTTATTGCCCCAGTTCAACCCCTATACGGATCTGCAAAAAAAGGATCAAGAGTGGAAGTACGAGCAAGAGCTGATTATTGAACACACCAAATACGGTTGGTCAGATGAGCATCGTGAAACGGACTGGGCAACAGTCCAAGAGAAAATCCAAAAGTCCAAAAAATTTGAGCCCAAAATGGATCGCATGCGCGATGACTTTTATGTCAAAGGCAATTACATCAAAGATGCTGTAGATACCCATTTTAATGGTCAATTCCCACTATTTTTGAAAAAGCCATTTGGCGGCGGCGGATCTGACGTCTGGAAAGTCGACACGATCGAAGAGCTTTACGACAAATACGATAATCTGACCAAAGGCAAAGCTTTTCATATTCAGGAAGCTGTCGAAGATTATGATGCCTTTATCCGCTGTATGGCAATTGGGCCCCAGGTCATGCCGATGCGCTTTGTGCCAGATGCCCCGCTGCATGAGCACTATAGTCCTGAAAAGCTCAAAGTCGAGAAAGATATGTTCTCTCGCTTACAGTCTTATGTCAAAATGATCAATGCCTATCACCGTTGGACCTATAATTCCTTCGAGGCCCTGATCAAAGACGATGCGATTCACCCAATTGATTTCGCGAATGCCTGCCCGGATTCAAACTTCACTTCGCTGCATGTGCATTTCCCCTGGTTGATCTGCTCACTCTATAAATGGTTCACTTTCTGTGCAGTGACCGGCAAAGACATGAAGATCGATCTTGATCAGGTCAAATACCTGGAAGTCTTAAACGACAAAAACAAAACCCAGCTCGAGAAATATGAATTCTGCGCCAAAGAAGCTGAAGCGTATTTTGATAACGATAAGTTTGAGGTCTTCTGTAAAGAAAACTTCGCTGACCTCGATGACAAAATGATCGCTTTCTACGATGCCCATTTCGCAGAATTGATGAAAATCTTCATTGAGCTGAGTGATTTCCCTGAGCATGAGCACCAGGCTTTCTATGATCAATATAAAGATCTAATGGATAATACCTGGCGCCCCAATGCCAAAGAATATCTGACTTCTGTAATTTATAGCTAAGTCAATAGATTAATCTAAGCGGCCCCTGTTTTTAACTTAAACAGGGGCCGCTTTTTATTACACACTATTGCAAAAATTTCGGTCTAAAACCCTTATGTATCAATGATTTTGTGGATTTAATACTTCATTTCTTGACGAACAGGCAACTTTTTGTAAAGGAATCCCCATTTTTGTTTGTGATTATGTTCTAATAAGAATATCGCTCTCGTCGTACCCCAATTTGAGACAAAGGACATTTTCTTGATGAAACGTATTCAAACCCTGCTCCTGATCGCTATCACTGCCAGCAGCTTAAGTGCTTGTACCAATCTGCCCGACGCCGCTTCGTTGCAATCGGCGCTTAATCTGAGTGATGAACAAACTCAGGATCTGCAATCTGTAATCGATAGTTTCTTATCGCTCTCTAGCGAAGAACAAGTCGCCCTGGCCAAAAACAGTGGCAATCCACTTCTCAGTGATTATCTTGGCTCTGGCAAGTTATCCGACGCTCAGGCCAAACAGGTTTTGCATGATTTCTCTCAAAAGGATCCCGATCTCTTGAACCGGATCGAAACCGATCGCCAAAGCAAAGTGGAAACCTATCGACGGGATGAGCAGGAGATTGCTCAGGAAGTCGACAAAATGATGAAGATGGATCCTGAAAACTTCCGCAAAGCAGCAGGACAATTTCAGAATCATCAACCCCAATGGTATCAACGTTGGAATCAAATGAAGCAGGCTCCAAAGTTTCGCTATGATCGCGATCAAGCCCAGGTAGAAGAACGTGAATTTCAAGAGATGATGCAAAACTTTGACGAGCTCTGTCGCGTAAGTGATCCCCGCCAGCAAACCCAGAGCCGTGAGAGCTTCAAACAAAAGCAAGGCCAGACTTTTCGCCGGGTACAGCAACCCATCGTCTACAAAAAATACACCAAAATCATAATTATCAATCGTCCCCAGCCACACCCTCGCCCGGTGCCTACTCCAACCCCTTTTGCCACCCCGACGCCTGAACCCAGCGTGATCGCGACAGGGACGCCGATTGGCACACCGCCGATGCCTACTGCGACCCCAGAGCCAACAGCCACAGCAACCGTTGAACCGACGCCAACCCCAACGGCAACACCCACGCCTGAACCGACAGCGACCCCAACACCAGAACCCACGCCCACCCCAGTTTGTCAGCCGGACGCCAATAACTTAGTTGCCAATTCTGGCTTTGAACTGCCAGCCATTGGAACTCCCTGGAAGTTTGTTGATCATATCGATTGCTGGTCAATTGGTCAAAGCGATAAAGCTGAGTTAGATCCGCCAACGATCTGGCAGCCTTTCACAGGCCAACAATCTCTCGATCTTAACCCGGATCAAGCCGGCGAAATTTACCAGAGCCTGGCAACGACTCCTGGCCAAGCCTATCGCCTGAGCTTTGCCATGGCTGGCAATATTCAGGGCAATCCCGGTATCAAAACCCTCGACGTTTTCTGGGGCACCCATTCACTGGGCAGCTTTAGCTTTGACACCACTGGCAAATCAGCAAGCAATATGGGTTGGCAAGTCCAGACGGTCACCATTGGTGCCGATTTAACCGATAACACCGCCATGACTTTGCGCTTCAAGAGTAGCACCGAAGGATCCATTGGGCCAGTACTGGATGCGATTCAAGTACAGCCTGTGCAATAGTCCTGATTAAATTGAAAGAGAGCAATGAGGCTTAAGCCTCATTGCTCTCTTTTTTTGTCCTATTTGAGGCCGCTTTTTAGTTTGGATTTTAATACTTGAATATGAGTGTGATTCGAAATTCCAGTTTGTTTAAATGCTAGCGCAAGTTTTCCAAGGCTTCCAGGACTTCCGCTTGTTGGGGTTGTTCTATCAACAAGCCTTGCCAGATCTCGCGGGCGCGTTGGGTCTGCTTTTGTTGGGCCAGGGCTTGCCCGAGATTAAAGCGGGCTTTGAAATGTTTAGGCTGCTGAAGCAGGACCTGTTCAAACAAAGCCTGGGCTTGCTGGGGTTGTTTTTGCGCCAGGGCCAAAAGCCCTTGATTGAAGAGGACCGGGGCATAGGCTGGCTTTTTTTGGAGCGCCTGTTGGAAATAATCATCAGCACTTGGATATTGATCTTGCAGCAGGGCCAATTGCCCGAGATCATTGAGCACGTCTGCGGGGCGCTGGCTGTCAGGCAGGGACTTTAATAACACAATTTCACGATAGAGCTGGGCTTCTGTGGCTGTGTATTCGCCATTGACGTGTTGGGTGTGAGTTTCAAAGTGTTTTAGAGCCCGCTCATAATCGCCCTGGTTTTTTAATTGGTTTAGGTACAGTCGACTTGCCTTGCGCCAGTGTTTCAGATCTGTCGGCTGGCTCAGGGCCTGTAGATAATAGCCTTCGGCAGCTTTTAACTCATTTAGAGCCGCATGTGAAGTCGCCAGGCCTGTGAGTAAATCTACCGGGTTAATATGCTCGATATGTGCCATTTTTATTTGATTGGACTGGGCCTGTAAATAATAAGCGCGGGCTTCAGCAAAGTTCTCTGGTTGCAAAGCGACAATCCCCAGGAACAACGGTGGAATCGAGCTTTCGGGGTTTAAGCGCCGGGCTTGCAA
>JBBKWI010000209.1:0-30751 GCA_037968875.1 Candidatus Sericytochromatia bacterium | reverse complement strand
ATAATCATCCAGTCGCTTGCGCGCCAGTTTCTGCACGGTGCCCTGTACCAGTGCTGTGCCGCCGAGGATATCCCCGATCGGCCCCAGGGCCATACTGCTCCAGCGATGCAGATCAAAGCTGTCGTTGTGGCGATAGATCAGCCCGTCTTTAAAGGTAAATTGGGCATCGATTTTATTGTGTACCCGATTGCCCGTCAGCGAAAAGGGGTACCAGGCATCCCAGTGGGCTGTGCCTGTGGTGGGAGTCGCACTAACCTGTGAATGCACAACCTTGAGATCGTCACCCGCCTCTAAAAGCATGGCCCACATGGCGCTGGCTTCTTTGCCTTTGAGTGTGCCAAAAACGGGATCATGGAACTCAACCTGAGGGTGATAGAGTTTGGCCATGGCGGCGGCATCATGACGAGCAAAGGCGGTATAAAAGGCGTTGATTTTAGCTTGATTAGCAATCCCTTGTTGTAGCTCTGCGTAGCCAGCGGGTTTCCAGTCGCTGCTGGTACTGGTGCTGATGATGGGTGGTCTCAATGGACTCATAGCTTGAGCAGATAAGAATCCATAGTTGAGAGTGAAAACACTAATACTAAGAAAGCTGAGGCGAAGGGCGTTACGAAACATAGGATCTCCCGGTTTATTTTTTTTCTTCTTCTTGATTTAAGTAGGGGCGTAAATGGGTGATGCGGCGGCTATCGTAGAGATTATCTGATTTGATTGCGCGTTGTGAGAAGAGCAGATAATAGATGCGGGTGATAATTGGTAAGACCGTGTAGCGTCCGCGATAGGCATTGACGGCACAAAAGAAAACGACTCCGGCGCCGATTAAGAGCGAGGCTCCGATCAAGCCACCTGTGATCAATACCAGCCAGAGATTATGGCCGGTAAAGTGGGTGCTCATATTGGTAAAGAGACCGACGCCCACCAATATGCCCAGCACCGTCAGATTGACCAGGGCGGCATGCACCAGGTGATAGCGCGTATAGTAATTCTTGCGCCAACGATGAAACAACAGCAAACCCAGCCAAATTGGGGGAATATAGGCTACGGCGGCGACGCTGAGTTCTTCCTGGGAATGCAATTCATCTTTCATACCTGTATTCTAGCACTGTATCCGCTAGCTGAGGCTTGACAAAATGCTATTAAATGTATAGAATACACTTATAAGAAAAGGAGGACGAAGCTTATGTCTCTGATTTCAACCCATCAGCAAGTTTTAAATACAGATCTTTACCAATTAACGATGATGGCCGGCTATCATCAGCAAGCTCTCGATCATACGGCTTGTTTTGAACTCTATGTCCGTCGCTTGCCCAATCAACGCAATTATTTGGTGGCAGCTGGCCTGGAGCAGGCTTTAGACTATCTCGAAAACCTCTCATTTGAGCCCTCTGAAATTGACTGGTTGCGTCAGCATCCGGCCTTCGCTAATATCTCAGATTCATTCTTTGAGATGCTGGCCGACTTCCATTTTACGGGTGAGATTGAAGCGCTGCCCGAGGGTACGGTCTTCTTCCCTTATGAACCAGTACTGCGGGTCCGGGCACCGATTATTCAGGCCCAACTGGTTGAAACCTGGCTGCTAGCGATGGTTAATTACCAGATCTCGATTGCCAGCAAAGCCTCTCGTATCGCCGATGTACTCGATAGCTACGGCGTCGGTGGCTTCTCTGACTTTGGTTCTCGGCGAGCCCACGGGCCACAGGCCGCGCTCCTGGCTGCACGGGCCGCTTTCATTGGCGGGGCTGTCAGCACTTCCAATGTGATGGCCGGGCAACGTTTGGATCTGCCCGTGGTCGGCACGGCAGCCCATTCCTGGACGATGGCCTTCCCGACAGAGCAAGAAGCTTTCGCCGCTTATCATCAGAGCTTCCCGCAGAATTCGATTCTGCTGGTCGATACATATGACACCTTACAAGGCATTGAGCATGCGATTCAAACCGGGCCGATTCAGGGAATTCGTCTCGATAGCGGTGACTTTCTCAATCTAAGCCAGCAAGCCCGACAACGGCTGGATGCGGCTGGCCTAAAAGATGCCAAAATCGTGGTCAGTGGCGATATGAACGAATTCAAAGTACGCGACTTACTCAGCCAGTCTGCCCCGATCGATATCTTTGGGATCGGTACCGAGCTCGCGACCTCAATTGATGCCCCTTCATTAGGCGGGGTTTATAAATTGGTCGAAATGCAAAAAGCGGGCGAAACCCAGTATGCCCTCAAGCTCAGTAATTCCAAACGCTCTTACCCGGGGGCCAAGCAAGTCTGGCGTGACTATGACACTGACGGTAAAATGATTTCAGATACACTTGGCCTTGTGGGCGAGGTTCATACGGGTCGGGCCTTATTGCAGCCCGTGATGCAGCAAGGCCAGCGCCTTCACGCAGCAGAGACCCTGACTGAGATTCAGACACGCTGTCGCCAGGAACGCGCCAGTTTGCCAGCGCACTTGCGGCAATTGGAGCGGGTCGAAGCCAGTCAGGATTATTCAGTGCGCTATTCAACGGCTATGAATCAGCTCTTTGAGCAGGTCAGCGCCCAAATTAAGGAGACAAACCATGCAAGCTAATTCCCGTATTTTTGTCGATATTGATACCCAGTTTGATTTTATGCACCCCGAGGGCAATCTCTATGTGCCCCAGGCGGAGACCCTCTTGCCCAAAATCAAAGCGCTGCTGGACTATGCTACGGCCCAGCAGATTCCGGTGCTGGCTTCAGCAGATGCCCATGCCGCAGACGATCCAGAGTTTGAACAGTTCCCGGCCCATTGTGTGGTCGGAACCCCAGGTCAGGCCAAAGTTGAGGCCAGTCTACTGGTTAAGAGTCTGACCCTGCCCAACCAAACAGTGGAGATCAATCGCTTCTTGCTTGAGCAGGTCGATGCCGTTGTGCTCGAAAAAACAGTCTTTGATGTCTTTGGAAATCCCAATACAGAGCCTCTACTCAAAACTTTAGGCTCACAAGAAGCGATTGTCTTTGGGGTGGCGACTGACTATTGTGTCAAAGCCGCTGCCCTGGGCCTCAAAGCACGCGGGCTGAAAGTTAAAGTTGTCCAAGATGCCATCAAAGCTGTGAGCCCTGCGGGTGAGCAAGAGGCTTTCGCTGCTTTTGCTGAAGCGGGCATTGAACTGGTGAATACAGATCAAATCATAGGAGCTGACTAAGATGAAAATTGCACTCGCTCAAATCAATACCACTGTTGGTGCGCTGAATGCCAATACCGAGACTGTGATCGAGAAAATTCGGCTGGCTCATGAAGCTGGCGCTGAGCTGATCCTCTTCCCGGAGTTGAGTCTGACAGGCTATCCGCCGCTGGATCTGCTGGACCGGCCCCGCTTTATCGATAAAAACCTGGCCTGTTTAGATCAAGTCGCTGCGGCGACCAAAGGTATGACCGGGTTGACTGCAATTGTGGGCTTTGTCGATAAAAACCGCACCCGCCAGGGCAAACAATTGCACAATGCGGCGGCTGTGATCCGAGACGGTGAGATTGTTTCCGTACATTATAAGAGCCTCTTGCCGACCTATGATGTCTTCGACGAAGAGCGTTATTTCGAGCCAGCTGAACAGGTTATGACGACTGAAATTGCAGGTAAGCGCATGGGGGTCAGTGTCTGTGAAGACCTCTGGAATGATTCTGATTTCTGGTCGCGTCAAATCTATCTCAAAGATCCGATTGCCGAACTGAATCAGCAGGGCATGGAAATGCTCTTAAATATCTCCGCTTCGCCTTTCCATCTGGGCAAACCGCAATTGCGCTTACAAATGGTGCAAGCGCTCTGTCGCAAATATAGCGTGCCCGCGATTTATCTGAATCAGGTCGGCGGCAACGACAGCCTGATCTTTGATGGACATAGCTTTATTGTTTCGGCCAAAGGCGAGCTTTTGTGGCAAGGCCAGGGCTTTACCGAAGAATTTACGATCCTGGAGCTGGACGATTTAAAGCCAATCCAGGCCAGCTGGTTACCTGATATGGGTATGCTCGAAGCTTCACTGGTACTGGGCATTCGCGATTATTTAGGCAAAACCGGCTTCAAATCTGTGGTGCTGGGCCTCAGTGGCGGGATCGATTCGGCAGTCACTGCTGCCTTAGCGGCCAAAGCGCTGGGTTCTGACAAAGTTCTGGGTGTGGCGATGCCGTCTCAGTATTCATCTGAAGGCTCCGTGACGGACGCCAAAGCGCTGGCGGATAATCTGGGATTGCCCTTTGAAGTGATTCCAATCAAGCCGATTTTCGATACTTTTTTAAATCAATTGCAGCCCGTCTTTAAAGACTTGCCCGAAGGGGTTGCCGAAGAAAATTTGCAGGCTCGCAGTCGCGGCAATTTGCTGATGGCAATCTCGAATAAGCTGGGACATATGCTCTTAACCACCGGCAATAAATCAGAGATGGCCGTGGGCTATTGCACGCTTTATGGAGATATGTGCGGCGGCCTGGCGGTGATCGCTGACTTACCCAAAACCTGGGTCTATGACCTGGCGCGTTACATCAACCGGGAGCAAGAGTTGATTCCGGTGTCCACGATCGAAAAACCACCCTCAGCGGAATTGCGCCCGGACCAAATGGATCAGGATACCTTGCCGCCTTATGAGATCTTAGACGCCATTCTGGAAGCCTATATTGTCGACAATTGCTCGCCTGAAGAAATCATCGGTCAGGGTTTTGAAGCCGAGACTGTCGCCTGGGTCATCCAACGTCTGAATGTCAACGAGTACAAGCGCAGACAAGCGCCTCCAGGACTCAAAGTGACCCGCAAAGCCTTCGGGCAAGGGCGACGCTACCCGATTGCCCGAGGCTATGATTAATCATTGGTTCACGGCTGACGAATACGACGGGGTCGTGCCTCAGGGCATGACCTCGACGCGATCAGGGGCCAGTGAAGTATCCATCAAGCGGTCCATAGCATAGAGTGCGATCCCGTAAGCAGTAGAGGCTTCATGCAGGCGGTGAGGTAGCTTATCCTCTAAGTGAACCAGGCGCTCGCGCAAACCTTGATCACGCGCAAAAGCGGTTTCCATCACATGTTTGCCTGAGAGGCCGGTCGTCACCAGCTCCATGCGATCAGATAGGCGCTTCTGGTTCTCGAGTACGCCTCGGAAAGCAGAACCAATTTGATTGGACATTTCTGTGTAAATCCCCTGGGCTAAGCTTAGGAGCTCGCGCTCGGTCATGCTTTTAACATCCATACCTACCGCGCGCGCCAATAAAATACGGGCATCTTTTTCTTCGAGTAGCGGGAAGTCGTGCTCACGGGCGATTTCAGGATGCACATATTTGAGCAGCGAAGCGGCTACAACCATGCGACAGACCCGAGGGGTAAAAGAATACGTGCCGTCTTTGTTCTCAATCCCATTACAAATCTGATTGACAGAAGTATAGAGTGAGCCGCGATGCAAATACTGCTGATTCGCATAACGATAGCGCAGATATTTGGGGAGCTTATTGCGGCCCTGGTGGTCAATTCTAGCCTTGGTGATCGGGGTGATGTGGGTCGTTGCGGCGCCAATATCGGCGACGATCGCATTTTTGTACATGCGTGAAGCCAGATAAGCGGAGCCATAAAACTGGGTGCCCACAAAGGCAGTGGCGTTTTCACCTTTGACAAGCAAGACCTCGCGGGGTGACATCGGCTTGCCATCAGCTCGCAAGATACCCACGCGCTCGGGGTCAAATAGGGATTGAATGAATATATTGGCGATATAGTGCAGGCCTTCTTCAAAATGATGAAAAGCAGAGTAAGGCATGCCTGAGACAAAATAAATCCGATTGATTTGCTGCGGTCCCAGTTTTTTGACAAACAAAAAATGGGCGATCGTCTCCATCAGGGTGGCGCCAAACTCACAATAATAATCGGGGCCAAATTGAAACGGAACCCGAAAAATTAGCCAGTCCACATAAGGCACGCGTTGCGGCCCTTCGACATGAATCAGGCACAATTTAACCTGATCGATATCCAGGTCTATTCCCAGTGTATAAGCCATTAGTAAGCCTTTTGATTGATCAGGCGGCCCTGTTCGTCAAACGTATAATGTGAATAGTCGAGGTACCACCAGGTGCGCAGCTTTTTACCGGAATTACCCGCAGAAGTGGTATAGCCTTCGGGGCCGTGATTGCGCCGCAGCCAAACATTGCGTTCGTCTTTGCTCAGCTTAGCTGGCGGATCAATTTTACCCAACCAAACGCGGCTGTCTTTGAGATCTTTGAGCCAGACTTCACGCTTGGCAGCCGCTTCCTGGGCGTAGGCTCCTGAATTGGGGATATACAGCATTTGGCGGTAAGCACCCCGCAAATTGCCATCAACGGCCTTTTGCATGGCGCGTCTGAAGATTGTTGCATAGCGCTGTTCTTCGATCAATTGCTGGGCTTCAGTCGCATGCTCGGTGTCGGGCTCGACATTTGATAAGCGCAAAATAGCCTCGTGACCGGCCTGGGATTCAGCCAGACGTTTGCCATAGGTATATTGAATCAGATTCCATTTGCGACGAGCGTCTTCATAAGACTCACGACCCGGCTCGACTTTTTCGATATAAGCCAGAGCGGTTTCAATCCGATCGCGTTCCTGAGTTTTGACTTCCGGGTTGACAGGAATGCGCCAAATCTCTAAGTTGCGCCAGTTTTGGGTCAAGAACCAGTCTGCAATCTGCAAATAAGAGGTCGGGGTGTATTCGACTTCAGCAGTGGCTTTGAGATAGAGCGGGTCATAGTCACGCAACAAATAAGTGGCGCTAAAGCGCTCTGAATCACCGGATTCGAGATGCTCGAAAGGCTCCAGTAAAAAAGAACGAACCTGTTGATTATTTGGATCGAGCAAATTGAGTTTGATCTGGATCCCTCTGACAGGCAAGGCTTCAGTGTTTTGTACCAGACCCTCTAGCTTCACCTGGGTGATATTGGCTTCACTCAATTGCATTTTGACCTGAAAGACCTGAGCTTTGACCTCTGCCTGAGCGGGCTGAGCGACCAGACTAAAAAGTCCTGCACCCAGACTGGCTGCCAGCAAAGCTTTGATACGCTGCTTCATTCAATATACTCCCGTAGGCGTCGGTTTCGATTGGGGTGACGCAGTTTTCTTAAGGCTTTGGCTTCAATTTGACGAATCCGTTCACGGGTCACGCTAAAATGTTGACCGACTTCTTCAAGGGTGCGCGGATTGCCATCCCCTAAACCAAAGCGCAGGCTCAGCACTTCACGTTCCCGATCGCTCAGGGTCTTGAGTACTTCATCGAGATCATCTCGTAAGAGTTCCTGAGTCACCGAGTGTACTGGGGTGTCCATATCAGAGTCTTCGATAAAGTCACTGAGTTTGCTGTCTTCTTCTTTACCGATCGGGGTTTCTAAAGAAATGGGCTCCTGGGCGACTTTGATAATCTCCCGCAGTTTTTCAACGGTGACTTCCATCGCTTCAGCGATCTCTTCTTCGGTGGGTTTGCGCCCATGAGATTGAGACAGTTTACGTGTGAACTTTTTCAGACGGTTGATAGTTTCTACCATATGCACAGGGATACGGATCGTGCGTGCCTGATCGGCAATGGCGCGTGTAATCGCCTGACGAATCCACCAGGTGGCATACGTCGAGAATTTATAGCCCTTGGTATAGTCAAACTTTTCAACGGCGCGAATCAGTCCCAGATTGCCTTCCTGGATCAAGTCCAAGAAAAGCATGCCGCGACCGACATATTTTTTGGCGATACTGACGACCAGTCGCAAATTGGCTTTGGTCAGCTTGCGCTTGGCCATATTCGCTTCCTGAGCCAGATCACGTAGCTCTTTTAAGCTATTGGGCATGGGCTTGAGATCTTGCAGTTTCAGCAAGGGGTTCTTGATTTCTTTGTCGGCATCTGGAGCGACCGGATTTTGAATATAGTGCAGCACCTTGGCTTCAGATATTTGCAAAATCTCACGAATGCGATAAAAAGGAATTCCCTGAATTTTCAGGATCTCTTCGTCTTCTTCGATTGTATCCGTGAACAAGCGACCATCCTGAATCATGCGCTCTTTGAGCTCGTTTTCCTGAGTGGGATCACTGTCCGAAGTCGTTAGACGATAATGCATGCTGGTGGTGACATAGGCTTTGGAGAGTGTTTTGGCCTGAGCTTTAGAGACTTCATGCTCTTGCGCTTCAATGATATCCGACATGGCATCTTGAATAAATTTGCCTTGCTCGACCCATTTGGCCAATTCGACTTCTTCAGGGCCTTTTAAGAGCGGGATGGCACCGATCTCTTTGAGATACATCCGCACGGGATCATCGCTACCGCCGGTGGCTGCCGGTGTTGCTAAATCGAGTACGGCTTTTTCTTCTTTTTCTTCGTCCTCTTCTTCGTCAGCGTCGAGATCCTGGTCCTCGTCGTCTTCTAAGGCTGCGTAAGAGGCGTTTTTGACGGCTCGGCTCACCGGGTCGTCAAAGCGATCACTGACATCTGCTGCGTCATCAAGTCCTGTAGAGCGGCGAGGTTTATCGTAGTCGCCTATGCTTTTTTTGCGCTTATCGGTCAAACTCTGAATTTCTCCTTCTGCACTCGGCAGTTGTAAATGATGCTAATAATTTAACATATGACGTGATCATTGGCTTATATGTTTCAATCGAGAACAATCTTGCGTCAGTGCAATATAATGCTGCATCAGCTCTAGATAGTGCTCATGCTGATTTGCTTCTTCAGCCGCTTGAATTTCTCGACTCAAGCCTTTCATCTTTAAGCTCAGACAATTAAGTTTAACATTTCTGCTAAAGTCAGCCAACGATTTTTCGTAGTCGAGTTGCTCAAAAGCCGGGTTTTCCATAATTTCTGTCAGGCGTTGGTGCATATGTCGATCGGGAAAAGCCACAAATAAGTCTTGCCACTGCAGCCTGATATCCGCTTCGCTCATTGCCACCAGGTACTGGCGCAGCTCTTCATTCTCGAGATCCAGAAAGCGTAACTCTTGAAGCTCTGGAAGGGTTTGATCGCTTTTTTCAGGGTGCTGCACCATCAAAAATAGCAGCCCCAATTCAGAGATATAGTCTTTTTTAACTGGTATAGCCGGGTTACTTAGCTGTGAGTCTGACTCTGGGTTTTGCTGATCTTGTTTTTTTTGCTGATAATAATTTTTACGACGCGATTGCCGAATCTGATCGCGTAGGGCGCTTTCTTCGATTTCGAGTCGGCTGGCCACATAACGTACGTATTCATCTTGCAAGACTGGATCCTGCATTTTGAGTAGAGCTTCAATACAGGCTTTGGCGGCAATTGATTTGCCAACAGAGCTCTTGAGGTCGTTGCGATTGAGCAATTGATCAAAATAATAGGCACTGAAGGCCTTGGCGTTTTGAAGTAAGTCTTCAAAGGCCTCTGCTCCGAATTTTTGCAAAAAAGTATCGGGGTCTTCTTTGTCTGGTATTTGCAAGACCTGCAAACGCATCGGAATACCCTGGGTAATTTGCTCTAAAATTTCAGCACCTTTTTCGGCGGCTTTTTGGCCAGCGGCATCGGCGTCATAAGACATAATCAGAGTCTTGCTGTCGGTGAAACGCAGCAATTGGCGAGACTGAGCCTGGGTTAAGGCCGTCCCGAGGGCGGCGACGGTTTCTTCGAATCCAGCCTGATGGGCTGAGATCACGTCGAGATAGCCTTCGACTAAGATCACGCGATCTTTTTTGCGAATGGCCTGCTTGGCCAAATGAATCCCGTAGACGTTTTTGCCTTTGCTATAGATTTCAGTTTCAGGTGAATTAATATACTTGGCGCCCAGATCTGGATCCAGGGTGCGTCCACCAAAGGCGATCACGTCCCCATTCAAACTTAAAATTGGGAAGATAATTCGGTGTCTGAAGAAATCATAGAGCCGGTTGGATTTATCAGAGCGTTTAAATAGACCTGATTTTTCAAGGGCTTCGTCTTTAATTCCCTGACGACGCAAATGCTCTATGAGCATCTGCCAATCGTTGGCGGCATAGCCCAGCTGAAAACGCTGAATAAAATGTTCTTGAACCCCACGCTGCTTAAGATAAGCCCTGGCTTCGTGGCCTTGCTCAGGATCGTTGAGTTGCTGCTGAAAAAACTGCAGAGCTTGTTGGTTGATTTGGCGCAAAGTATTGCGAAAAATTTCTTCTTCGGAGTTGGACTCTTCGCTGTAACGCATCGGAATGCCGTACTGTCGGGCCAGTTCACGCACGATTTCAGCAAAGCTTTGCTGTTGTTGCTCTTCTAAAAAAGTAAAGACATTGCCTCCGGCACCACAGCCAAAGCATTTGTAGATCCCTTTGTCGGGAGTGACTGTAAAAGAGGGGGTTTTCTCAGGGTGGAAAGGACAGAGCCCTTTGTAATTGGCGCCGGTACGCTTGAGAGTGACATATTGGCTGACAATGTCGACAATATCGGCACGCTCGCGCACTTCGTCGATCACGGCTTGCTCAATTCGAGACATACTCAGAGACCTATCTTTAACATTGATCACGTCTGCTATCAGACCATCTAACTCATTGTAGCAAGTCCGGCCTGAGCCTGGGGACAAGTGCTGTTTTGCATTTGAGTGTAGTGAATCCAACAGGGATTGGTTTGTATTTTGAAACGGCCATGTTACAGTAATATGCGAAGGCAAAGAGGGTCAGGAAAAGGCGCGTGGATAAAACCAACTCTATCGATAAGATTCTGCTCGACAAAGAGCTGATTACACCAGAACAATTAACGCAGGCATTACAATACCAATGTCGCCTGCCTAGTAGTCAGGCGATGTCTCTGGCGGAAGTCCTGGTGGCAATGGAATTTGTCACCCAGCAGCAGTTGAATATGGCTTTGGGAGAGCTCGAAATCAACGAAGATTTATTGGTGCAAATGCTGGTCAAAAATGGCCTGGTTCAAGAGCAAGAGTTGCAGCAAGCCGTTGAAGCTCGCCAGAGTCAGCATGCTGATAAGCGCCTGGGTACCATGCTCTTAGAAATGGGCTATACCACCAAACAAACGATTGAGTCAGCCCTCACGCAATATTATTTGGAGCAGCACACGACTCCTGGCTTAACCCAATTTGGAACCCAGGTTGTTGAAGATGAGCTGACCTTAGCAGAGCCAATCGCAGATGAAAGTCATTTGGAAGCCAGTCCTGATGGTGCTGAGCCTGAACACGAGCCTTTGGGGCACCGTTTGATTCGCCTGGGTTATATTAATCAGGACGAACTTCAGGACGCGATTGACTATCAACAGCGTCTGCCGCGTATTTTGCACAAGCCGATTGGGGAAATTCTGGTGACATTAGGTTATCTGAACCAGGAAGAGCTGGATGAGGTGCTTGGTCAGCAGCCAGCCAGACAGCAGTTTTCGCTGGGAGAGATCCTGGTTCAAGGTAAAGTGATCCAACAGTGGCAATTATCTCACGCGATGTCTGTC
Organism: Candidatus Sericytochromatia bacterium; assembly: GCA_037968875.1. Classification (GTDB taxonomy): domain Bacteria; phylum Cyanobacteriota; class Sericytochromatia; order UBA7694; family UBA7694; genus JBBKWI01. The sequence goes on along the minus strand of JBBKWI010000209.1, from coordinate 19,402 downwards.
AAAGAACAGGTTGGACATCAGGACAAAAAATTAGGCTCTTTATTGGTTGAGTTGGGCTATGCCAAACGGTCTGAAATCGAGGACGCGCTTAAGGCTTACTACGCGCGTCAACAGAGCAAAAAAACCTAGATTTAGCTCTCTTTACACAATTTTATAGGGCCTTTATAATTTTTTATAAGGGCCTTGATACCAAAAAAAGATCAAATCTTGCATGATGTTTTTACAACAAAGAACACACAAGAAGGAGATTTGATTATGCTTGGATGGAGCTTAACGTTTTTAGTCGTTGCCCTGGTTGCCGCTTTATTAGGATTCGGGATGGTGGCAGGCATGGCCGCAAGTATCGCCAAAATTCTATTTTTCGTTTTTCTGGTTTTATTCGTGGTCTCTCTGGTGGCTCGTGCCGTTCGCTCGACCTAGTCAACCTAGATCCAGAAGACAGACTCAAGTACACAAACGATCTAAGAAAAAGCCCTCACAAGTGGAGGGCTTTTTCTTATGAAATTGCAAATGGAAGAGTGGTCTTTTTTATGTTTTTTTATAATCGTCTTGATGCCAAAAAAAGATCAAATCCGGCATTATAAACTTACAAGAAAAACAAAGAAGGAACATTCATTATGCTTAGTTGGAGCTTAACATTTTTAGTCGTGGCCTTAATTGCCGCTGTCCTCGGATTTGGTGTGGTTGCCGGTATGGCAGCAAGCATTGCCAAAGTTTTATTTGTTCTCTTTTTAATCCTGTTTGTTGTTTCACTGGTCAAACGTACCGCAGGTTCAACCTAGATTATCTCAATCAGACAAAAGAAAAAGCCCTCTCAAATGGAGGGCTTTTTCTTTTGCTTTAAATGTTTTTGCAGCTTAGCGTAGATCGTCCATATAGACAATAATCAGGGTGGTATTGTCTTCGCCGCCCCGGATATTGGCAGAGTTGACCAATTGGTTGCAGGCCCGCCATTGATCGGGCGCCTGGGTGACCACCTTATGTATCTCGGGGTCTTTGACATGCTCAACCAGTCCATCTGAACACAGTAAGAGGCAAGCGCCCGGCACAAAGGGACGCTCGTAGAGATCGACTTCAACATTGGGGTAAGCGCCCAATGAGCGGTAAATCAGATTGCGCTGTGGATGCACTGCTGCTTCTTCTTCCGTGATTTGACCGATTTCAAGCAGACGCCCAACCAGAGAGTGATCGCGTGTGATTTTTTCGATTTCGGTTTTGCTGATCAGATAGCCACGACTGTCGCCGACGTGCCCGATATAGAGCATGCCTTGATAGACCACTCCGGCAGTGATCGTGGTACCCATGCCTTGCAATTGCGGGTTGCGCTTGGCAGCGTCATAGATATTTTTATTGGCTTTTTTGATCGCCTCTTCTAAAATATCTGGAATATTCAGTTCTTCACTGCGGGCTTCTAAGCGCTTGAAGCGATCATTGACCAATTGCGAAACCTCACGGGTCGCCATCGCTGAAGCGTATTCACCGGCCTGGGCACCGCCCATGCCATCAGCGACGATAAAAATGCCATGACTAATGCGTCGGGTCTGACTGACATAATGCCAATCTTGTACAAAGTAACTGTCTTCGTTAGCTTCTCGCACCACGCCGACATCCGTAATAAAGCTGGCGTAAAACGGCGTGTTATGAAACAGGCTCAAAATCGCGCGTTTGGCGTCATCGATGCTCTGGTAGCGGTAACGCGGTTCGGGCTCCAGCATTTTCATAATGATGCTATTGATTTGAGGATTGATGTCGGGCACATAATAGGTGACCTCAGGGAAGATCAAGAGGCCATCTTCATCACGGCGGTGCTTGAGGGGGTTACATCCGGTCACCAATTGGTGCCAAATCACGCCCAGAGAGAAAATATCTGCGCGTTCGTCAATGCTGTGGGTTTCTTGCAATTCGAGTTCGGCAGCTGAATATCCGGGGGTATTACTTTGCACGGGGAACATAATTGGCAATTGCAAAGAGCGGCTAAAGCCTGTTAAACGAACCCGCTGTAGATCTTGGGTGACGACAATACAGCGTGGGTTCAGATCCAAATGCACAATCTTGCGGCGGTGTAATTGGCTCAGCGACTGACACAATTGAATCATCCAATCACAAGATTGGTGCACAGAGACTTTTTGCTTGGTCAAGAAATAGCCCAAATCGCGGCCTTCGAGTTGCTCAATAATTAAATAGCAGCACTCGTTTTCTTCGAACATATCCACGGCTTTGACAACTGTTGGGTATGAGATCGAACGCAAAATCGTAAATTCGTCGTACCAGGGGTTTTTGAGGGTTTGCTGGCTCAGGTGGGTCCGGCTTTGAGGCTTCTTTTTTTCTTTCACGATCACGGTTAAATTGGTGACCTCGTCAACGGCACGGTACATATTGGCATCAGTTTTGACCTCTAGAAAGGCATCAATACGATAGCGACCGCGCAGTTTGTAGCCTTCCTGAAGATGCTCTTCGGGTAGAGACGGAGGCAGCTGTGTTTCGGGTTGTTCTGGTAAACTCACGTAGGACCCTTTCTAGTTCTTTGCCAGTAGAATAATGCTCAACAGCAGCACAATCATGCTTAGCAGCACAAAATTAATTCTTAATAACCACTCAACGGAAAGCAGTTTATGCGAAAAGCCCAGTTTTATCAGGGCTGTTGAAATACCGCGACTTTGAAGCGGAAGCGTACCTGGAATGGATTGCAATCCCTTAGAGCGGTGGCGAACCTTTTTTAAGGCTTCACTTAAATGGGGGGCATCCCGGAAGCGTCCGTCGGCTTCCATATTGAGACAGCGCCCAATAATTTTATCAGTTTGCATACTGACCTGGGGGTTCAGCTCTCGTACAGGGGGAAAGCTAAATGGCGCTTCGGCCTGGGGATCGCGGCCTGTCAGTAAATGGTGCATGGTTGCGGCCAGAGCGTAGATATCCGAGCGTGGCTCAACCTGACCCCGGTATTGCTCTGCTGGAGCATAGCCCTGGGTGCCAATCATGGTTCCTTTTTTGGTGGGGTTAAAGTGACGGGCAATTCCAAAATCAACCACATAAATTTTACCCTCTTCGTTCAAGATTAAATTGGCGGGTTTCATATCACGGTAAATAATCGGTGGCTTGAGGCTATGTAAATAATTTAAAATTTCACATATTTGCGTGGACCAATCCAGGATTTGATCTTCGCTAAAGGGCTCGTTTTCTCGGTTGATCAGACGCTGTTCTAAATCGGCGCCATTAATATATTCCATCACCAGATAGTGACGATTTCCTTCAGTAAAGCGATCATAAACTTCAGGGATGCCCGGATGGTTGAGATTAGCCAGCATCTCAGATTCGCGGTCGAAATTGGTCGTGGCCAAACGGCGCTGCTCGGGATCCGTGAAATGATCGAGCATTTCTTTGACGACAGCGACCCGTTGCGAAAAACGTAAATCATCAGCCAAATAAATTGCGCCCATTCCACCCAGACCAATTTGCTTGGTGATCTGATAGCGCCCCTGTAAGACTGAGTTGGCAGGTAGCGGAGCAGGGCCTTCGCTATCTTCTTCCTGGGGGCGGTAGTTCTGGCGGGAACGCACCGCTGATTGGGTTTTTTGAATACTGCGATTGGGGTGGGTATGAGAAACCAGTGGCGCACCGCATTCAAAACAGTATTTACTACCGAGGGTGTTTTTGGAGCCGCAGTAGCGGCAATTGACGGTTTTTTTCTCAACCGGTTTTTTGACTTTGCTGTCCGTTGCAGGGAGGGCGACGGACAGGGGCTCACTGACGGGGGGATGATTGCCTTCAGGGCTTAGCGGCGCACCACATTCACTGCAGTATTTCTCGCCAACCATATTGACGAAACCGCAGTCTGAGCACGTTAACTCTCTTGATTCATTGGTCGTTGCTTCCAAGGTTCGGATCCCGCTTTGCCTAATTCCTAAAGAGTATATCACAGCTTAGAGGCAGGCAGAGTCTGCTTAAGCGCCCTTCCTGAGCCCGGCTTTGAAACCAAGTCTTCAAATCTGAAAAGCCGTTGACTTTGCTAGTAGCGAGGCTAAATCCGCAAGAGTTTGGCTCTATACTTGACGAGCTGGGTGACAGGTGAGAAGCAAAAAAATATTTTGTATATAAATATTTATACAAGCGAATACATATGGTATAATTTAGATCGATTCAGGTAAAAGAGATGTCGTCCAGAGGGTCCATTCAGTGTTAAAAAACTGTTTGTAGACATCTGCTTCAGAAGCGCCTAGAATGCTAACATCAGAAATTTCAAAGGTAAACGATATGTCTAAAACAAACAACAATAATAATATGTCTTTTGTTCCCGAAGAAAAGCGCAAAGCGCTGGAAATGGCTCTCAATTCAATTGAGAAAAGTTTTGGTAAGGGTGCAATTATGCGTCTGGGCGAACGTCCAAATATTCGTGTTGATGCGATCCCGACCGGTGCCTTAAGTTTGGATGTTGCTCTGGGCGTTGGGGGCTTGCCGCGTGGTCGTGTTGTCGAAATTTTCGGTGTAGAATCGGGTGGTAAAACCACGATTGCCCTGCATGCCGTTGCAGAGGCCCAAAAACAAGGTGGCGTGGCCGCTTTTATCGATGTTGAGCATGCTCTGGACCCTGAATATGCCAAAGCAATTGGCGTAGATATTGATTCTCTGTTGATCTCTCAGCCCAGTACGGGTGAAGAAGCTCTCGAAATTATGGAGCAATTGATTCGCAGTGGTGCCATTGATATGATCGTTCTGGATTCGGTCGCTGCTTTGGTCACCAAACATGAAATTGAAGGCGAAATGGGCGATACCCATGTTGGCTTACAAGCGCGCTTGATGTCTCAAGCCCTGCGTAAATTAACCCCGGTCACTGCTCGCTCCAACGCTGTCGTGATCTTTGTTAACCAATTGCGTGAAAAAGTCGGTGTCATGTTCGGCAATCCTGAAACCACTCCTGGCGGTCGGGCGCTGCGCTTCTATTCATCGGTTCGCCTCGAAGTTCGCCGTGCTGAGACCATGAAAAAAGAAGGCGAAATGATCGGTAATGCAATTAAGATCAAAGTCGTTAAAAACAAAGTTGCTCCGCCTTTCAAAACCGCGATTGTGGACATGATGTTTGGCGAAGGCATCTCCAAAGAAGGCTGTATTGTTGATCTGGCTGAGTCCCTGGATATCATTCAGAAAAGTGGTTCCTGGTATGCTTATGACGGCGAGAAAATCGGTCAGGGTCGTGATCGTGCCAAGACCTACTTAAAAGAAAATCCTGATAAACGTCTGGAAATTGAAAACCGGGTCCGGGTTCACCATAACCTGCCAACCCTGATTGAGTCTGTCAATCCGGCTCCTCAGTCAAAGCCTTCCAAGAATGGCGCTGAAGAAGCCTCTAAAGAATTGGCTGAAGTCTAAACCGATCTGCTTGGGGCACTTAGCTGCTCACTGATTTTTGGATTGAAATTTAAACCGGCCCGTCTTCAAAGTAAGACGGGCCGGTTTTTATGCATTTATATTTAGCTATAAGGCTTAAAGCTTGGCGATGAAGCCATCTAAGGCTTCTTGTGCTTTCTCTTTTTCATAGCCATAGCGTTCCTGGATACGGCCCGTCAGCTGTTCCCGATTGCCTTTGGCTACCGCGATATCGTCGTTGGTTAATTTACCAAATTCCTTTTGCATTTTTCCAGAAAACTGTTTGAAATTACCTTCGATTTGATCCCAATTCATAATAGAGTCCTTCTTTTCTTGATTCGTTTAAATCTTGTATAAACAGAATAATTGATCCCAAAATAAGAAAGAATAAATCAGCCATTAAGCTTTAATAAAAACGTTGAGGAGTCTCACTTCAATAGGTTACTGAGACCTTCACCGGCTGGATTCAAACCCTGCTCAAGTAAGAACGCATCGTTATAGAGCTTAGAAGCTGAGCGCTCACCCAGGTCACAAGCAAACGTCACGATGCGCTTGCCTGGCCCCATCTGTGCAGCCGTTTTAAGAGCCACTGCCAGATTGAGACCCGTGCTGGAGCCCAAAATAATTCCGTCGTGTTTCTGCACATAGCGCGAGACATTGATAATCTCTTGATCGCTCAGGGTAACAGCATCATCGACTTTGGCCTGGGCGAAGTTAGCGACTTCCCGCATAATGCCGATGCCTTCGGTAAACGAAGATCCCTCCGAGACAAAGCTGCCATGCTTAAAGAAATGGTAGAGACCTGAGCCGTTTGGATCAGCCAAAATCACCCGGATATCTGAGGATTGTTCTTTTAAAAAGGCCGAGCTGCCCGCCAGGGTGCCACCGGTACCCGCGACAGAGACCAGGGCATCGATTTTACCAGCAGTTTGCTGGTAAATCTCAGGGCCGGTGGTTTGGTAATGGGCTCTGAAATTGGCCAGATTCTCAAATTGATTGGCCCACCAGTAGGTTTGCGGGGCCTCTTCGGCCAGGCGACGGGCCGTATGGTAAAAATGATTGGGATTTTTAAAAGGTACGGGATCAACCAGCTCCAATTCGGCACCATGCAGGGAGATCATACGTTCTTTTTCGGGGGTTTGGCCTTTGGGCATCACCACTTTAATGCCGTAGCCCAGGGCTTTGGCAACAACTGCCAGCCCGATGCCCGTATTGCCAGCAGTGCCTTCGATGATGCTCATACCGGGTTGTAAAGCGCCCGATGCGATCGCTTCCTGAACCATACTCAAAGCGGCCCGGTCTTTGACTGAGCCGCCAGGATTCATAAACTCACATTTGAGATAAATCTCAGATCCGCTGAGTTCACTTAAGGAGGGGATCTTGAGTAGAGGGGTATTCCCGATCAAGTCGAGGGTGTTATTGGCAATGGCTGGTTTCATAAGGTCGCTCCTGGGTTGTTTTGATATAAAGGGGATACTAAGTTTGTATCACAAAATAGACGATCGCAAAATAATGACTCAATGATCCCAGCATCACGCAGATGTGCCAGACCGCATGGGCAAAGCGAAAGCGATCATCAAAAATATAAAACATCGCCCCAATCGTATAAAAGAGCCCACCGACAACCAGCGCCCCGATTCCCCACCAGCCGATTTCAGCGTGTAGGGGTTTGATAAACGCCATACACAGCCAGCCCATGGCGATATAGGCCAGGGTCGAGAGCACGTCAGAAGCATAATAAAAAAATATTTTGTATAAGATACCGAGCCCAGCCAGAACCCAGATGATCGCAAGCATACTCCAACCCAGGGGGGTCGGCAGCTTGACCATTAAAAAGGGGGTGTAAGTGCCGGCGATCAATAAATAAATAGCGCAGTGATCGACCACCTCAAAAGCTTTTTGCCAGCTCAGTTCGAGTGCCTGGGAGCTATGAAACAAAACCGAACCCAGATAGACCGAGATCAAGGTGGCTCCATAGACGCTGGCAGCTATCAGATTTAAGTATGAGCCTTGCTGAGTGGCGAGTCCGATCAGGACACCAAAGCCAATCAGACTAAAAAACAGGCCAAAGCTATGCAGGGTAATATTGGCAATTTCTTCACGGGTGCGAAGGGCCAGCGTTTGTGTCATGTTGACGAAGCTCTTTTCTAAGGGTTAAACTATTTTACGCACCGCGTTAAAAATGCACAAGCTTAAGCAAAAGTAAATACTTAACCCGAAGCTCAAAAACCTTTAGAATGCAATCAGAGATATTTGAAGTGAGAAAACCATGCCCAATCCAGCCGTTGAGAAGACCGTCATGACACCCGCAAGCGATAATCCTCAGGCCCGCGCACCTTTCTTTGAGGCCCTGCGCGACTATATTACTAAAGATATGGTGGCTTTTCATACGCCCGGACACAAGTACGGCGAGGGCATTGATCCTGAGTTTATTGAATTGGTTGGCAAGACTGTTTTTGAGATTGATCTCTGTGAATTGCCCGAAGTCGATAATTTGCACGATCCGGAGCATGTCTTAAAAGAGGCGATGGAGTTAGCTGCGCAGGCTTATGGCGTCGAGCATACCTTTTTTCTGGTCAATGGCTCGACCTGCGGTAATAATACGATGGTACTCACGGTTTGCGACCCAGGCGATCAAATTTTGATCCCACGCAATGTGCACAAGTCGGTGATCAGCGGGATCTTGCTCTCCGGTGCGATTCCTGTTTATATTACCCCGACCTGGGACAAAGAACTGGGCATTGACCACAATCTAACCCCTGAATCGGTTGAGCAGGCCTTAACACGCTATCCAAATGTGAAAGGCCTCTTTTTGGTCAATCCAACCTATTATGGTGTGACGTCTGATATCCGTGCCATTGCCGAAATCTGCCATCGCCATGGTAAGCCCTTGTTAGTCGACGAAGCCCACGGGCCCCATTTGCATTTTCATGAAGATTATCCCCTCTCGGCGGTTGATGCCGGGGCGGATATGGTGGTGCAGTCGACTCACAAAATTATTGCGGGTATGACCCAGACCTCGATGTTACATATTAATGAGGGCCGTGTCGATTTAAACCGAGCCCGCAAAGTCTTGCAATTGCTGCAGAGTACCAGTCCCAATTATGTGTTGCTCGCTTCTTTAGATACGGCTCGCCGTCAAATGGCTTTGCACGGTCATCAACTCTTAACCCATGCTTTGCAAATCTCAGAATGGGCACGCGCTGAAATCAATAAAATCCCCGGCCTCTACTGTTTTGGCAAAGAGCGGATTGGCTTTCCAGGGCTGTATGATCTGGATCTGACCAAGCTCACGATCAATGTGTCTCATCTCGGGCTCTCAGCTTTTGACTGCATCGATATACTGAATGAGCGATTTTTGATTCAGTCGGAAATGGCTACCCTGACCAATTTGCTGGAGATTGTGACCTTTGGCAATACTCAGCGTGACATGGAACGCCTGGTCGAAGCGCTGCGGGAGATTGCCCGTGAGATTCATACCCAGGGGGTGCCCAGTCAATTGCAGCCACTGGTGCAACAAATGGATTTGCCGGCCTTGCCAGAAGCTGTGTTGACTCCGCGTGAAGCTTTTTATGCCCGCACTGAAAGCGTTTCTTTTCGTAAATCTGCGGGTCGGATTTGCACAGAGATTGTTTCGCCGTATCCTCCCGGGATTCCGATTTTGGTGCCTGGTGAACGCATTACCCAGGAGCTGGTCGACTATATCCAATTGGTCTATCATCATGGCGGTTTTATTAATGGCCCTGACGATATTCGCCTACACACGATTAAAGTCGTCGCCTAACAGCAGGCTGCCAGGCGACGGGTCTTGTTAGAGCCCCAGCTCGCCAATTAATTGTTCAAAACTATTGGCATGGCCCCGCAGGATCTGTAGACACTGTTCCCAGAAAGCGGGTTGATCCAAAGCCAGGCCAAAATGCTTGAGTACCAGATCTTCAACCTGCATGCGGCCTGTGTCTTTGAGTAGCTCCTGATAAAATCTAAAGAAGCCCTCGCCTCGCTTGGCGCGCTCCGCATAAATCCCTTGCGAGAACAAGTAGCCGAAGCTATAAGGGAAATTATAAAAGCTGGGGTTGGTGATATAAAAGTGCATTTTTGTGGCCCAGAACATCTGATTGTTTTCTGACATGCTGTCGCCATACCACTCTTGCCAGGTATTTCCCATCAGTTCTTGCAGATCAGCGGGGCCAAAGCTACGCTCAGTGCGGGCTTCGTAATAGGCTTTCTCAAAGCTATAGCGCACCGGTAAATTAATCAAAAATGTTGGGATCGCAGAGACTTCTTGCCACAAAATCGCCAATTTGGCTTCGGGGGTCTGGGCCTGACGCAAGAGCCGTTGACGTACCACGGTTTCGGCAAAGGTGCTGGCGGTTTCAGCCAGGCTCATGGGGTAGCTGGTTTCACGTAAGGGCATCTCGCGTAGGGTCCAGGAATGGAAAGCATGGCCAATCTCATGGGCCAGCGTAATTAAATTAGAGGTTGAGCCCAGATAGGTCATCAAAACCCGTGGTGTGCGTGATTTCTTAAAACCTGAGCAAAAAGCACCTGGCGCTTTGTGGTCTTGTGCGGCGGCATCGATCCAGTTTTCATGCTGCATTTTGCGGGCAAAGGCGCCCATACTGGGATCGACTTCATTAAAGGCATCGACGATTAAATCCATGGCGGCATTGAAGTCTAAAGCGGGCTGAGCACCGGCCAGTTCAGGGGCGGGTGCCTGAACATCCCAGGGATCGAGCTTGGGTTTCTTGAGCAGACGGGCTTGTAAATTAAGGATCTTGTGACCCAGGCTGCGGTGCTCGTAAGCCATGCTGATCATGGTATCGAGGGTGCTTTGCTGCATGCGGTTGGAATGCAGCGGAGCGGTCAAGAAATGGGTGGAGACAGTCTGAGAACGACGTTCGGCCATTTCCAGACGCCAGCCAGAGAGGGCATTCAAAATCGAAGCACAGGTTTCCTGATGGGTACTAAAGACTTCTTCAAGTCCGCGATAAGCCCGTTCACGCATTTGGGTGTTGCGATCACCCAGCAAAGAAATCAGACGGGCCACACCGATACTCTCGGGCTGATTGTCTTCGTTTTGAATTGTGTAGTCAATCGATCCGCTTAGGTTGGTATAGAGATTGCCCCAGGCCTGAAAGCCTTCGAGCTCCAGGCCGGAAAGTAGGTTTTCTTGCTCCAGGCTGAGCAGACGCTCGCGGTTGCGACGTTGGTTGCTGTAATAAAAGTGGCTGTCAGCCAGGTCTGGATGATCCAAAAATTGAGCGAAGATGTTTTCTTCAGCTCGCATCACAAATTGGTTAAGCGGCTCCAGGGATTGGGTCAATTTGACGCTAATTTTGCGAAACTGCTCGAACTTTTTGCGAGCAGCGGTGTTTTTGAGATCGGTACTGCGTTTGAGATAGCTATAAGAAATCATATTATAAAGCAGCACTTCGGCTTCTTTTTGCTTGCTCGCCATCGCTTGGGCATTGGCGAGTACAGCGGTGCCTTTCATTTGCGGTCCACAGGCCACCAGTTCTTGAATGATCTGCTGGACACGACTGCAGTCTTGCTCTAATTCGGCGCTGTCTAAGCCGGGGTATTCGCTATCGAGATCCCACTCGGGGGTGTTTAAATTCTGCATTTTACAGGCTCCCAATTTTTTTCTTCATTATGCCATGATCATGGCCAATCTAAAGAAAACAGCGGTCAGATTCCTAGACGGATGCTGGCTTATGTTTGGAGTCGTATCTTGGAGATCTAAGGCTCTGATGCTGTACTTATGGGGCTTTTCCCTGGCGAGGATCTATGCTATTTTTTGAGTATGTTTAATAAAGTAATCCTTGATGATGCCTGAAACTAGAGCCTGTCCAGCCTGTAGCTATTTAAACCCTTTAGAGGCTTTATTATGTGGCATGTGTAGTCAGGTCTTGCAAAAAAAACAAGCGACTGATTTTCAAGAGCCTGAGCAATCTCCACCGCAGCGAGCGGGCGGCTTTGACTTGTTTGCGCCACCCGAAGCGGAGCTTCCTCAGCAAGTCGTCGATGCTCTGGCTGATGACGTGGATCTTCCTTCCAGTCGCTCGACAGCGGGCGTATTGGGTTCTCTGGCTGCGGGTCTGGGCGCTGCGACTTTGGCTGGCGTCTCAAAGCCGGGTTGGCAGGAGCCCATTTTTAAGTCCAAGTCCTGGAAGCATCACTATGGTGTAGGCCTGATTCTGGGTTTATTGTTCTCTTTGCCCTTGCCTATTGTGAAAGCGATTGGCTGGTTTTTTTCGTCGCTGGTGCATGAAATGGGCCACACCGGGATTTCGTATTATCTGGGCTCAATTGCCCTGCCCGCCTTGCGGCTGGATGGTCATGCCGCGACGGTGACGATGGATCAATCGTGGTGGCTGGCCTGGGGTGTCTGGCTGGCTCTGATAGCAGGCACGATTTATTTTAAGCTAGCGCAGCGCACGCCGGTCTTTTATACCTTGTTGATCCTTGCCGTGACTTACCCGTTGCTGGCCTTCACCGATTTTAAAGAAGCGCTGTTTTTATTGGGTGGGCATGGCGGTGAAGTGGTGATGGCCACGATTTTCTTTTGGCGCGCAGCCGTGATCTCGCACAAAGTCAGAGAGCAAGAGCGCACCCTTTATGCTGCCCTGGCCTGGTATTTGTGGTTTCAGAATCTGGTTTTGCATTGGAATCTGATGTTTTCAGAAGCCAGTCGAGACTGGTACTTGAACAACGGTTCGTTTGGGATGGAAAACGATTTTGTGCGTTTGGCTGACCTGTGGAGCTGGTCTTTGCCCCATTTGTCATTTTGGATGCTCTTGCTGACCTTTGTCGTGCCGCCTCTGGGTTTGGCCTGGGCTTATTTGAGTATGGGTGGGCATATGAAGCCCCAGGCATCGATTTGGGGGGATTAAGCTCAGTAATTATAGAGCTGTAGTTTGGGCTCTTTAAGACGTACACTCAGCAGTTTTTTGAGTTGATTTTTGACGGGTGGTTCAGGCTGTTTTGTCCAATAAACCATTGCTATTGGCACCACTTCACTTTTGTCCCGATAAATGCGGTTAATGCGTTCCAGAGCAAGCCCTCGTACGGCGGGGAACTGAATCTGAATTTCTGCAGTGATCTGAGCGACGGGGAAGTCAGCTGCTTTCAATTCCAGAATTTGCTGCTCCAGACTTTTGATCTGACTCTCTTGTTTGTCGAGCTGCTTGTCTTTATTCTCCAGTTGCTCAATGTTTTTTTTGTAGAGGTCTTCTACAATCGTGACCCGTAGATTTTGGTTGAGATCTGAAAATTCTTTGGCGAGGTCGGCACTGCCTTTACTGGGTTGACGATAGATCAGTTCGGTTTGGTAAAGCTTGTATTTGGGCAGTTGAGAGAGCAGCAGCTCTTGTTCACGTTGGCGTAGGGGTTCGCCCATCAGGGTTAATTGAATACGAGAACCCGCGCGATCGTATTGCAGATCAGTCTTGATAATCTGGGTGTCTTTGAGCTGAAAATTCTCAGAGATAAATTGCTGGGCCCGGGTTGTGAAAAGGGTTTCCTGAACCACTTCCCAGGCTGCGTAGACACTGGGAAGAATTGTCAGTACCGCAAAAATAGCCAGTGACATTCGTACCCGCTTTTCACGGGGCTCGTCCAGAAAGGAAACCTTTTTAAAGCGCAGCAGGCGGACAAAGATCACGGTGGTGATGCAGATAAAGACGGAGTTGATGAAAAAGAGATAAGAAGCCCCAAAAAAGTAGCTCCATTTGCCATTCGCTAAACCATAGCCCGCTGTACATAAGGGCGGCATCAGGGCAGTGGCGATTGCAACCCCCGGAATGGCGTTTGTTTTCTCTTTGCGCGACGACGCAATGATCCCGATCGATCCCCCAAAGATGGCTATCAAGACATCAAAAATAGTCGGTCGTGTGCGCGCCAGGAGTTCAGATTGGGCTTGATCGAGTGGGGTAATCAAAAAGTAAAGCGTAGAAGTCAAGATGGCAATCGTGACCGCTACCCCCAAATTGCGCAGCGAGCGCTTGAGCAGTTCAATATCGTTAGTGCCCAGGGCCAGGCCCATACCCATAATCGGCCCCATTAAAGGGGAGATCAGCATGGCTCCGATAATCACGGCCGCTGAATTGGTATTGAGGCCGATCGAAGCAATAAAAACGGCAAAAACCAGGGCCCAGAGATTGGCGCCGCGGAACTCGATTGAGCGCTTGATATCATCAACAGTACCTTCTTCATCTGCATCTTCATGCAGATGAAACAGATCGCCCAGATAACGGCCCGTGCGTCGCAGACTCAGGCTCATCAGCCGTTTGGAGATTTCAGCTTGTTTTTTGTCAGAGGTACTTTGTAAGTCAGCTGCTGGAGCTGTTTCGGTTATATGAGGGGGGCCTGGAGGTGCGGGGCCTGCTGCCGAAGACGGTTCGTTTGGATTCATCTAAGTTGCGCTCGTAAATAAGGGTGGTGACCTGGCTTTGTTTTGCCATTTTGCATATCATAACATGTGCTGTTTAAGCCAGCTTGTCATTTTTTCTTTTGATTGGGGTTTGTTCTTCATGATTTTTCAATAAGGGTCTGCTGTAAGCTTTTGCCATCTGATAAAATCAAGCTTTAAGCCTGAACCTTTTCAGGCGATGATAAAGGAGTCTCTATGAAAATTTATACCAAAACAGGGGATCAAGGTCAAACCGGACTCTGGGGCGGTAAACGGGTGCGCAAAGATGATTTGCGGATTCAAACTTATGGCACTGTGGATGAATGCAACGCTGCGATCGGGCTGGCCCGCTCGGTCTTGTCAGATCCTGATTTAGATCAAGAGCTTTACCAGATTCAAAACCAATTGTTTGTCGTGGGTTCCGATCTGGCCAGTGATCTGGAGCTTGAAAATGTACCGCGGGTTCAGGCTGTGGATATTACGGGCTTAGAGCAAGGCATCGATCGGTTCGAAGCTGAACTGGCCCCTTTACAGCAATTTATTTTACCTGGCGGCACCCAGGCGGCTGCTTATTTGCATCTGGCGCGCACAATCTGTCGTCGAGGGGAGCGCTGGGCCGTAAATCTGGCTGCTGAAGAAGAGATCAATCCGTTTGTGGTTCAATACTTGAACCGTTTGTCTGATTTCTTGTTTGTGGCGGCTCGACTGGCCAATGCCCGTCAACAGACACCAGATATTCCCTGGCAAAAGCCGGAGACACCCAGTGCCTAAATTCGAAGGAGATATTCATGCGCAAAAATGACAAGGATAGGTCTCAACCCTTGAAAAAATTTCTTTTATGTCTGGGCTTGATATTCAGCCTGGCTTTGCCAGCCTGGGCTGAGGCTCCTGTGGGAGATTGGCAGGCCATAGGGCATAATGCGGGTGATCAACGCGAGTACAAGGGCTATGTGTCTGTTGTCAAAAGTGGGGAGACCTATACGGTCTTGTGGCGCTTTGGTTCCACGACATATATCGGCACCGGTTTAGACCTGGGGACCAGCTTTGCTGTGACCTTTAAACCGACAGAGACGCCAGTGGTCGGCCTGCTGCTTTTGCAAAAGCAAGGGGATCAATGGAGTGGCAAGTGGACGCAAATGGGCGCAAAATCGGCTGGAAAAGAAACTTGGAGCAAGTTTAGTCTCAAAACACCTGATACAAACTAAAGATGTCTTGACTTGTGCCTGTTTTAATTTTAAGACTTTTGGTTTAAGATAGAAACATACACCTGAGCAAGCTTTTTATCAGAAAGGATCACTTGAAGCGATGAATATTTCCAATAAAGGTCCCGCGATCGATATTACCCAGGCAGCAGCAAAAGCTGATGCCGTTAAAAAAGAAACCACTCTTGACAAAGCACTTGGCTTTGCCAAAGAGAAAACCCAAAAAGGCACCCTGGTGGGCGACCACTATATTGCCGTTGGCGCGGGCACCCTGGTTGGTGGTGCTGCTGCGATTTCTGGCGTTTCCAAATTAGCTGACGCAGTCCCTGCTGTTGAGAAAGCGCTTGAATTCGCTTTTGAAACCAATGGCAAGCTATTAGGGGGCGCCGCCAGTTTAGGTGCTGCTGCTCTCTTAGCTGAAGATGCCGTGCAAAGCTTTAAAGAAGGCTCAACCATCAAAGGTGGCGCAGAAGCCCTGGGTGCCACTGTCGCTGGTCTCGGCGGCGTTGAATTGATCGGTCGTCAGTACAATGTGCCTTATGCCAAAGAAGCCCTGAGTGCCAGTGCTGATTTCATGAGTGATAATGCCATGGCAATGGGCGGCAGCGCTGCTGTTGCTGGTGGCGCTTTTGCTATCAAAAAAGGCGTTGATGAAATGATGGACGGCAAGATGCTGAAAGGTGGCGCGATTGCTGCTGGTGGTGCTGTTGGCGTCCTGGGCGGTGCTGAATTGGTCGGTCGCCAGTTTAATATCCCTGTCATGAAAGAAGCCTTAACTGGCCCTGCTAAAGCGATCTTTACCTCTAAAGCTGGCCTGGCAGCATCTGGTGGAGCCGTTGCTCTCACGGGTGCTGGCGCTGCTATAGATGGTGTCCGCCGCCTGAGTACCCAGACTGGTATCCTCAATGATGTGATTGGCGTGGCTGAAGTCACTGCCGGTATCACCGCTGCCACGGGTGGAGCGAGTCTGATTGGTTTGGCCACAGGTAACGATAAATTGAAATCTGCTCTGGCCAATAATATGGAATTCGTCGGTGCCGCTGCAGCGCTGGGCTCAGCCGCTGCGCTGGGTAAATACACGGTCAACAGCGTTAAAGAAGATGGTCTTGGCCTGATCAATACAGCGACCGGTACGGGTGCCGCTTTGGCTGCTCTGGGTGGTGTTGAATTGGCTGCCAGTCAACTGGGCGTTGCAGGCTTAGACAAAGTCTTTAGCAAGGGCTGGCAACCGGTTCTGGGCGTCGGCCTGGGTGCCGCTGCTTATAAGCTGGGTTCAAATGCCGTTTCAGAATTTAAAGAAGGCAATATGGGAAATGCCGCTGGTCAGGCTGGCCTCTCCTTTATGAGTGGCGCAGGTTCTGCCGCTTTGATTGGCGAGTCTCTCAATATTCCGATTATCGGCAAAATGGGCAGCAAAACGATTGAGATTGTCGGCGAAAAAATACTGAGCCCGGTCTTTGAGTTTGCAGTTAAAAACCCAGTCTTGACTCTGGGTGCTGTCGCTATCGCGGGTGGCGCGGGCGCTTACGCTTACTACTCCAAAGATGCTGAAGCTGAAGCTGCCAAAGCAGCTCCGAAAAAATAGACCTAAAAGTCAAGATTTAAGCCCCCTCTCCAGTCAATGGAGAGGGGGCTTTTTATGTGGTGCTGATCCATTTGTATTCGCTGTGAGATCCCGCAAACAATTCGGGATCTCACAGTTGGGTGGCTTACCAGTAGAGGCGGCTGATCAGAGAGATATCCTGAGCCACAGGGCGTAAGTCCCAGATAGCATCAGCCATTAGCATGCTGTACTGGGCATAGATATCGATATTTTGATTACCGACATGGACCCAGGGCACAGAGACGGTGAATCCGCTGTCTTTGAAGAGTTGATTGGGGGTGGTGCCGTCACTGGGCAGATTGCCAAAGCGATTGCCGAGCGATTGACGTGCTGCCAGAATCACTTTGACTTGCTCGGGGCTGTCTGCACTTGCTTTCCAGATCGGAATCCCAAGAGCAGCACCGGCTGAACCGCCAGCAGCGTCCTGAATATTAAACAGGCCACGGGTGGCCAGATTGGCGCCGACCTGAATATCGATACCAGAGTCGGCAATATCGTTGAAGAAGACGCCTAAGCTGTGGCGATCAAAGCCGATAAACGATTTATTGGCTTGTATCGTAATCCCAAAGTTTTTGTTCCAGCCCAGATCGAGGGTGCCCGAGATCTCTTTGCGGCTGGCACCGTTGAAGTCGGTCAGATTATCATTGAAATAGCTCATAGCTGCCACCTGAAAACGGACGGGGAAGCCGTCGTCAAAGAAGTGGGTGTCCAGACCAACGACGCCATAACCGTCTCCAAACTGAGAGGGCAAAGCCAGATTATTGGCGACGCGCGCGGTTTCACCGGCATTGGGGGTTAGATCTAAGCCTTGTAGGACGGCGCTTTTGGCTAAACCAGACGTATTAAAATTCTCCGAAGTGCCCATGGTAGAAGAGCCCAGTGAGGTTGATAGGTTGCCCTGAGCCGCTTGCAGCCGATTGGTTTGTGGTGAACCATAATGCCCACCGAGCATCAGACTGCCCCAGCCCCAATCGACGTCAGCAGAGAGACCCGGTGCTGCAACCTGGTTATAGTTCATGCTGTCTGGATCGACCATGCTGGAATTGATGCCGCCGTTCCAGTAGCGATAAACACTATTGCGGTAATCGGCCTGGCCCTGGGTATTGGAGAGCGCGACTTCTGAACCACCCCAACCTACAAAACCGTAGCCCCGGCCATTCCAGGAACTCTGATTAAAGAGGCTGGTAAAACGGGTGCCCGTATTGAGCACGGGTTTGAGGTTCATCAGGCCTGTGCGCAAACGCAGGGAGGTATTGGGAATCGTGAGTTCAGCGAGGGCTTTACGGAATATAAAGCTGCTGCCGTCGGGCATGCCTTCGTTGCCATCGTGACCGCCATTGTTAATGCTCAGGGGGTTGGTCGTCAAACCCGAAGAAGCCTGGCCCAGGTCAAACATTTCCATCATCACTTCGGCTTTGGCCCAGGGGGTCAATTGGGCATGAATATCGAGCTGGGTGCGTAAGCGATAGGGGGCCAGATCGTCAATTGAGATATTGGCTTCTGAAGGGCTGTGATAGAGATTGGGAACACCAAACTGGTCACGGCCATACTGGTTCACATTGTTATTAAAGGCCAGGGTATTTTCTGTGCTCGGGTCACGCTGCTCGACATTGCCTTCGACGGTCACACGGCGGGTCGGTGAGCTATTGCCAGGGGCATACAAAGGTGAGGTCGGGAAGGTACCGTCGGTCACCGCCACACGTTCACGGTAACGCATTTCCACGCTGCCGTGGACCTGAACTTGCTCTAGCACATCAATGCGCTTGGCCAGGTTCATTTGATCGGCTTTGATCGCGTCGAGTTCTTCTTTAAATTCGCCTTGAAGTTTGGCTAGCTCTTTCAGATCTTCTTTCAGGCCCAGATTGCTGGTATCTACTGTAGAGGACGGAACATTGACTTCTTCGAGACATTGCATCAGTTTATAGAGCGCAGCGCCCATTTCATAACGGGTGATCTGGCGATCGCCCCGGAAGGTATCGTCGGGGTAACCGACCATAATGCCGCAGTATTTGGTAATCAGTTTTTCGATCGATTCAGAAGCCCAGTGGCTGGGGTCGACGTCGCCACCATTGGCTTTGAGTAGCTCGGTGTATTTGTGAGTTTTGTCTGCTTCGTGCTTGGTGGTGGTTTGGGTGTTTTGGGCCAGAGCGGGGGCCATAAAACCCAGGCTAAGGGAAGAGGCCAGAATAAGAGAGAGTGATTGTGCTTTCATGAGAGGTTCCTTTTTAGAGCGTTAGGTAATGTTTAATGATTGTAAGAAAAACGGAAAACTCAAAGTCTGCAGGCTACTTTATAAAGCGACCTGCAGACTTAAAGAGCTTAAGGCTGATGAGCAGCTGTAATATCTACCAGCGGAACATTCGCTGGGTAACCAGCCGGTCCAAAGGTGCCGTTGGATAAGAGTGTCGCTCCGGTGATTGCGTAAGGTCCGGTGCTATAGCTCAGACGATACAGTTTGGAGACATCGGTGCTATTGTAACGGGCGATTACAAGCAGAGAGCGGGTGCCCGCTGACCATTCGCCGTCAATTGAGAGGCCGACCAATTGGTTCGCTGCTTCACCAGTAGGCGTACCATCTAAGGTAAGCGCATTGGTGACTGCTGCAGGCAAAGGTAACTGAGTGATATTTACATCAGCCGTGCCTGTATCAGGGACAGGTGCATCCGTAATAAAGAAGCGATTGCTCATGGTCAAGAACATGCGATTATCGCCGACGCCTGCTCCAGCATCCGTATCGGGTTCAAAGATAAAGTCACCATTGTTCAGATAGGCTGAGAAGGCGCCGAAATCATCACCGGTGAGTTTGAGTTTAATCATATCCACAGC